>LSIG01000166.1 GCA_001556125.1 Rhizobiales bacterium CCH10-E5 | reverse complement strand
CCCATATCCGACAGGCTGCGGGTGACCATGAGGCGCAGCCATCGCGAATAGGTCGCGAGCCGATCGGGCGGCAGAACCAGAAACACCGTCGCCGTCCTGCGCTTGAGGTCGGCGAAGGAAAAGTCGCTCCGATCGAGCACGGCCGTCATGCGCGGCGAATCCAGAAAATGGGTATGGCGTTGGGCTGCCGAGAGCACGCCGGCGGCCTCGCGATCGGATTTGCCGAGATGGCGGTTGGCGGCGCGCGCGACCAGCCCGCCGGCCGCCGATGAGGCCTGCATGCGCTTGAGCAGTGCGGTGAAGGCCTCTGGCGCCAGCGTGAGGCATTCGCGTAGCGTCGCGAGGTTGCGCCGCTCGCGCGGCTCGTCGGCGGCGATCGTCAGGATGATCCCGCCGATCAGAGCTTTCGCTTCTTCGTTCCAATGCGCTTCGCCAGCTTCGCCCGGCGCATCGAACACGAGCGCGTCGGCAAGGGTCGCTGCTTCCTCCGCCACATCGATGTCGTCGGGATCGAGATGCTGTAGCGGATTGAAGGCGGAGGAGGCGATGCCGGTGACGCCGAAGGGATCCAGCACGTGGACCTTGCCGAAGCGGTCCCGGGCGCGCGCCGTGACCTTTGCGTTCTCGCCCTTGGGATCGACGCAGATGATCGAGCGATCGAGCGTCAGGAGGTTGGGGATGATGGTGCCGACGCCCTTTCCGGTGCGGGTCGGCGCCATGGTGAGGAGATGGGCCGGCCCATCATAGCGCAGCAGCTTTTTGGTGATGGGATCGCGACCGATCAGCAGCCCGCTTTGCGTCCGCGTCAGCGAGGACACCTCGTTGTCGTTGGCGAAGCGCGCCGAGCCATGGGTCTCGTCATCGTCGACCATCCCAAAATGCTCGACCATGGGCTTGGTCACGAAGCGCGCCAGCGTCATCAGCCCGAGCAGACAGGCGAGCAGGTTGCCGGCGAGATGGAGCCAGGTGTGCGCCATGCCGATCGCGTCCATGGCGAGATGGACGGTGAACACGAGGACGAGCGTGACGATGCCGGCGATCGCGCCAGTCTTGGCGACATAGTGGATCGCCGAGAGCGGCCCGAACACGGCACAGCCCAGCGCCCAGAGCGGATCGCGCCAGGCGGCGCGCAGCATGTTCACAAAGGCGATGCGCGCCACCATCAGGCACGCTCACCCGTGGCGGCCTGATCGCCAGAGGCCTGAGCCGCAGCAGCGGCCTGCTCAGCCGCCGACCGGTCGATCAGCTCGGGGAACAGCATCCTGTCGCCTTCGCGGGTGAGAAACCCTGGCAGCTCGCGCTTGAGCCAGGCCCGCAGCCGATCGACGAACTCGGCGTCCTTGCTGGTCTCCAGCCGCTGCAGGACCAGCGCCCCAAGCAGCACCTTGCGCCGCGTATCGGCAGCGCGCTCCTGCTTACCGAGCCTCGCCTGCAGGGTTTTGCGCTGGGCGTCGAGCTGGGCCAGCCGCTCCTCGATCGATCGTCTCGCCATGGGGCGTCTCCATCAGAGTGAGCGCCCGATTCTAACGACGCAGGTCTGGCTAGCCAACCCTAAGCGCGAAGATTGAACGATGCGATCCAGCGCAGCACGGCCCGACATGCCAATCTCATCGCCGACCGCCTTAGCACAAACTGTGCCGCGATCGGACCACGAGAAGCGGCAGAAGCGGAGCGGATGATGCTTTAAATGCGCACTTACGAGTTGTTGCACAACTCAGCGTTTGATATCGTGATCGCGAAGGGGACGGCGCGAATTGGCGATCTACCATCTCAGCATGAAGCCGATCAGCCGTGGTTCGGGCCGCAGCGCGGTCGCGGCTGCGGCCTATCGCGCCGGGAAACGTCTGACCAACGAGCGCGATGGCGTCACGCATGATTTTACCCGGCGTGGCGGGGTGGAGCATTCCGAGATCGTGCTGCCGCGCGGGTCGGATGCGGAATGGGCGAGAGATCGGGCGACATTGTGGAATGCCGCCGAGGCGGCCGAGACCCGCAAGGACGCCCGGGTGGCGCGGGAGTTCGAGATTGCCTTGCCGCATGAACTGAATGCCGAGGAGCGGCTGGAGGCTACGAGGGCGTTCGCGCAAGGATTGGCTGATCGCTATGGGACGGCGGTCGACTTTGCGATCCACTCGCCGCATGGCGAGACGGATGTGCGCAATCACCACGCTCATCTTCTGATGACGGTGCGGGCTGTCGGGTCGGAGGGGTTCTTGGACAAGACCTCGATCGAGCGGGAGAACAAGTGGCTTTTGTCGCAGGGGCTGCCGACCTCGTCGATGCAGATGCGCGAGATCCGTCAGTCCTGGGAGCAGGTCGCCAATGAGCGGCTTGCGGCCGCGGGGTTGGACGTGCGGATCGATCATCGCTCGCATCAGGAGCGCGGGCTGGAGATCGAGCCGACCGAACATATGGGGGTGTTCGCCACCCAGATGGAGCGGCGCGGGGTCGAGGTGTCGCGGACCCGGCTCGACGGGGATGCGGCGCGGCGCAATGCCGAGCTGATCGCCGAGAAGCCGGAACAGGTGCTGGCGCTGATCACGGCTGAGAAGAGCGTGTTCGATCGGCACGATGTCGCGAGAGCGCTGCATCGGTCGATCGACGGGGCGGACGCGTTCCAGGCGGCGTTCGCCAAGGTGATGGCGTCAGACGCTCTGGTCGAGCTTCAGGCGGAGCGGGTCGATCAGAACGGCGAGATTACCCTGGCGAAATACTCGACGAAGGAGATGGTGGCGCTCGAGCGCGCCATGGCGGATGGGGCGATGCGGATGAGCGAGGCGCGCTCGCATGAGGTCGATGGCGCGCATGTCGATGCGGCGATCGCCGTGCAGGATGGCGCGATCCGGCGAGGGGTCGCGGCGGATACGGCGGGCCAGGTGGCTCGGGGGGCTTTGTCGGAATCCGATCGGGATGTTGCGATCGACCGGGCTGGTCTGAGCGACGAGCAGCGCCGGGCGGTGGAGCATGTCACCGGCGGGGAGCAGATCGCGGCTGTGGTCGGGTTGGCCGGCGCCGGCAAGAGCACGATGCTGGCGGCGGCGCGCGATGCCTGGGAGCGCCAGGGTTATGCAGTCCATGGCGCGGCGTTGTCGGGGAAGGCTGCCGAGGGGCTGGAGGAGGCGTCCGGAATATCGTCGCGGACGCTGGCGTCATGGGAGCATGGCTGGAAGGCAGGTCGCGGCGAGCTTGGTCAGAAAGACGTCATGGTGATCGACGAGGCCGGCATGGTCGGATCGCGTCAGCTTGCGCGCTTCGTCGCCGAGGCGGAGCGCACGGGTGCGAAGCTGGTCATGGTCGGGGATCAGGAGCAGTTGCAGGCGATCGGGGCCGGTGCGCCGTTCCGCGCGATCGCGGAGCGGGTCGGGTTCGCCGAGCTGCAGGACATCCGCCGCCAGCGCGAGGACTGGCAGCGTGAGGCGTCCGGAGATCTTGCCCGCCACAGGACGGGCGAGGGGCTCTCCGCTTATGCCGAGCGCGGCGGCGTTCGGTTCAGTGACACCCGGGACGAAGCGCGGGCGGCGATCGTCGCCGACTACATGGCGGACGCTGCCGAGCGGCCCGAGGGCTCGCGCGTCGCAATGGCGCATCGGCGGGTGGATGTCCGGGCGCTCAATGCCGATATCCGGTCAGCGCGGCAGGAGGCCGGCGAGCTGGCGCGTGGGGAGGGCGAGCAGGGTGGCCTTGGACGTGAGCGTGTGTTCGAGACCAATGACGGCAAGCGGTCGTTCGCTCCCGGCGATCGGATCGTGTTCCTGGAGAACAATCGCGAGCTCGGCGTCAAGAACGGCATGCTCGGAACGATTCAGTCCGTCGAGCCGGACGTCATCACGGCCCGGCTCGACGGACCCGCGCGCGCCAGGGGAGAACAGCGCACGGTGTCGTTTACGACAAGCGACTATGCGGCGATCGATCATGGCTACGCAACCACGATCCACAAGACGCAAGGTGCGACCGTCGATCGGTCCTTCGTCATGGCGTCGGGGACGATGGACCGGCATCTGACCTATGTCTCGATGACGCGCCATCGTGACCAGGCGACGCTTTATGCCGGCAAGGACGAGTTCAAGGGCGGGATGGAATCGCTCGCGACCCGGCTCGGCCGGGACGGGTCGAAAGAAACCACGCTGGACTATGCGCAGGGGTTTGCCGAGCGGCGCGGGATCGCCGAGCGGTTCGGGGTGAAGAGCGAGATCGCGGTTGAGCGCGCCGGCGAGGGGCAGGCGCGTCAGGGTGAGGGTGGCGAAACACGGCGCGGAGATCTTGGGCGAGATTCGGGGGTGAAGGATCCCGCTGCCGATCAGCGGGGTGAGCGCGATCAGGTGCGGGGCCGCGCTGCCGGCGGGGAGGGGGTTCAGCGGGCTGGTCCGGACACGGAGACGCCGGCCGCGAAGCGCAGCATGTTCGCCGGGCTAAAACTTGGGGCAGGGCGTGGCGAAGCGCAGGAGGGTCGTCGCGCGGCTTCGGAGCGTACGGGCGGCGCGAGCCCGGGCGAGCCGTCGTCGGGCTCCGCTGAGGCCCGCGTACAGCTTCTGGCCGCCGTCGAGAATTATGCAAAGGCCTATGAGGACGCCGCGCGTATGCGCGCCGCAGACCTGCCGGTTCTCGAGCATCAGAAGCTGGCGCTGCGGACCGCCGGTGCTGCCATGGACAAGGCTCGGCCGGGATCGACGCAGGAGTTCGTCGCCGTGCTCAAACATGAGAGCCTGAGTCAGCGCGCCATGGCTGCTCTGACCGGACCCGAACGCGCGGCTCAGCTGGTGGCCGGGATGGATCGCGAGCGGCAGCGGCAGGTTCAGCGCGAAGTTGCCGAGCGCGGTGTGGAGGCGGGTGTCGCTAAAGCGGATCGCGGTGATGCGGCGCGGCAGGCCGATGCCGAGAAGCACGTCCCCGAACGCGACAAGGGCATGGAGCGGTGAGCGTGACGAAAGACGATCAGAACGAGGTCGGCGAGGATGATGCGGTCCGCGCGTTCGATGCTCTGCAGGCGGAGGTCGCGACCCTGCGCCAGGCAGTCGAGGCGCTGCCGGCGATCGTTGAAGGTGCGACGCGGGCAACGGACTACACGCCGACGCTGGGCGCCGTCGTGAAAGTGCTGACCCAGGTCGAGGCGCGGATCGTCGCCATCCAGGACCATCCGGCGTTGAAAATGACGGCTGAGCAGCATGGGCGGGCGATCGGGCGCGCCGGGGCCGAGGCGTTCACTGAGGCCGCGCGGGTGATGCGCGACGAGGCCGATGCGCTGAAACGCGAGCGGTCGCATCTGGCAGGGTTCGTGAGGCAGGCGCGCACGCAGGCTGAGCAGCGAAGGTGGATGGTTTGGGCTGGCGGGATTGGAATCGCAATCGGGTCGATGGTTCCGCCGTTCCTGTCGCTTTTGGCTAGGGGTTGAAAGTTGCGATTAGGCTGACGGCTGTCATGCCACGCTTGCCCAATTCGACCCAATCGTCATCGGTTACGGATGCGGATGGAGTTCGTTATGAAAAACGAAAACGTTACACGACGCAGCACCTCTCTGTGGAGTTAACCCGCTTCTGAACCGCGCCGGGTTTCCCGGAGGCCATTTCGTTTGAGTCACGCCGCCACGGCTGGCTCGTCCAGCATGGCGTAGTAGCGCTCCTCGGCCTCGGCCGGCGGGATGTTGCCGATAGGCTCCAGCAGCCGGCGATTGTTGAACCAGTCGACCCAGGCAAGCGTGGCAAACTCGACTGCCTCGAAGCTCCGCCAGGGTCCGCGGCGGTGGATCAGCTCCGCCTTGTAAAGGCCGTTGATCGTCTCGGCGAGAGCATTGTCATAGCTGTCGCCGACGCTGCCGACGGAGGGCTCGATACCCGCCTCGGCGAGACGCTCGGTGTAGCGAATGCTGACGTATTGGGCGGATTCAACCGGTCGTCGCAACACCAAGATATTGCCAAGGGAACAGCGATCCGTGCGATTGCACGTAAGCTTGCGCGCTCGCCGAGCACGATCTCACGCGAAGTGCGCCGGGGACTGTCAGGATTTCCGTGTGAGGGCGGCCATACTGGACCCGATGGAGGTTCCCGATGGCACGACGCAAAGCCCCCCGCATCCCTGACGCGCTTCTGGACCAGCTTTTGTCCGGCGCCGATCCGAAGACGGCCTTCGACCCCAATGGGCTGCTCGACGATCTGAAGAAGGCCTTCGCCGAGCGGGCCCTGAACGCGGAGATGGATCATCATCTGGCGGGCGACGAGAGCGGCAACAGCCGCAATGGCTATGGCCGCAAGACGGTGACGACCGAGACCGGCCGGATCGAGCTGCAGATTCCGCGCGATCGGCAGGCGACATTCGATCCGCAGCTGATCGCCAAGTATCAGCGCCGCTTTCCCGGCTTCGACGACAAGATCGTCTCGATGTATGCCCGGGGCATGAGCGCCCGAGAGATCGTCGGGCATCTGCGCGAGCTTTACGGCATCGAGGTCTCGCCCGATCTCATCAGCGCCGTCACCGACGCGGTGCTTGACGAGATCGCCGCCTGGCAGGCAAGGCCGCTGGAGCCGGTCTATCCGCTGGTCTTCTTCGATGCGCTACGGGTCAAGATCCGTGACGAGGGCGTCGTCCGCAACAAGGCGGTCCATATCGCGCTCGGCGTCCGCGCCGACGGCGCCAAGGAGATTCTGGGCCTCTGGCTGGAACAGAACGAGGGCGCGAAGTTCTGGCTGCGCGTCATGAACGAACTCCGAAATCGCGGCGTCGAGGACCTGCTGCTGGCCGTCGTCGATGGCCTGAAGGGCTTCCCCGACGCGATCCGGGCCGTCTTTCCCGAGGCCATGGTTCAGACCTGCATCGTCCACCTGCTGCGTCACAGCCTGGACTTCGTCTCCTACAAGGACCGCAAGCTCGTCGCAGCAGCGCTGAAGGGCATCTACCGCGCCATCGATGCCGCCGCCGGCGAGGCGGCGCTCGGCGCCTTCGAGGAGGGGCACTGGGGCCGCCGCTATCCGGCGATCGCCCAGAGCTGGCGGCGGGCATGGAGCGAGGTCGTGCCGTTCTACGCCTTCCCGGCGGACGTTCGCCGCATCCTCTACACCACCAACGCGATCGAGGCGCTGAACGCCAAGCTGCGTCGCGCCGTGCGCGCCCGCGGCCACTTCCCGACCGACGAGGCTGCCATGAAGCTCCTCTTCCTCGTCTTGAACCGCTCCGAAAAGGAGTGGAACCGAAGGTCCGCGCCAGCGAATATGGCTCCTCGTGAATGGGTCATGGCCAAAGCCCAGTTCGCCGTCATCTTCGGCGAGCGCTTCACCAAGGCCATGGCGGCCTGATATTCAACCCGCCGCCCTCACACGGAAATCCTGACAGTCCCAGTGCGCCGCAACGCCGCCACGCGCGGTGGCAACCTCGACTATCGCGCCATCGCGGCGCAATGGCATGCCGATCGCGCGGCACGACGACCACGCCCGGGCAAGCTGGCCAGCAACCCTGCTCTACGCGCCTATGTCGAGCGGCGTCTCTCGGGTCAGGTCACGAACGTCGATGGCGCCAGCTTCGCGGGTCCCAAGGTAATATGGAAGAAGCGTCGCGCTGTGCTTCGGCAGAGCCGGCGCTGGTCAACCGCGTGGAGTCCCGAGCAGATCGCCCATCGACTTCGGATCGATTACCCGGAGGATCCCACCATGCGCATCAGCCACGAGGCGATCTACCAGTCCTTGTACATCCAGGGGCGCGGGGCGTTGCGTCGGGAGCTGACGGTTTGCTTGCGCTCAGGCCGAGCTCTGCGTGTTCCGCGTGAGCGAACCCGCGGCCGTGGAAAGGCCTTCCTGGGCGATGCCATCATGATCAGTGAACGGCCACCGGCGGTCGAAGACCGGGCGATCCCGGGGCATTGGGAAGGTGATCTCATCCTTGGCCTGCACAGCTCGGCGATCGGCACTCTCGTCGAACGCAGGTCGCGCTTCACGATGCTGCTGCACCTGCCGCGCCAAGAGGGATATCAGCGGGGGCAGCGGGTCAAGAACGGCCCGCCACTTGCCGGCCACGGCGCTGAAGCCGTTCGCACAGCCATCGTTCACTCTATGAACGAGCTGCCGGGGACGCTTCGCCAATCGCTGACTTGGGATCAGGGAGCCGAGATGGCTCAGCACGCACGGCTCCGCATCGAGAGCGGGCTGGAAATCTACTTTTGCGATCCGCAAAGCCCATGGCAGCGCGGCTCGAATGAAAACACAAACGGCCTCCTGCGCCAGTACTTCCCGAAAGGCACCGATCTCAGCCGGCACTCGACCGGGGAGCTGGCCGCCGTCGCTCACGCGATGAACACGCGGCCTCGCAAAACGCTGGGATGGAAAACACCGATCGAGGTACTCGATCAGTTCCTCGCTCAGCAGTATGATGATCGTGTTGCGACGACCGGTTGAATCCGCCTTGCGAGCCCTGATCGCTATGGTGGATGACGTTCTTGGGCTTGCGTGCGGCGAGCGCCATGTCGAGCGCGTCGAGCACGACACGGGTCTTGAGATCGGCGGAGAAAGCCCAGCCGACGATGCGCCTGGACCATGCGTCCAGCACGACCGCCAGGAACAGGAGGCCGGCGAGCGTGGGCACGAAGGTGATGTCGACGACCCATAGCTCGTTGGGCTTCTCGACGAAGAAGTTCCTCCGGACCAAATCGTTCGCCGGCCGATGATCGGGATCGCGCTTCGTCGTCGTGACCCTCCTGCGCCCATCAGGCGAGCCACGCGCTTCTTGCCGATCGCCACGCCTCGGCCTTGAGCTCGGCGTGAATGCGCGGCGCGCCATAGGTCTTGTGCGAGGCGCCATGGATCGTGCGGATCTTCCGGGTGAGATCGATGTCCCGCGCCGCCCGCAGCGATGCAGGCCTGCCGCGCCAAGCATAATAGCCTGACGCGGAGACCTTGAAGACACGGGCCATAGTCTTGATCGGAAAGACGGCCTGGTGCGCGCTCATGAACCGGAAAACCCGTTCGGGTTCGCCTTGCTCTCCCGCGCGAACCAGGCCGCCGCCTTTGACAGGATATCGCGCTCCTGGCGCAGCCGGTGGTTCTCACGACGAAGGCGGATCAGTTCTTCGCGCTCGGCGCTAGTCGGACCATCGCTGCGCTTGCCGGCGTCGCGCTCGGCCTGACGAACCCAGTTCGCGATGAACTGCGCGGTCGGCTCGAACTCTCGCGATAGATCTTCAGGCGTTCGCCCCGATCGGACCAGCTCGACCATCTGTCGCCGGAACTCCGGCGGATAGGCGCTTCGAAAACGCGGCATCGGACACTCCAGAACATGACTTCAAGGGTGTCCAGTAAGCGTCGTCCTCAGGCCACATCCCTGAGAGCGGCCTGAGCCGGATATTCCC
>LSIG01000165.1 GCA_001556125.1 Rhizobiales bacterium CCH10-E5 | reverse complement strand
TCGATACGGTAGAGTTCGGCGATCCGCGCGAGCGCTTCCGTGGCGATCGGCGCGGGACCGCCTTGCGCGAGATCGTAGAACTTACGCCGGAGGTGTGACCAGCAGAAGGCCAGGCCCACGGCATTGCGATCGGCCAAGACCTTGTAGCCCGCATAGCCGTCGACCTGCAGCGTGCCGACGAAGCCTTGAAGGTGCCGGACCGCCTGCTCGGCCTTGCGGTCAGGCGCGTAGAGATAAGCGACGCCCGGCGGATCGACGCCGCCCCAAGGTCGTTCGTCGCGAGCGTAGGCGAAGAGCTGGCCGGTCTTGGTCCGGCCGCGGCCCGGATCGAGCACAGGCGCCGTGGTCTCGTCAGCGAAGAGCTTGGTCGAAGCCTTCAGTCGCTCGAACAGGCGCTCATGCACCGGCCGCAGGAGGAAGGCCGCCTTGCCGACCCAGTCGGCCAGGGTCGATCGGTCCAGGTTTACCCCCTGCCGGCCATAGATCTGGGCCTGCCGGTACAATGGCAGATGATCGGCGTATTTCGCGACGAGGATATGAGCGACGGTCGCTTCGGTCGGGATGCCGCCCTCGACGAGGCGGGCGGGCGCGAGCGCCTGCACCACGACCTCTTCGCAGGTCCTGCAGGCGTATTTCGGCCGACGCGTCACGATCACGCGGAACTGGGAAGGGATGATATCGAGACGCTCGGAGACGTCCTCGCCCATGACGTGGAGCTGCCCGCGGCAGCAGGGGCAACTCCGCTCAGTGACGTTGATGATCTGCTCGATGCGCGGCAGGTGCGCCGGAAACGACCCGCGGTTAGCGCGGCGCTTCCTGGCCCGCTCGATGTGCTTGCCCGGATCGGCCGCTTCCTCACCGGCGAAGCTCTCGGCCTCGACCTGCTCAGCCTCCTCGAGGCCCAGCAGCAACTGGTCGACCGGCAGGCTTTCGGCCCGGCGGCCGAAGCGATGACGCTGCAGCTCCTTGATGATCTGACGCAGCCGCTCGTTCTCGGCGCGCTCCTCCGCCAGCATCGCCCGAAGCGCGATCGGATCGCTGATCAATGGGTTGGCTGCGTTGCTCACGAAGCCGATTCAATCATGGATTACAGTGGCTTGCTAGCGCTGATCGATCAACTTGCCGCGACGGGGACGCGCGTCTCACGCCGCTCATGCACGCGTCGCCAGTCAAGGCCTTCGAGCAGCGCCTGAAGCTGCGCCGCCGTCAGCCGCACGACGCCGTCGGCAATCGCGGGCCACTGGAACTTGCCGTCTTCCAGCCTCTTCGAGAACAGGCAGACGCCCGTTCCATCGAAGTAGACGAGCTTGATCCGGTCAGCGCGCCGCGCCCGGAACACATAGACCGCGCCGGAGAACGGATCGGCGCACATGCTCTCGCGCACCAACGCGGCCAGCCCCTCCGCGCCCTTGCGGAAGTCGACCGGCTTCGTCGCGATCATGACGCGGACCGCGCCGGTCGGGCCGATCACGAGCCGCCCTTCAGCGCGCCGATCACCGCGGCGATCGTCTTCGGGCTCGCGCCGGTTCCGACACGCACCACGACGCCTTCAATCTCGATCTCGATCCCGCCGCTCGGCCTGGCGATAGTGCGACGACGACGCGTGGTCGGCTGCCTCACGGTCTCGGGTGCCGAACGAACTGCATCGACAACCGCAGGCACGAACATGGGCGATGATGCCGGCTCTGGTGCTTGCCGCAAAAGACGCCGCCAGCCGAAAAGCTGCTGCGGAGACAAGGCATGGCGGCGCGCTATCTCGCTCACCGTCACGCCCGGCTCGTAGCTCTCCGCCACGATCCTTGCCTTGTCGTCGTCCGACCAATCTCGTCGGCGCCCAGTCCCAGTGAAGACCTCGAACCGGCGAACCGGCTCGTCATCGCTGGACTTAAGCGTAAGCTTTGAAATCGTCATGTGTCGAAGCCCTCAGGGGCTTCAAACATCGGCGCTCAGACCGCTCCCGCAAAGGTGGCGCCGGGACATCGCTTACCCTCATGGCGCCCTACAGTGCGACCCGGCTCATCGCCTATAATCCCGCGACAGAAGCGCTGGAATCGCTGCAATCCAACCTTTCTGGCCTCAACAAGTGGTGCGGCCCCGCGGTGACGGTCGGCGGCCTAGCTGTCTTAGCTCCACATCAGAGCAAGCGCGTCGCCATATACGATGAGAGTGCTCAGTCCGGCACGGGCTGGTGGACGTCGAGCGAGCTCTCGATCTCAAGCTATGCCTACGGCGGAGCGCCTATCCCGCTCCCGGACGGCAAGCTCCTATTCGTGCCCTACAATGAAACCAGGGCGATGATCTTCGACCCTGCCAATGGGCAGGCCACGCTAGGCCCGGCGCGTTTCGACGGCGGGAATTCGCAGTCTTTCGTCGGCGGGCGCCTCATCGACGAGACGAAAGCTCTGTTCTATCCGCACCGTGCGGCGCGGCCCGCCATTTACGACTTCATTTCCGGCGAGAAGAGCGATTTTCCGATTGCCACAGGACCTGTCAATTCCGGCTCAACCAGCGTCGCAACCTTCAACGGCGGTGTCCATCTCGCCGATGGCCGCGATCTGCTGGTCCCGTTCCAGAGCCAGCGAGCTATCATCATCGACATCCGCAACGGCACGGCCGTCGCCACCCCGGGAAGCTATGGTGGCGGCGCTCATAAATGCGGCGCCCTGATGGATGATGGCGATGTGCTGATGGCGCCGTTCAACGCCGATTATCCGGCGTTCGCCTCCACCGGCTACGGTATCCGGCTTGACCCCGAGCTCGTAACCAGTCCGCACCAAAACAGAAGCTGATCTTATTCGGGCTTGCCGACGATCGCCTCGATCAGCCTCGCCTTTGCGATGTAGTCGGAAGCCGCCAGCGTCATGTGTTCTGGGTCGAACGCAGTTGCAGTGGCCTTCCGGTCGTCCCCGAGATGCGTGATGCAGCCCTGGTCGTTGCAGAGCAGGCTAAAGACATCGACGTATTCGCCAAAACGCAGGTTGGGGATTTCCCGCTTCAGCGCTTCGTTCCTGGCAATACGGTCCATGTCAGCCCCGTAGAACGTGCGCTTGCTCAGGGAGTCCCACATATACCGGGCGATGACCTTCGGCACGGTTGTCCGCCAGATAGGCACCGGTCCGACGAACACGATCCGTTTGGCGCCGAGCGACTTGAGCTTGTCGCCGACCCTGTTCATCCATTCGACGCTGTGGTCGGTGGCGCGGGCTACAACCACGACATCCGGTGACGCCTCCGCAATCGTCTTTAGCGCTCTGAAGTTGGACTGATCGCACTGGCTGATCGCCGATGGTGCTATGATGTCGGGGTTGGGGGCACATCCCGCGGACGCGACCTGAAGCAGCTGCCATGTTTTGGGTAGGTTCTGCGCGACCCCGGCGCCGAGAACCTGCGCATGGGAATCGCCCCAGATCATGACCGCGTGCTTGAAGGCTGGATCTCGCGTGTAGCAGACCGGGTCGATCTCACCTCGAGGGCGGCTATCAGCCACGCCGCCTTCGAGAGCCCCGGTTTCCATGTAACGCGCGCGATTGAAGTACTGGCAATCCGAGCGCCAGAGTTGGACCAGGTTGTTCTCCCGGAAATAGCGAAAGGTGGGGTAGACGTTCTCAAAGCTCGCGAGGAACTCGTCTTTCTCCTTCGTCCGGAAATTTAGCCCAGCCCCCTGATATGTGGCGTAGCCAGCCCCGCCGATCACAATGGCGATTCCGACCAGGGCAGCAGCCTTGACCCGGCGCGCGCCGCCGAAGCGCACTGGCCGTTCGATGAGGCGATACGTGAGCCAGGCCAACACAATCGCGGCAATGACAGCCGCGCCACGCTCCATGTCGCTGGGCGCCTCGTAATCGACGATCCGCATGAAAGAGAGCAGAGGCCAATGCCAAAGGTAGAGCGGGAAACTGATCAGCCCGATTCCAACCAGCACGCGGTTCGAAAGCACAAACCTATTCAGGAGCGATCGCGGGCCCGCCGCGATCAGGAATACAGTGCCCAGAACAGGGTATAGCGCGTTCTTGCCCGGAAATGGTGATCCGCTGTGAAGGGTTGCGAACCCGATCACCAAAAGAGCCGCGCCCGCCAAGGAGAGGGTATTTGCCGTCACGACCAGCGCGATGTCAGTCCCGCGCGGCAGCTTCTTAAATGTCGCCCCTTCGAATGCGAGAGCAAACCATGCCAGCAAGCCGCCGGCGAGCAGCTCCCACAGGCGAGTAAGAGGAGAATAAAAGGTCGCAACGGGGTCCTGGGCCACGCCGGCTGCACTGAGCTTGAAGGACCAGACGATCGCGAATGCGGTTACGGCCGCGAGCCCAACGCCTGTTCGCCAAAACACCAGGACTAACAGCGGCCAGACTAGGTAGAATTGCTCTTCGATACCGAGGCTCCAGAGGTGGAGCAGCGGCTTGGCCTCTGCTGCCGTGTCGAAATACCCGGATTCGCCCCACAAAGCGAAGTTGGACACGAAGCCTGCGCCAGCCGCGATGTGCTTTCCGAGCTGCCGATACTCGTCAGACATCAGCAGCAGTGCGCCGGCGATGACACAGGTTGCCAGGACCGTAAGCAGCGCAGGAAAAATACGGCGGATGCGCCGGGAGTAGAACTCTGCGAGGCTGAAACTCCCATTGTGCAGATCGGATAAGATGATCCGCGTGATCAGATAGCCCGAGATCACGAAGAAGACGTCGACGCCGATGAAGCCGCCCCTCAAGAGCGCGGGGAAGGCATGGAAAACGACGACGGAAATAACCGCGACCGCACGAAGGCCGTCGATATCAGCTCGATAGTCACTGGCAGTAGCGCTCATCCGGCCCTCTTGGGGGCGACCCACCCGGACGTCAAGTCCGCCGCCCAGGGCGACGGCCTCACCGCCAGATCCATGAGATCGGCGCCGTCCGGAAGGCGGCACTGATCAGGATTGCCGCCCCCAAGATGATCAGAGCCGCGACCACCAGCCGATGAAGGCTTGGCGGGCGCTCGCCGTCCCCTGTCTGCATCGTCCTCCTTCGCCCGCCGCCACGGCGGGCTTTTTCGTGCGCGGAGCAATACCATGGAGACTCGCGAGGTTCAGGTCGCGCTGGTGAAGCTCGGCTATGCGCTGGCCGTCGATGGCAATGCGGGGCCCAAAACGCGTGCGGCCGTCCAGGCATTTCAGCGCCAGCGAGGGCTTTCGGCGGACGGCGTTGTGGGGCCGCAGACGATCAAGGCGCTACAGGCCGCGGTCGCGGAGCCGGCCGAGCCGCGCGTTCAGGCGCAGTCGGAATTTGTGCCTCCCGAGTGGATGCCGCCCGCCCGGCTCGAGCGCATCATCTTCCATTGGACCGCGGGCGCGCACCGCGCGTCCGGTCTCGACCGCAGCCACTACCACATCCTGATCGAGGCTGACGGCAAGCTCGTCCGCGGCATCCCCTCGATCGCCGCCAACGGCATCGGCGGCAGCGGCCCGCGCGCCAGCCACACCCTCAACGCGAATACCGGCTCGATCGGGGTGTCACTCTGCGGGATGGCGGGCGCTGTCGAGAGCCCGTTCAACCCGGGCAAGAGCCCGATCACGGCGGTCCAGTGGAAGACGCTGGCCGATGTCATCGCGGATCTCTGCCGGCGCTATGACATCCCCGTCACGCCGAAGACGGTGCTCTCCCATGCGGAGGTCCAGGCGAACCTGGGCGTGAAGCAGCGCCAGAAATGGGACGTCACCCGTTTGGCCTTCGACCCCTCTCTCGTCGGCGCCAAGGCCTGCGGCGATGCCATGCGCGCCATGGTCGCCGCCAAGATCGCCTGACCGTTCATCCCCCACCGGAGACCTCCCATGAACCGCTTCCTCGCGGCGTTCGCTGTCGCATGCCTTGGCCTGCTCGCGTTCGCGGGCATCGCCACCGCCCAGACGCAATCCACTGGCTCTGCCGTGTTCGAGATCGTGCGGCCCTACCTCGTCGAGCTCGTCGGCCTGGTCATCGTCGGCATCGTCGGCTGGCTCGCCAAGGCCGTGAAGGCCAAGCTCGGCATCGACATCGAGGCGCGCCACCGCGAGGCGCTGCAGGCCGCGCTGACAAACGCCGCAGGGCTGGTCATCAACAGGGCAGGGGGCGCCGTCGGCGCGCTGCACCTGCCGACGCACAACCCGATGATCTCGGAGGGCGTGGACTACGTCGTCAAGGCCGCGCCTGACGCGCTGAAGTTCTTCGGCATCACGCCGGAGGCTGCACGCGCTGTCCTGGCCGAGAAGATCGAGGCCAAGATCGGCGTGATCGTCTCGACCAGCCCGACCGCTCACGCCTGACGCCGCCCCCGGTCGGAGCACTGCCTATGCCACACCGTGACCCCGCCGATCTCATGCCGGCATCGGCCTGGGTCAATCTGGCCGACCTCGATAGGATGGCTACCGCCGCGGCGGACCGCGCCGTCGCCGGCGTCGCCGTCAAGCAAGGCGACGTCGAGAAGATCGTCGAGCACGGCGTCGAGGAGGGCATCCAGCGCTTTCTCGACAAGGTGGGGATCGATGACATCCCGGCGTTCCGGAAAGACCTCACCGCGATGCGGGCGGCGCGCGAGACGCGCGAGGCCCTGATCAGCCACGGGCTCAAGGCGGTCGTGACAGTGCTGCTCGGAGGCATCTGCACGGCCATCTGGCTCGCCATCAAGGGAGCACGGTGATGCTGAGCGCGCGCACGGCGGCTGCGGTGATGGTCTGGTCGGTGGCGGGTGCCGTTGGCTCGGCGCTCTTCCTCTATGGCACGCCGATGCTCGAGGCGAGGATCGCGCCGGTCCTCTCGGATCAGCATATTGAAATCGACGCCGACGACCGCACGCCCGGCCGGATGTGCTGGACCTGGCACTGGACGAAGAACCGCTACGCCCAGCCGATCGCCGTCGCTTGGTCAATCACGGTCGACGGCACATCAGTGGAGTTCCCCGCGATCGCCGAGCGGCAGCGGGACGGCCAGATCCTGCGCAACCCGCAGGCCAGCGCGCTCGGCCCCGGCCGCAACGATCTCTGCGTGGTGATTCCGTCCGATCTCGACCGGGTGCCTGGCCTCATCATCCGCGGCCAGATCAACTATCGCATGCCCCACGGGCTCTGGACGATCTGGCAGGAACTGCCCATCGTGAGGGTGCCGCCGTTGACGTGATTCCGAGGCGAACGCCTCAACCGAGATCCTGCCGGGCTCCCTCGGCCGGATACGAGTGGCTCCGGCCGCTTGGTTGGAAGTCCCCTAGATCACTAAGGCCCGGTTCCGCTCGCGCGGGGCCGGGCCATTTTTGCGCTTTCAGCACCAAGCAGGATCTACGCGATCAGTGCTGTGGATCATGATCTCGCCGCAGTCGAGGCATTCATATCGCGTCTCGCGCCCACCCCCGAACATGTGTCCAACGTCCGGCCCTCGCTCGATCAACTTTAAACGCGGATGCGGCGGGTCATGTCGCGTCTTTCGCATCTGCTCGCGACATAGTTGGCACGGTTTTGAAACGGTGTTCATGACTGTCTATCCGTCTGGTATTTAGCGTCCCAGATCTCGATCGCGAGCACAAGGTCGATCAGCCGCCGCTCCTCAGGCGTGCCCTCAGGTGCGCCGGTCAGTTCCTGCACCTCGCGCGTCGCGGCTTCGTAGTCCTCGACGGTGGTGATGACGACCTTTGGCATGGCGTGCCCTCCGGCCGGCTCAACGCGCGGCGGAAGCGGCCCGTTCCCATGGCTCATGCCGGTGCGCTCGCGCAGCACGCGATAATGCTCCATCACGCTCGGGCGCGAGGTCAGGTTCCGGCTGCCGCATGCCGAGCAGCGATAGCGCAGGCAGATGTCGGGGATCGGCGTCTCTGCCGGCATGCCGTCCGTCGAGACCTCGCCATGGTGGTGGCAGTCGCCGCACCAGATCTCGACCACAGTCACGCCGTTGGCGCGCTCGGTGCCGATCGTAGCCGGCGCGATCTCGCGGCCTTCGGCGTCATAGGAGCGGCGTGGGTTCCACATGCCGGGCAGGGTAGGGCGGGCTCAGGCGGTCGTCGAGGCATTGCCCATGGTGGCGGCTATCAAATCGTCAGCCACCTTGCGAGCATATAGCGCATCGCCTTGAGCCTCTGCGATGCAGATCAGGGCGCCGTGGGCAGTCTCGAACAGCGCTTTCCACGCCACCGGCTCCGCGCCCCTGGCGGGCAGGAAGATGCGAGCGCCGATGACCTCGCGCGTGTCAATGTCGAGCGCGTATTCGATTGCGCCACCAGCCGCCCGTCTCCAGATCACCGGCACATCGCGCTCTATCACCTCGACGCGTCGGTCCTCGTCATAGACGATCGAGGCCCCCTCCGCTGTCTTGGCAGCCTCGTAGGCGGTGATGGCGGCGCGTGCGGCGGGTATGTAGGTCGCCACGGTTAGGACATCGCGCTCGCACTCATAGTCGCACATGCACTGCGGATAATCGCATGATGGCGGTAAGTGCTGAGTGTCACGGATAGCTCGCGCGATGGCCTCCAGCCCCTTCTCGTCAACTTTCATGGCGTGTCTCCGTGAGCGCGCGGGCGCGGATGGCTTGGGCCGCCGCGGCCCTACCGGCGCGTGCGCCAAGTCGAAAGTCGTCGTTTTCAAAGCGCGCGGCTTCGACAAGGCATGTCATAGCTGTCTGCGCGCATGCCTCTCGCTCTGCCGTCAACGCCTCCCTCAACCGATCCCGTTCTTCCGCGAGGGCGAGAAGGGCCGGGGTGAGGGTGGGTGCCTCGTCCAGCGCGGCGTCCAGCGCATCATCCTCTTCGCTGTCCTCGTTAAACGGGAAGCCATCCCGCCACCGATGGCGAAGCTCCTTGAATGCCTCCACCGGCACCACGGCGATCCGTCCCTCTCTGGCGAGGGCGATGAGAGTGTCTGTGTCGGGGGCGGTCATGTGGGCTCCTTGGGCGAGAGAGCGCGAGCGCGCCGGATGTCTTCGTGGCGGATGGAATAGGCGCCAGCATTGCCCTGCGGGAACCGTGGGATCTCAAGCCGCGCCAAAGGCTCCAACGCCTTTTCGAGCGCCGCGATCCTCTCGTCCTTGGACGCGGAGGCGGCTTCGGCGGCGAGGGCGCGGGCTTCCTGACGGCGCGTTTCTTGCGCTTGGCGAGTGTGCGCCGCATCCCAAGTGTTGCGCTCCCATTCCAGCGTTGCGATCCTATCCCTCGCCTCCGCCAGTTCTCGCGAAAGGGTTGAGAGGCCAGCAACCGCGTCCGATAGGGCGCCACCGAGATAGGTCAGATCGCCGCTCTCCTGCCAGCGCAGGCGGAACTCAGCCAGCCTCTCGCACAGCCGCTTCACCTCATCCATCGGTCTTCTCCACGGTGAGGGCGCTGCGGGCGCGGCGTTCTCCCTGTTCGGCATTGGAGCGCAGCCACCCAATGTAGGTTTGATCGCTCGCGCCGTGGCTGTTGAGCGTCTTGATCGTGCGGAAATCCTCAGCCGCACGCTCCAACGCCTTTTCGAGCGCAGCGATCCTCTCGTCCTTGGACGCGAGCGCGGCTTCGGCGGCGAGGGCGCGGGCCAGCGCTGCATCGACTGCGCCAGCCATATCGCCGGCCCCTGCCTCATAGCCGCCGTCGTAGTCGCGCTTGCACGCATCCCGTTCGGCCCTCGCCTCCGCCAGTTTTCGGGACAGGGTTGAGAGGGCGGTGGCGGCTTCGCGCAAATCACCGCATGTCACCATCGGGCGCGGCTCGGCTCCATCAGGCATTGACTCGCCGTTCCAGTCCGTAGCGGCCTGCTCCAGCCTCTCGCACAGCCCCTTCACGTCCATGGCAACCTCCGGCATGTCAGTCATGGCTTTCATCCTTTGCGGAAAGGGCGCGGGAGGCGCGAGATCGAGCCGATAGGTAGCCCCGCAAAATGTCGGTGAACCGGCGCTCAAGCGAGCGGACCTCGTTGCTGTATTCGGGCTCGGGCGCGTCATGATGAATGGCCGACACCGCCTCCTCGGCCAGCCGGCGAACCAGCACCTGGAAGTGCCCTCGCGGCTCCGCCAGTTCGATCATGTCCATGTCAGGACTCCTTGAGGGCGGCGCGGCCGGCGTCGGTCGGCAACCAAAACCGACCGTTGGCGTAATTGACGCTCACCAGCAGATCTCGCTTTTCTAAGGCACCAAGAGTCCGCCCGCTGCCGCCCTCGTAGGCGGCTTCGTTGCGGCTCATGCTGCCCGTATCGCAAACGCGCTCCAAAACGGCCCGCTGCGCCTTCGTCAGCTTGACCTTCCCCATCACGCATCCCCCTCTGAGAGGGCGCGCTCTAGCTCGGCAATACGGGCATTCGCGGCTTGCAACTTATCGAGCAAATTCTGTTTATTCTTCAGCGCAACGCATTCGCGCATTTCGGCTAATTCAATGGCGTCGGCGGCTCGGTGGAGCAGTCGGTGCGGCCATTCTATTTTTGCGGGCCGACCGAAGCATGCGGCCCGCAAATCCGCTACCAAGCCGCCAGGCGCCTGAGGCTCGACAACGGTCCCCGTCATCTTCTCGCTCATGTTCTGTCCTCGTGTGGGAGGGTGGGTCAGGCAGCGCTCGGCGCCGGCAGCGACAGCAGCTTCGTCTCGACCATGTGGTCCATGACGGTCTGCCCATTGCCGAGCAGTATGTGGCCGAGCATCGCCTGCTCGATCGAGAGCGCGTTGCACTCGATGGCGGTGACCATCCCGCGGACATAATCGCGCAGGACCGAGTTGATCGCGATCAGGCCCTGGTCGAGCGCCTTGGCCTCATGCTGCTGCTTCGTCGTCCGGTGGCGATGGGTGTGCGGGTTGTGACGGAGATACCAGCGAGCCCAGCCGCGCGCCGACGCCTCGAGCTTATAGACGCGGCCGCGGATCTTGAAGACGACGACCAGCACGCCGTCGCTGTAGCGATCCTGGAAGCCGATCTCGTCGCAGCCCATAGACCGCAGGAGCTTCGTGATCTCGCCGCGCGCCTTCTCGCCGCTCGTCGCGTTCGCATAGGGGATCGAGCCGCTCATGAGCGGGCGTCCGAGCGGTTTGCAAATCGGCTGTAAGTGATTGATCTGTGGTGCATGGCTTTTCCTCTGGTTTGCAGGAAAAGCGCGCAGAATCAGCGGTCGCCGTGTGACTCTTAATCAGCGGGTCGTAGGTTCGAGCCCTACATCACCCACCACGAACCTTCTCCGACATCTCTGACGACCCGGACGCAACGCTGCCTCAGCGGTTGCGCAGCATCTGGTCCGCCCAGAGCCGCGTGATCGGCCCCTCCGCGCCCTGGACAGGGTAGGAAGCCGGGAAGCTGAGCACGGCGATCTGCTTCAGCATCGCCGGCGTCGCCTCCTTGCGAACGATGTCCGCGCTCTGGCCCGGCGGATAGGCCCCGACCACCAGGAAATCGTCGGAGTGCCGCACGCAGCGATGGCCGGTGCCGGCCGGCAGCAGCAGGACGTCGCCCGCGCTCACCTCGATCCGCCGCCCGCCCTCGCCACCCAGGACGAGTTCGGCCGAGCCCGCGGCGATGCCCAGCACCTCGTGGCCCTGCGTGTGGTAGTGGTCGAAATCATAGATGCCGTCGCGCCATTGGGGCGGCCAGCCATTCTCGGCGAAGCGTCTCTCCATCTCGGCCGCCAAATCCCCGGCATCGGCAGGGAAGGCGGCCTGGTAGAGCACGAGCGGCAGGCGCGGATTGTTGGGCACGAAGCCGCGCGCCTCCAGATGAATGGCCGTCGTCGTCATCGTCATCATCCGCAACCTCGCTTCTGGCCTGCGGAAAACGCCTGCGGCAGTCGCCCGTTCCACAGCGCGGTCGGAGGCCCGGGACAGGCGGGATGATGCCGAAAATCAGGGCAGATCGCCGTGGGACGGAGCCGCCTCGGCGCTTGTGTGCTGCATGGCCTTCCTATAACCGAAACGCGGACGGGGCCTGCTTGCAGAACAAGGCGCCGCACGGGAATTGGGAGCACCGACGTGAAGGGACTACTCCAGCTCAGCCGTGTCATCGACGCGATCAACACGCAGATCGGCAAGAAGATCGCCTGGCTGATCCTCGTCGCCGTGCTGGTGGCTGCCGTCAACGCCATCATCCGCAAGGCGTTCAACGTCTCGTCGAATGCCTGGCTCGAGCTGCAATGGATGCTGTTCGGCGCGGTCTTCCTGATGTGCGCCGCCTGGACGCTGAAGGTGAAGGAGCACATCCGCATCGACATCGTGAACGGCCTGCTGCCCAAGAGCGTGCAGCGCTGGATCGACCTCATCGGCCACACGCTGTTCCTGATGCCGTTCTGCATCCTGATGATCTACCATTCCTGGCCGTTCTTCGTCCGCTCCTACGCCATCAACGAGCAGTCGCTCTCTGCCGGCGGTCTGGCGCAGTGGCCGGCCAAGGGGCTCGTCGTCATCGGCTTCGTGATGCTGGCGATCCAGGGCGTGTCCGAGATCATCAAGCAGGTCGCGATCATGCGTGGCCATCTCGAAGATGACGAGACGCTGCGCGGCCACGCCGCCGCGGCCGAAGCCGAGGCGCACCGCCTTCTGGAGCAGGCCAAGCAGCAAGGGGTGGCCTCGTGAGCAACCCTAACGACCGCCGGATCGCCACCATGACCGTTTCCCGTCTCTCCCGCGCCGCTGGCCTGCTGCTGGCGCTCTCCCTCGTCGCCTTCCTCGGCCTGCATACGGGCGAGGCCCAGGCCGCCGGCCTCGGCGACTTCCTGCGCGTCAACATGGCGCCGGTGATGTTCGCCGCGCTCGTCGTCTTTCTGCTGCTGGGTTATCCGGTGGCCTTCGCGCTGGCCGCCAACGGCCTGCTCTTCGCGATCGTCGGCATCGAACTCGGCCTGTTCCAGGAGAACTTCCTGCAGGCGATGCCGGAGCGCATCTACGGCACGATGAACAACGACGTGCTGCTGGCGATCCCGTTCTTCACCTTCATGGGCCTCATCCTCGAGCGCTCGGGCATGGCGGAGGATCTGCTGGACACGATCGGCCAGCTCTTCGGGCCGGTTCGCGGCGGCCTCGCCTATGCGGTGATCTTCGTCGGTGCGCTGCTCGCGGCCACCACCGGCGTCGTCGCGGCCTCCGTCATCTCGATGGGCCTGATCTCGCTGCCGATCATGCTGCGCTACGGCTATGACCGGCGTCTCGCCTCGGGCGTCATCGCGGCGTCCGGCACGCTGGCGCAGATCATCCCGCCCTCGCTCGTCCTGATCGTGCTGGCCGACCAGCTCGGCCGTTCGGTCGGCGACATGTATGAGGGCGCCTTCATCCCCGGCCTCGTGCTGTCGGCGATGTATGCCGGCTACGTCTTCCTGATCACGATCGTCTATCCCAACCGCGCGCCCGGCCTGCCGCCGGAGGCGCAGACCCTGCGCGACGCCGACGGCCAGACCCGCCGGCGCTCGCTGCTGGTGATCACGATCATCGCCTTCGGCGCGGCCTACGCGATCATGAAGACCTTCACCAAGATCCAGGCGGGCGCCGATTTCGTCATCCTGACGATGTCGATCGCCGTCGGCATCTCCTTCGTGATCGCGATCATCAACAAGCTGCTCGGGCTCAACCTGCTCTCGCGGATGACCGAGCAGGTGATCTTCGTGATGGTCCCGCCGCTGGCGCTGATCTTCCTGGTGCTGGGCACGATCTTCATCGGCGTCGCGACGCCGACCGAGGGCGGCGCGATGGGCGCGGCCGGCGCGATCCTGCTCGCCTATGGCAAGAAGCGCATGACCTTCGACCTGCTGAAGCAGGCGACGGAATCGACGGCCAAGCTCTCGGCCTTCGTGCTCTTCATCCTGGTCGGCGCGCGCGTGTTCTCGCTGACCTTCTACGGCGTGAACGGCCACCTCTGGGTCGAGCATCTGCTGGTCGGCCTGCCGGGCGGCGCGACGGGCTTCCTGATCGTCGTCAACGTGATGGTGTTCCTGCTGGCGTTCTTCCTCGATTTCTTCGAGCTCGCCTTCATCATCGTCCCGCTGCTCGGGCCGGCTGCCGAAAAGCTCGGCATCGACCTGATCTGGTTCGGCGTCATCCTCGGCGTGAACATGCAGACCTCGTTCATGCACCCGCCTTTCGGCTTCGCGCTGTTCTTCCTGAGATCGGTGGCGCCGAAGGATCGCTATCGCGACAAGGTCACCGGCACGATGATGGAGCCGGTCACCACCGGCCAGATCTACTGGGGGGCGGTGCCCTTCGTGGTGATCCAGTGCATCATGGTGGCGCTGGTCGTGACCTTCCCGCAGATGGTGATGCACTACAAGGCATCGGCCGTGCAGCTCGACCAGAAGGCGATCGACAAGCAGTTCGACTCGATCCAGATCCCCGGCATCGGCGGGCCTGGCGGTGGCGGATTGCCGGCCTTCGACCTCACCGCGCCGCCCTCCTTCAAGTAGCGGCGACCGCAGTCCAGACAATCGAACGACGCCGGTGCGAGCCGGCGTCGTTTTCATTTGCGCGAACGAAATGGCGGCTGGCGCGTTGCCTCGCGAAGCGAGGAGTTGCGCATGAACGATCTGCAGGCCCAGGCCGATCCGGGCAGCACGCCCGCCATCCCGACGCCGCCGCCGGAGGCCCCGCCATTGACGCCAAGCGAGGTGCCGCCGGCGCCGCCGGTCGAGATGCCGCCGGACGAGGCGCCGCAGGGTATCCCGACGGAGCCGCCACCGGAGCTTCCGCCCGATGCCCCGCCGGAAGCGCCGCCGGCTACCCCTTATGACATGCCGCCGGACCGCGGCCCGCGTCAGCCGATGGAGTAGGGGTCAGACCGGCGGAGCCTCGCCGGAGCCGATGTCCCAGTAGAGCCCGGCCATCAGGCCGAGCGCTTCGCGCGCCAGCTCGACGGGCACGTGCTCATCGGGCGCGTGCTGCGAGCAACCGGGATAGGAATGCGGCACCCAGATCGTCTTCAGCCCCAGCACCTCGGCGAAAATGTCGTTCGGCAGCGAGCCGCCGAGATTGGGCAGCAGAGCCGGCTTCTTGTTCGTGCTACGCGCGATCGAGGCGAGGGTGAAGCGCACCCAGTCATCCTCGGGATCAAGCCGCGTCGCGCCGAACCGCTCCGTGCCGGGCATGATGATCTCGACCATCCTGAAGCCGTGGCGGTCGAGATGGCGGCGCAGCGCCGGCACGACGTCGGTCGGGTCGATGCCGACGACGAAGCGAAGCGCGCAGCGGGCCCAGGCGCTCGGCGGCACGGCGTTGACCGGCGTTTCCGGCACGCCTGACTTCATCGCCAGCACGTCGAAGGAGCACCAGCCGAAGACCTGCTCGGCGGGCGACAGATCGGGCTCGCCCCAGCCCGGATCGATCACCGGGCCGTCGGGTCCCCCGTCGATGACACAGTCCGACACCGCCTCGCGCACGGCGCGCGGCAGCTCTTTCGGCACCCATTCATGGATACGGATCTGGCCGGTCGGGGAGGTGATCGAGGCGATGGCGTGGGCGAGCTGGATCGCCGGGTCGGAGAGGATGCCACCCCAGTTGCCCGAGTGATGCCCGCCTTCGCGCGCCACGATCGACAGGTCGAAGGTGATGACGCCGCGCGCGCCCAGGAAGACGGTGGGCCGCTCGGCATTCAGCCGCGGCCCGTCCGAGGCCACCAGCACATCCGCCCGGAACAGCTCCGCCTCGTCGGCGCAGAGCTCGCGCAGGCCCGGCGAACCGGATTCCTCGCCCATCTCGATCAGGTACTTGGCGTTGAAGCCGAGCTTGCCGCGCGATTCAAGAACGGCGCGCAAGGCATTGATGTTGATGACATGCTGGCCCTTGTTGTCGACGACGCCGCGGCCATACCAGCGGCCGTCCCGCTCGGTCAGGGTCCAGGGCGAGAGGCCTTCGCTCCACTGCGCGTCGAGCCCGCGAATGACGTCGCCATGGCCGTAGCCGAAGATCGTCGGCAGGCTCTCATCCTCGATGCGCTGGGCGAAGAGGAAGGGGCCCTTGGCCTTGGGGTGGTGCAGGATGCGGCATTCGAAGCCGAGCCCCTCGAAGAGCGGGCGCATCTCGCGCTCGAGATACTCCGTCAGGACGGGCGCCCGGTCCGGGTTCTGGCTTTCGGTCGGCATCGCGATGAGGCGGCCGAGGTCGCTCTTGAAAGCGCCGGTGTCGAAATAGTCTTGCGCATGCGCGATGGCTTGGGCGCGGGTCATGGAAGCTCGCTGTCTGTCAGGCCGCTGGATGAGGCGGTCCCGTTGCCGGGGCCGCGACGCGTTGATACTGCCATGCCCATGCAAGAATCGGCCACCGGCGATGGCGCGCGACGGCTGTGCGCCCTATGACGGACGCGGAGCGGCCGATGGTGCCGCATGAGCATCAGCGCGTCGCCTGCGCGGCGATCCTCGCGGCGCGCGCAGGCGGAGCGCCCGGTTTCCTGCTCGGCGACCTCACGGGTCTCGGCAAGACGCTCTCGGCCTGGCTCGCGCTCTCGGCCATGCCGGAGGACGAGATCCTGGTGATCTGCCCCAAGGGCGCGTTCCCGCAATGGCGGCGCACCATGGCGCTGTCGGGCCTGCCGCCGAAGCGCGTCACGCTGATGAACTTCGAAAAGACGAAGTCGCTGCTGGCGCCGCCGCCGGATTCGAAGAAGCGCTCGGTGCGGGCGAAGAACAACGAGCTGGCCAAGCTCGGCGTGCCCAAACGAATCTGGCCGCTGGTCGTGATCGACGAGGCGCACCGCATCCGCAATCCCAACTCGCAGCAGGGGCTGGTATGCCGGCAGATGGCGGCCGCCGCTTCCTTCACGATCTATCTGAGTGCGACCGCCGGGCAGTCGCCGCACGAGCTCTCCTATCTCGGGCCGCTGCTGGCGCGCGCCGCCGACATGCCGAGCGCCGATCTCGACGGGTTTCGCCAGCTGATGAAGCGGCTGAAGATGGGCAAGGCGAGGGGGCGCTGGAAGAACTGGAGCTGGGAGCCCAACGAGACTGACCGGGCCCGGATGGCGGCGCTGCTCTATCGCGGCCCCCGGGCGATCGGGCTGCGCCGCCGGCCGGAGGAGATCGCCGGCTGGCCAGAGGTGCAGCGCGAGCTCGCCCCGGTCGCGCTGGATGCCGCCGCGCGCAAGCTCTACGAGGCGACCTGGCGGGAGTTCCGCAAGGAACTCGGCCTCGCCGGCGGCTCGACCCGCAAGCCGCAGGGCTGGGCGGCCGATCTGCGCTTCCGCCAGAAGGCGAGCCTGCTGCGCATCCAAGGCACGGTGGATTTCTGCGACGATCTGCTCGGCAATGACGAGCAGATCGCGGTTTCCGTCGCTTTCCTCGAAACCAGTGCGATGCTGGCCGATGCGCTGCGCGGGCGCGGCTGGCGCGTCGGCGAGATCAATGGAGAGCGCTCTGGCCTCCAGAACGAGGAAACGCGGATCGCCTTCCAGACCGGGCAGCTCGACGCCGTGATCTTCACCGTGACGGAGTCGATCTCGCTGCATCGTGGCGAGATGCCGGGCGGCGAGCGCGAGCGCTCGCTCGTCATCCACGACATGCGCCACAGCGCGATCCAGCTGCAGCAGATCGAGGGGCGCTGCCATCGCGACGGCCAGCACGCGACGATCTTCTACGCCTATGCCGAGGACACGGTGGAGGAGGCGGTGGCCGCGACCGTGATCCAGCGCATGGCGGCGATGGAAGGTCTGGCGGGCGACGACACCCGCCTGCTCGAGACGATCGCCGGCATCGTCGAGAGCCGGGCCGCCTGAGGGTCTTCAGCCCTCCGAACGCGGCGGCCCGAGACCGGTGAGGCGCCGCCTGACGCGCTCGTCGTCCAGCAGCGACCCCGCCTCGCCGTCGAGCCGGTGGCGCCAGTTCGGTTTCTCGGTCGTGGTGCCCGGCACATTGGGCTGGGTGCGGATGCCGAGCGCGTCCTCGATCGGCAGCAGCTTCAGCGTACAGGGTGTGCGGGCGATGAAGCGGATCGCGGCATCGACCACCGGGTCGGTGTCCTCCGGAGCCGGGCGTTCGCCCTCGGCGACGCCGGCCTGCTGGAAGGCGCCCCAGAGCAGGCCACGGTCCCAGGCGCGGATGCCCTCGTGATCGACGCCGTCCTCCGCCGGCTCGAGATCGCTGCCGGCCCACCAGCCGGCGGTGGGGACGAGGTCATGAGTCGTGCTCAGGGCGACGGCGCCGGCATCCCAGTGCTCGGGCGCGATATAGGAGTGGTCGGTCCGCTCGAAGCGCAGCACGCGCAGCCCGGCGACGCCCTGGCGGCGCAGATCGTCGCGGAAGCCGTCGGGGAGGGTGCCCAGATCCTCGCCGATGACGATGGCGCCATGGCGCCAGGATTCGAGCGCGACGAGCCTGAACAGCGTCTCGGAGGGGAATGCGACGTAGGCGCCGTCCAGCGCAGGCGCCCCTTCCGGCACCAGCCAGAGCCGGCTGAGCCCCATAACATGATCGATGCGGATACCGCCGACATGGCGCAGGCTCGCCCGCAGCGTCTCGATGAAGGGCGCGAAGCCGCTGGCTGCCAGACCGCGCGGCGAGAAGGTCGTCAGGCCCCAGCTCTGTCCTTCGGCCGAGTAGTAGTCGGGCGGGGCGCCGACGCTGAGCCCGCCGAGCACCTCGTGCTGGCGGCTCCAGGCATGGCTGCCCGATGCGTCCATGCCGATGGCGAGATCGGCGATCAGACCGACCTTCATGCCCGTCTCGCGACAGGCGCTCTGGGCGGCGCCATAGGAGGAGGCGGTGAGCCATTGCAGGAAGATCTGGTAGTCGACTTCGGTTGCGTGCTCGGCCGCAAAGGCCGCGACCGCCGGACCGTCTGGGTCGCGGAAGGGCGCCTCCCAGGAGCGCCAGCTCCAGGCGTGGCGGTCCTGGCGCAGCTGGGCGGCGTGCAGCACCTCGAAGACGGCGTGGGAGCGCAGCAGCGGCGTGGCCTCCGCCAGGGCCCGATCCAGCGCCGCACGGGCCTGGCCGCCGCTGCCGTCGGGTGCGCGCAGGGCCTCGAACAGCGCGCGAAGCAGCCGCTGGCGCAGGATTGTCGCGGCCGGCCAGTCGATCTGGCGCAGCGTCGCGAGCCGGTCCATCTCCTCGCCCAGGCCTTCGCGCGCGATCACCTCGCGCAGCAGCGCCTCGGGCAGCACGGCGGTGGGATCGGCGTGGAGCGGGTTGTAGAAGAGGCGGGTCGAGGGCGAATAGGGGCTGAAATGCTCGGGCGAGGCACCGTAGAGCGCGTGGACCGGGCTGATCGCCAGCGCATCGGCTCCGTGCGCCGCAGCCTTTCTCGCCAGCGCCGCGACACCGGCGAAGTTGCCGATGCCACCGTCCTGCGGCGAGCGAAGGGAATAGATCTGGGCGGCGAGGCCGAAGCCGGCCCGCCCGCCGTTCAGATCGGCGAAGGTGATGCAGCGTTCGGGCGCCGTCGCGATGATGAAATCGCCATCGTCGCGATGGACCGTGTGATAGCCGGGCCGGTCGAAGGCCGGCAGTGTCAGCGAGCCGTCATAGCCTTCCTCGGAACGCACGGTGCGGCGGGTGCCGCCGTCGAGCGTCAGTTCCACCGGGCTTCCCGCCTGGGCGGCGACCGGCAGCACGACGGTCTGCCCGGTGCGGGCCGTGGTGAAGCGGGACTGGGCGGAGAGGTTCGCCCCGGCCTCGACGGTGGCGAGCGACTGCCGCAGATCGGCGTCGGTGCCGGCCGGCAGGCCGAGCGCCTGCAGGATGAAGCGCAGGCTCTCGGCCGAGACCTCGCGCTCCGCCCCGTTCTGCTCGGTCCAGCGCGGGGCGATCCCAGCCTTGACGGCGAGCTGGCGGAGAATGTCGTCGCTCATGCGGGGCTCCGCTTGCAGGTTCGGTCAGGTCGGGGTGGCGGCGGGGCGGTGGATCATCATGCGTCGCCAGCCGGGGTCAGGGCGGACGGAGCTGCAGACGCGTCATGCTCCAGAACGAGCAGGCCGAGGGGCGGCAGCGTCAGCGACAGACTCTGGGCGCTGCCATGGGCGGCGACGGGCTGCGTCGCGACCGCACCGCCATTGCCGAGGCCGGAGCCGCCATAGACCTCCGCATCGCTGTTGAGCCGCTCCCGCCAGAGGCCGGCATGGGGGACGCCGATGCGATAGTCGTGCCGGGGCACCGGCGTCATGTTGGCGACGACCAGAACCTCGGCGGCTCCCGGACGGCTGGCGCGGCTGAAGGCGAAGACGGCGTTGGTGCTGTCGTCGGCGACGATCCAAGCGAAGCCCTCAGGCCTGTGGTCGAGCCGGTGCAGGGCCTGCGTGGCGCGGTAGAGGGCGTTGAGATCCCGCACCAAGCGCGAGACGCCCTGGTGGCGCTCGTCATAGAGGTGAGGCCAGGGGAAGGGCGCGTCGACGGACCATTCGTCTTCGGCGCCGAACTCGCAGCCCATGAAGAGCAGCTTCTTGCCCGGATGGGTCCACATCATCGCGAGATAGAGCCGCAGATTGGCGAAGCGCTGCCAGTCGTCGCCCGGCATGCGTGAGATCAGTGAGCCCTTGCCGTGCACGACCTCGTCATGGGAGATCGGCAGCACGAAGTTTTCCGAGAACGCATAGACGAGGCCGAAGGTGACGTCGTCGCCATGATAGCCGCGATGGACGGGGTCGTGCGCGATGTAGCGCAGCGTGTCGTGCATCCAGCCCATGTTCCATTTGAAGTGGAAGCCGAGCCCGCCATGATGGACCGGCCGCGTCACGCCCGGCCAGGCGGTCGATTCCTCGGCGATGGTGACGGCGCCCCGGCCGCGCGCGCCGACCAGCGTGTTGAGCTCCTGGAAGAAGCCGACGGCTTCCAGATTCTCGCGGCCGCCGAGATGGTTGGGCACCCATTCGCCCGGCTTGCGGCTGTAGTCGCGGTAGAGCATCGAGGCGACCGCATCGACGCGCAGACCGTCGAGATGGAAGGTCTCAATCCAGAACAGGGCGGACGCGATCAGGAAGCCGCGGACCTCGCTGCGCCCGACATTGTAGATCAGCGTGTTCCAGTCGATGTGGAAGCCCTGACGCGGATCCTCGTGCTCGTAGAGCGCCGTGCCGTCGAAGCGGGCGAGGCCGTGCTCGTCGGAAGGGAAATGCGCCGGCACCCAGTCGAGGATCACGCCGATGCCGGCGGCGTGGCAGCGATCGACGAAGCGGGCGAAGGCTTCGGGGGGGCCCAGCCGCGCCGTCGGTGCGAACAGGGCGAGCGGCTGGTAGCCCCAGGACCCGCCGAAGGGATGCTCGGTGATCGGCATCAGCTCGACATGGCTGAAGCCCATATGCTGGAGATAGGGGATCAGGCGCTCGCTCGCCTCGTCCCAGGAGCCCATCTGGCCCCATTCGGTGCGAAGCCAGGAGCCGACATGGACCTCGTAGGTCGTCATCGGCGCCGTCATCGGGTCGGCCCGCTCGCGGGCCTCCAGCCAGTCGGAATCGGTCCAGGCGAAGGCGGGCGCCTCGGCGACGACCGAGCCGGTGCGCGGCGGCAGTTCGGTGCGCCGCGCGAGCGGATCGGCCTTCCAGGGCAGCGCCTCGCCCGAGGCGGCGGTCAGCGCGTATTTGTAGACGGCGCCGGCTTCGACGCCCGGGATGAAGAGTTCCCAAATTCCGGCGCCGAGGCGGCGGCGCATGGGGTGGCGGGTTGCGTTCCAGCCGTTGAAATCACCGACGACCGCGACATGGGCGGCATTGGGCGCCCAGACGGCGAAGAGTACGCCGGCGACGCCCTCGATCTCGCGCAGATTGGCGCCGAGGCGCGTCGCGAGATCGAAATGGCGGCCCTCGGCGGCGAGATAAAGATCGTCGTCGGAGAGCAGCAATCCAAAGCTGTAGGGGTCTTCCGTCTCGGTGATGCCGCCCGGCCAGGCCGCGCGAATGCGATAGGGTGCGCCCTGCGGCAGCGAAGCCTCGAACAGGCCGTCGCCCTGTCCGACCATCGGCAGCGCCCGGCGCTGACCGCCCTCATCCACGATCAGTTCGACATAGTTCGCGCCGGGCAGGAAGGTGCGGACCAGATCGATCTCGTCGTGACGGTGCCGGCCGAGAATGGCGAAGGGATCGGGATGGCGGCCTTGTTTCAGCTGTTCGATGTCGCGCGCCGGAAGGCTGGGCAGTCTGGGCGGCATCGGGCGCGTCATCCGGTCGGGCTCCATCGCGAATGCGACTCCACCCGCGGCGGGGAATCGTCGATGATGCAACGCAGCGAAGCCCGCCCGCGTTCCGCGCTCCGGCCTGCATTCTCCGGCGATTCCCGTCGCGCTCCAAGGGCAGGGAACCATCGGCAGCCGGCACGGTTGTCGCACTGCAATGCTGGCATTTCAGAGGGAGGATGCCGAATGAGCCGGGAGCAGACCATCCGCGACGTGGCCTACGCCATCTGGGAGGCGGAAGGCAAACCGCAGGGCCGCGACGCCCAGCACTGGCGGATGGCCGAGGAGCGGGTCGCCGCCAGCGGCGGCAAGGATGCAGGCGCCAAGGCCAAGGCACCGGGCAAAAGTTCGGCCGCGGGGTCGGGATCGGCCAAAACGGCAGCGAAAGCGGCCGCTCCTGCCAAGGGCAAGGCTAGCGCCGACAGGGCGGCCGAGGCTGAGCCCGCCAAAGCCTCTCCCAAGAGCCCGGCCAAGGCGGCTTCGACCAAGGCCAAGCCCTCGACGTCGAAGACCTAAGATTCGGGAGCACAACGCTCCAAAGCCGGCCGTCTCACGACGGGCCGGCTTTCGTCGTTGGGCGCGGTCGGCCCAGAGCGGCGATGGGCCGCCGATGCAGTCCAACAACGGGTGATCCGGCCGGTCGCCACGACGGTCGGCTCAGACGATCTTGAAACGATTGCGCCGGCCGCTCTCAGCTCGCCAGCGCCCGTGCATAGACGTCGGCATAGCGACTGGTGGGGCCGCCCCAGTCGAAGCGCTTGGCCATGGCATGCTGACGCATCTGCAGGAAAGCGGCTTTTGACCGGAAGGCGTCGAAGGCCCGCGTGACGGCCGAAGCCAGGCCCGCGCCGGTCAGCGACGAGAACAGGAAGCCGGAGCGCCCGTCCTCGATCGTGTCCACCAGCCCGCCGGTGCGATAGGCGATGGGCAGGGCGCCGGAGCGCTGGGCATACATCTGGCTGAGCCCGCAGGGCTCGAACCGCGAGGGCATCAGCAGGAAGTCGCTGGCGGCAAAGATGCGTCGCGCCTCCGCATCGTCGAAGCCGATCCGTGCCGCGACGGCCTGCGGGTGGCGGCGGGCGAGGCGCTCGATCGCGTCCTCCAGCCGCGGCTCTCCGCGGCCGGTGACGACGAGCTGGCCGCCATTGCCAATGATGGTCTCGGCCGCCTCGATCGAAAGATCGATCCCCTTCTGGTGGACGAGGCGCGAGATGATCGAGAACAACGGCCCACGCGAGGGCGGCAGCTCGAACGCCTTGCGGATGTCGGCGGCGCTGCGGCGCTTCCATTGGCGGATGCCGCGGGTGGCGTCGGCGAGCGGCGAGGTCCAACTGTCGTCGATGCCATTGACGATGCCGGTCAGCCGCCCCTCGTCCATGCGCAGCCGCAGCAGGCCATCCAGGCCGCAGCCATGCTCGGCCGTGGTGATCTCCCGGGCATAGGTCTCGCTGACGGTGGTGACATGGGAGCTGTAGTAGATCCCGCCCTTGAGGAAGGAGATCTTGCCGTGGAACTCGGCGCCATTCACCGAGAAGGCGAGGTCGGGGATGCCCAGCGCCGCCATTCGGCTCGGCTGGTACAGCCCCTGATAGGCGAGGTTGTGGATCGTCAGGATCGAGGGGGTGGCGAGGCCCTTCCAGCGCATGTAGCCGGGCGCCAGAGCGGAAGGCCAGTCGTTGACGTGGACGACGTCAGGCTTCCAGTTCGGGTCGGCCTCGCCGGCCGCGAGTTCCGCTGCCGCCAGCGACAGCCGCGCGAAGCGGATGTCGTTGTCGGGAAAGTCGCCGCCGGAATGGGGGCCGTAGGGCGAACCCTCGCGGTCGTAGAGTTCGTCGCAGAGCACCGCATAGATGGTCAGGCCGTCAGCGGTCCTGAAGCGTCCGAGCGACCAGGGCGGCAGGCCCGCCGTGAGCGGCATCGCGCGGACGATGTCCATGGCCGGGCTGGCTGAGCGGACCTGGCGGAAGCCGGGAAGCAGCACGCGGACGTCGCAAAGGCTGCGCAATTGTCGCGGCAGAGCCATCGAGACTTCGCCGAGGCCGCCGGCCTTGATGAAGTCGCCCATTTCGGAGGTGACGAAAAGCAGCTTGGTCGAGCCGGGAAGACGGGCCGTAGCTTCCGCCAGCCCGTCTTTGACGACTGGGGCGTAGGTCAGCGCATGACCCGAGGTCGAGGGCCCGCCGTCGGTCCCGGGTTCCTTCAGCGTCTCGGCCATTCCGCATCCCCCAGGCAGCTGTGATCCCCAACCCGTTCGGCGGTGCAATGTTCCTCGGTGCACTGCAAAAATTTCATGCAAATTCGGGGCCGGCTGCCGGAACCGCCCGACGCCCGGTCACGTTGACCGGTCTGCGGCAGGCTCGCGACGAAGATGTGACGGGGAGAACGCGGCATGATGCCGCCGGCGCCCGTCCGGCCTGATCCGTTCAGGGGATCCCATGTCCGACGGCAAGGCCACGCAATTCGACGTCCAAGCGGGCGACAGCACCGATCTGGGAGCCGTCCATGACGGCGAGGGCACCAATTTCGCGATCTTCTCGGCCCATGCCGAACGCGTGGAACTGTGCCTCTTCGACGAGAGCGGCGAGACCGAGACGGCGCGGATCACGCTGCCGGAATACACCAACGAGATCTGGCACGGCTATCTGCCCGGGGTGAAGCCCGGGCAGCGCTACGGGTATCGCGTCCATGGCCGCTTCGCGCCGGAAGAGGGGCATCGCTTCAACCCGAACAAGCTCCTGCTCGACCCTTACGCCAAAGAATATGCCGGTTCAGTCGACTGGAACGACGCCCATTACGGCTATGTCGTCGATGCCGAGCGCGAGAAGGATCTGACCTTCAGCGAGCTCGACAGCGCGCCCTTCATGCCCAAATGCGTGGTCTGCGACTGGCGCGCCGATCCCAATCCGCCGGCGCGTCCCGTCATCCCCTGGGACCGGACGATCTTCTACGAGACCCATGTGCGCGGCTTCACCAAGCTGCATCCGGCGGTGCCGGAGGATCTTCGCGGCACCTTCGACGGGCTCGGCGAGAAGGCGGTCGTGGATTACATCAAGAGCCTCGGCGTCACCTCGGTCGAGCTCCTGCCGGTGCATGCCTATCTCGACGACCATCACCTCGCCGCCAAGAATCTGACGAACTACTGGGGCTACAACACGATCGGCTTCTTCGCGCCGATGCAGCGCTACGAAGGCAAGGCGCATCTCGCCTCCTTCCGCGACATGGTCCGCAAGTTCCACGACGCGGGCCTCGAGGTCATTCTCGACGTTGTCTACAACCACACCGCCGAGGGCAACGAACTCGGGCCGACGCTCTCCTTCAAGGGCATCGACAACTTCGCCTATTACCGGACGATGCCGGACGAGCCGCGCTTCTACATCAACGACACCGGCACCGGGAACACGGTCAACACCAGCCATCCGCGCGTGCTGCAGATGATCCTCGATTCCCTGCGCTACTGGGTCGAGGTCATGGAGGTCGACGGATTCCGCTTCGATCTCGGCACCATCCTCGGGCGCGAGCCGCATGGCTTTGACCAGCGCGGCGGCTTCTTCGACGCGATCGGCCAGGACCCGGTCCTGCGCAAGGTGAAGCTCATCGGCGAGCCTTGGGACATCGGTCCGGGCGGCTATCAGGTCGGCGGCTTCCCGCCCGGCTGGGGCGAGTGGAACGACAAGTATCGCGACACCACCCGCGCCTATTGGAAGGGCGAACCCGGCATCATCCGCGATCTCGCTGCGCGCATCACCGGCTCGGGCGACATCTACGATCTGCGCGGGCGCCGGCCCTGGGCGGGCATCAACTTCCTTACCGCCCATGACGGCTTCACGCTGAACGATCTCGTCTCCTACAATGAGAAGCACAACGAGGCGAATGGCGAGGACAACAAGGACGGCCACGGCCACAACCTGTCCTTCAATTTCGGCGTCGAGGGCCCGACCGAGGACGAGGGCATCATCGCGGCGCGCGAGCGCCAGAAGCGGAACCTGCTCGCGACGCTTCTGCTCTCGCACGGCACGCCTATGCTGCTGGCGGGCGACGAGCACGGCCATTCGAACCGCGGCAACAACAACGTCTATTGTCAGGACAACGAGATCGCCTGGATGCGCTGGGAGGAGCTGACCGAGCGCGACCACGCTCTGACCCGCTTCGTCCAGCGTGTGACGCAGCTGCGGGCCGACCACCCGATCTTCCGGCGCGCCTCCTTCCGTGACGGCTGCCTGCTGCGCTGGGTCAATCCTGCCGGCGGCGACCAGCAGGAAGAGCATTGGGACGACGAGGGCGTGCTCGCCATCGGCCTGCTGATGCACATGCCCGACGTCGAGCAGGGCGGGGACGAAGCCTTGATTCTTTTCAACGCCTTCGACGGCGACGTTCCCTTCAAGATTCCGCCGCGGGTGAAAAAGGGGTCGTGGTCGGTCGTGCTCGATACCGACACGGGGCCGGGGTCCGACGAGGGGCGCAAGGGGCTCAAGGCGGATGCCGAGCTGAACCTGTCGCCACGCTCGCTGATCGTGCTGATGTGACGTTACACCGGCTTCGGTGTTCGCCGAAGCCGGTGGCCCGGCGCCCCTTCCGAGGATTGGCGATCAGGGCTGCGGAATGGCGCGCTGATCTCTGCTTCGCCGTGTCCGGGGTGACTTGTCAGGCCTCACGGCGGGGCCCGCTCTAGGCCCGTACGCCTGCCGAACAGGTTGACGCTGCGGGCTGGTAAGACATCGTCGCTCCCCTCCATTGCCGAGCAGAGGAGGCGCTGCCATCGCTGAGACGGCCCGTCGGGCAGGGAGAGCGCAACATCGCTCCGGCTGCGATTGACGGCGATCAGCAAGCTTTCCCCGTCGCCGTTCAGCAGCAGGCCAAATGCGTCGAGTCGGCCCCACTCCTCGTCAGCGATCGGCATGCCGTCCGGCCTGAGCCAGCGGGCGTCGGGCGGCGCACCGGTTCCGCTCAGGAAGGTCGAGGCCGACAGTAACGGGTGTTCGGCCCGCAGCGCGGTCAGGTCGGCGACGAACGCCGCGAGGTCTCTATCCGCCCCTTTCCAGTCGAGCCAGAATTCCCGGTTGTCCTGGCAATAGGCGTTGTTGTTGCCGTGCTGCGTCCGGCCGAACTCGTCGCCGGCCGTCAGCATCGGCACGCCGCGCGACAGGAACAGCGTCGCCAGCAAGGCGCGCCTGTCGCGATCGCGGGCGGCCAGAATGGCGGGATCGCCGGTGGGCCCTTCCGCCCCGTTGTTCCAGCTGTGGTTCTCGTTCTCGCCGTCGCGGTTGCCCTCGCCATTGGCCTCGTTGTGCTTGCTCGCATGGGAGACGAGGTCGGCCAGGGTGAAGCCGTCATGGGCGGCGATGAAGTTGACGCTCGCCTGCGGTCCGCGATGGCGGGCGGCGAAAAGATCGGCGGAGCCGGCAAGCCGCGTCGCCACTGCGCCAGCCAGCCCTGCATCGCCCCGCCAGAAGCGGCGGACATCGTCGCGGTAGCGGCCGTTCCATTCGGCGAAGGGCGTGGGGAATTCGCCGAGGCGATAGCCGCCCGGCCCAATGTCCCAGGGCTCGGCGATCAGGATGGCCTGCGAGAGGTCGGGGTCCTGCCCGATCGCGGCGAAGAGCGGGGCATCCTGCGAGTAGCCCGAATCCGAGCGGCCCATCACCGTGCCGAGATCGAAGCGGAAGCCGGCGACGCCGAGGCCGCGCCAGTGCCGCAGCGCGTCCATCGCCATGCGGACGACCGGCGCGCGGTCGAGCGCCAGCGTGTGGCCGCAGCCGGTGTCGTTGATCAGCCGGCCGGGATCCTCCATGGCGTGGCGGTAATAGACGGCGTTGTCGAGCCCGCGCAGGCTGATCGTCGCGCCAAACTCGTCGCTCTCGGCAGTGTGGTTCAGGACGATGTCGAGGATGATGCCGATACCGGCCTGGGCATAGGTCGCGCAGAGACTTGCGAGGTCGGCCGCGCCGTCCGGAGCGAGTCGCGGGTCGAGCGCGAAGAAGTTGACGGGGTTGTAGCCCCAGGCATTGGCGAGGCCGAGCGACGGCAGATGGCGCTCATCCATCCAGGCCGCGACCGGCATCAGCTCGACATGGCTGACGCCGAGGCCGCGGATGTGGTCGATCACGGCGGGCTCGCAGAGCGCCGCCAGCGTGCCGCGAATGCGCTCCGGCACTGCCGTGTGGCGCATCGTGAAGGACTTCACCGCGAGTTCGTAGATGAAGGCCGGGGCGCGCTCCGGCGCTCTCGCGGCTTCAGGCTGTGCGCCGCCGACGATGCCGCGCGGCACGAGATCGGCGGTGTCGGTCCCATGCTCGGCCAGACGCGGGTCCCAGCGGAAGGGACGGTCGATCCGCGTCGCGTACGGGTCGACCAGCAGCTTCGTCGCGTCGAAGCGGTGGGCCTGCTCGGGCTGCCACGGGCCATCCGCCCGCAGCGCATAGCGCAGGCCGGGGCCGGCGCCCGGCAGCAGGCCGTGATGGATGTCGCCGCTGCGGCAGGGCAGGGGCAGGCGGGCTATTTCGGCCTCGCCCGTCTCGTCGAAGAGGCAAAGGTCGATCCGCTCGCCATGGCGGGAGAAGACAGCGAAGGTCACGCCGTCCTCGCCCGCAATGGCGCCCATGCGGGCGGGCAGCGGGCAGGCGACCAGCGCAGGCCTCGGCACCCGCCTCAGCCTCCGGCCGTGGTGTCCGGCGAGGTCGGCACGTTCCAGATCCGCTCGGCATATTCGCCGATGGCACGGTCGGCGCTGAACCAGCCGCAATGGGCGGTGTTGGTAACGGACATGCGCCACCATTTCCCCTGGTCGGCCCAGAGCGAATCGATGCGGCGCTGGGCCTGGCGGTAGCTCTCGAAATCGTTGAGCACCATGAACCAGTCGTTGGCGCGCAGGCCTTCGACGAGGCCGAGATAGCGGTCGCGCTCGCGCGGCGAATAAGCGCCCGACGCCACGGCATCGAGCACGCCTTCGAGATGCGGCGTGGCGGCGATGACCTCGCTGGTCGGGCGGGGATTGCGCTTGGCGGCCTCGACTTCCTCGGCCGTCATGCCGAAGATGACGATGTTGTCGGCGCCGACGCGCTCGCCGATCTCGATGTTGGCCCCATCCAGCGTCCCGATGGTGATCGCGCCGTTGAGGGCGAACTTCATGTTGCCGGTGCCCGAGGCCTCCATGCCGGCGGTCGAGATCTGCTCGGAGACATCGGCGGCGGGGATGATCAGCTCGGCCGCGCTGACATTGTAGTTCGGCAGGAAGACGACCTTGAGCCGGTCGCGGGTGGTGATGTCGTTGTTCACGACGACGGCGACATCGTTGATCAGGTTGATGATCGCCTTGGCGGTGCCGTAATTCGAGGCGGCCTTGCCGGCGAAGATCTTCACCCGTGGCGCCCAGTCGCGATAGGGCTCGGAGCGGATCGCGTCATAGAGAGCGATCGTCTCGAGGATGTTGAGCAGCTGGCGCTTGTATTCGTGGATGCGCTTGATCTGGACGTCGAAGAGCGCGTCGGGATCGACGGTGACGCCGGTGTCCTGCTTGATGATCCTCGCCAGCCTGAGCTTGTTTTCGCGCCGGATGGCGGCGAGGCGCTGGTGCAGCGCGGCGTCGCCGGTATGAGCGGCGAGGCGGCGGATATTGCCGATCCGGTCGGTCAGATCGTCGCCGCAGACCTCCTGCAGCAGCTTCGTCAGGCCCGGATTGGCGCCGAAGAGCCAGCGCCGCGGCGTGATGCCGTTGGTGACGTTGGTGATGCGGCCGGGAAAGATCGCGTGGAGCGGCGCGAAGACCGTCTGCTCCATCAGCTTGGAATGAAGCGCCGAGACACCGTTGACGGTGTGCGAGCCGACGAAGGCGAGATGGGCCATGCGCACGCGCCGGCCGTGATGCTCGTCGATCAGCGAGATCGTCGAAAGATCGACATTTTCACCGCCGCTGGAGCGGCGGACTTCTTCCAGGAAGCGGGCGTTGATGCCGAAGATGATCTGCATATGGCGCGGCAGCAGCCGCTCCATCAGCGCCACCGGCCAGGTTTCCAGCGCCTCCGGCAGAAGAGTATGGTTGGTGTAGGAGATGGTGGCGTTGGTGATCGTCCAAGCCTCCTCCCAGGGCAGGCCATGCTCGTCGACGAGCAGGCGCATCAGTTCGGCGACGGCCAGCGAGGGATGGGTGTCGTTGAGCTGGATCGCGACCTTGTCGGCGAGATTGTCAAGCGTGCCGAACTGGCGGTAATGCCGGCGCACTAGGTCCTGCAGCGAGGCGGAGGTGAAGAAAAACTCCTGCCGCAGCCGCAATTCCTGCCCCGCCGGGGTGGAATCGTTGGGGTAGAGCACCTTGGAGATCGCCTCGGCGCGGTTGCGCTCGGCGACGGCACCGACGATGTCGCCCTGGTTGAAGGCGTCGAGCGAGAGCGGGTGCATGGCGCGCGCGCGCCAGAGACGCAGCGTCGTGGCGTCGCGGCCGCGCCAGCCGACGACCGGCGTGTCATAGGCGACGGCGAAGACGGTCTCTTCCGGCTCCCAGAAGACTTCGCCGGGCTTCTGCGTCGCGGTCAGCGAGCCGCCGAAACCGATCTTGTAGGAGGCCTCGCGGCGCTCGAATTCCCAGGGATTGCGGAAGGAGAGCCAGTCCTCGGGCACCTCGATCTGCTTGCCGCCATCGATGCGCTGCTTGAACAGGCCGTGATCGTAGCGGATGCCGTAGCCGAGCGCCGGCACGCCGGTCGAGGCCATCGCCTCGAGATAGCAGGCGGCGAGACGGCCGAGGCCACCATTGCCGAGCGCGGCATCGGGTTCGATCGTTTCGATCGCGGCGAGATCGACGCCGAGTTCGCGCATCGCCTGCGCCATCGCCCCGGTGAGCCCGAGATTGTTGAGCGCGTCCGCCAGCGAACGGCCGATCAAGAATTCGAGCGAGAGATAATAGACGCGCTTGCGGCCGGTCTCGTAGCTCTCGCGGGTCGAGCGGTGCCAGACATCGACGACATGGTCCCGCGCCGCGAGGATGCCGGCCGTCAGCCAGTCATGCGGCTGGGCGACGGAGGCGTTCTTGCCCAGCGAATAGGTGAGCTTCCTCAGGATCTCGGCTTTGAGGGCCTCGACCCGCCCGGCAGTGTTGGCGGGGCGGGAGGCGTCGGAAGCTGTCTCGGTCAAGCGCTGTCGTCCCGGTTGTTGATCTGTGATCAGTTTCGAAGCTGGGCCCCGGCAAGTCCAGCCGAAATCGCCGCGAAGGCCGCGCCTTTACGGACGGGCTCCGGTTTCCTCGCGGATTTCGCTGCGGGTTTCCTGCCCGAGCTGCTTGGCGCTGGTCACGGCGGAGTCGGTCAGGCCGACGACGCTGGCCCAGGCGCTGCGGGTGTAGCTGCCCTGATGGGCGATGGCGTCGTAGCCGATCAGGATGACAGCGACGAGAAGCAGGATCCGGAACATCGGGTTCTCCTTGAAATGACGTGCCGCCCCAACGCGCGGCAGTCGTGCCTGTTCCGGAGAAGGCTGCCGCGACGAAAGGTCTCTGGTGGACGGGCGCCGTCCACGCTATTTAGAACAAAGAATGAACGAAAGGGCGCGTTGTGGCTCAGCTGACGGTGATGGAAAAGCTCGAGATCCTGAGCGACGCCGCGAAATACGACGCCTCCTGCGCCTCCAGCAGCACGACCAAGCGCAATTCGCTGAAGGGCGGGCTCGGCTCGACCACGGGGTCGGGCATCTGCCATTCCTATGCGCCGGATGGCCGCTGCATTTCGCTGCTCAAGATCTTGCTGACCAATTATTGTAGCTTTGATTGCGCCTTCTGCATCAACCGCTCGTCGAGCAATGTCCGCCGCGCGCGCTTCACGGTGGAGGAGGTCGTCGACCTCACGCTCAGCTTCTACAAGCGCAACTACATCGAGGGGCTGTTCCTCTCCTCGGGCATCATCCGCTCGCCCGATTACACGATGGCGGAGCTGGTGCGGGTGGCGCAGACGCTGCGCGAGGTCCATGGCTTCCGCGGCTACATCCACCTCAAGCTCATCCCGAGCGCCAATGCCGATCTGGTGGCGCAGGCCGGGCTCCATGCCGACCGCGTCTCGATCAATGTCGAACTGCCGACCGAGGTCTCCCTGGAACGCTTCGCCCCCGAGAAGCGGCCGCGCGAAATCAGCGCCGCCATGGGTGGGCTGCGGCTGAAGATCGAGGAGAGCAAGGTGGAGCGGGCGAAGTCGCGGCGCGCGCCGGTGTTCTCGCCGGCCGGGCAGAGCACGCAGATGATCGTTGGCGCCGACGGGACGAGCGATGCCACGATCCTGCAGCGCAGCGCCCAGCTTTACGGCTCCTTCGGGCTCAGGCGGGTCTATTACTCCGCCTTCAGCCCGATCCCGGATGCCAGCCGCCAGCTGCCGCTGTCGGAGCCCCCATTGATGCGCGAGCACCGGCTCTACCAGGCCGACTGGCTGACGCGGTTCTACGGCTTCGAGGTCGGCGAAATCCTCGACGATGGCGCGGGCGGCATGCTCGATCTCACCGTCGATCCCAAGCTCGCCTGGGCGCTGCGGCATCGCGCGCGCTTCCCGGTCGACGTCAACCGCGCCGATCGCGAGACGCTGCTGCGCGTGCCGGGGCTCGGCACCAAGAGCGTCGGCAAGATTTTGGAAACACGCCGGTTCCGGCGCCTGCGGCTGGAGGATGTCGGCAAGATCGCGCGCTCGATCACGACTTTGCGCCATTTCATCGTCGCGGAAGGCTGGCGTCCCGGCGCTTCGCTCGACAGCGAGCGGCTGAAGCAGCATCTGGTGCCGAAGCCGCAGCAGCTCGCCTTGCTGTGAGCCCCGTCATGGCTCAGTCCGGCATCGTCGCGCGTCTCGACCATCCGGCCGATTTCGAGGGCTGGCGGCGGCAGGCGCGCGCGCTGGCGCTGGCGGAGGTGGCGCCGGCGCGGATCGACTGGCAGATCGGGGAGGAGGCGTCCGGGCTCTTCGCCGGGCTGGCCGAGCCGCCGCCGGTGCCGGCGAATGGGGCGGAGCTGCGGGTGCCGCGGGAGTTCGTCGAACTGGCGCAGGCAGTGGTCTGCCATCGCGATAACGGCCGCTTCGACCTGCTCTACCGGCTGCTGCTGCGGCTCCAGCGCGAGCCGACGCTGCTGCATGTGATCACCGACGACGAGGTCCATCGCGCCCGGGCGATGGCCAAGGCGGTGCGGCGCGACCTGCACAAGATGACCGCCTTCGTGCGCTTTCGCGAGGTCGTCGGCCCCGATGGTGGGGAGGCTTTCGTCGCCTGGTTCGAGCCTGAGCATCACATCGTCGAGCGGGTCTCGCGCTTCTTCGTCGAGCGCTTCGCGGCGATGCGCTGGTCGATCCTGACGCCGCTGCGCTCGCTCCACTGGGATGGGACGACGCTGCATCTCGGGGAGGGCGCTTCAAAAGCCGACGCACCGAACGACGATGCGATGGAGGTCTATTGGCGGACCTATTACGCCAACATCTTCAATCCCGCCCGCCTCAAGATCAAAGCCATGAAAGCGGAGATGCCCGAGAAGTACTGGCGGAACCTGCCCGAGGCCGAACTCATTGCTCCGCTGATCGCCCAGGCCGGCCGGCGCGCGGAGGAGATGGTGATGAAAGCCCCGACCCTGCCGCCGGAGCGGCATCTGCGGCAGAGCCAGCGCCAGCGCGAGGGGCTGGTGCCCGCCCCGGAAACGCCCGCGAGCTGGGAGGAGTCGCGTGGCGCGGCGAAGACCTGCTCGCGCTGCGATCTCTGCCACAACGCGACGCAGACGGTGTTCGGGGAGGGGCCTCTGACGGCGCCGGTGATGTTCGTCGGCGAGCAGCCAGGCGATCAGGAGGATCTGGCGGGCAAGCCCTTCGTCGGTCCCGCGGGACAGGTCTTCGACCGCGTAATGGGCGAGGCCGGGCTCGACCGCCGCCGCGCCTATGTCACCAATGCGGTGAAGCACTTCAAATTCACCCTGCGCGGCAAGCGGCGCATCCATGAGCGGCCCAATGCCGGCGAAATCTCGGCCTGCCGCTTCTGGCTCGGGCTGGAGCGGCAGTTCGTGAAGCCGCGGCTCGTCGTGGCGCTTGGCGCGACCGCGCTGCACGCCCTGACCGGCCATCGCGGCTCGCTCGCCTCGATGCGCGAGCGCGACCTTGTGCTGGACGACGGCACGGCATTGCTGGCGACCGTCCACCCCTCCTATCTGCTGCGCCTCCCCGACGAGGACACGCGCGAACGCGAGACGGCCCGCTTCCGCGCCGATCTGGAGCGCGTCGGGCGCCTGGTGCCGGAGATGAGGGCCGCTTAGGCGGCCCATCATCTGGCGGCCGGTCGTCATCGCGAGCGCAGCGAAGCGATCCAGAAGGTCTCGCTCTACGTCCCCTGGATGGCTTCGTCGCTGCGCTCCTCGCAAGGACGACAACGGGTCGAGTGACTGCGATTGACCCGCAGCCCCTGCCGGTGTCCCCTCCGCGGAAACGAGACGAGGAACGCATGGGCGAGGAACTGAAGGGCAAGCGTGTCTTGGTGACCGGCGCGTCGTCGGGGCTGGGCGCGCATTTCGTGCGGCTGCTGGCGGGGCAGGGCACGCGTGTCGTCGCGGCGGCGCGGCGCGTTGAGCGGCTGGAAGATCTGGCGGCGGACTGCGCCGGGTTGCCGGGACAGGTGATGCCGCTGGCGCTGGATGTCGCCTCGGTGCCCTCGATCCAGGCCGGCGTGGCGGAGGCGGCGCGGCTGCTCGGCGGGCTCGATGTGCTCGTCAACAATGCCGGCATCGGTGAAACCGAGGCCGCGATCTCCGTCACCGAGTCGCAATGGGACGCGCAGCTCGACGTCAATCTGAAAGGCTGTTTCTTCGCGGCGCAGGCGGCGGCGCAAGTCATGATCGCGGCGAAGCAGGGCGGGGCGATCGTCAACATCGCCTCGATCCTGGGCGAGCGGGTGACGGCGCGTGTCCTGCCCTATGCCGTCTCCAAGGCCGGGCTGATCCAGATGACCAAGGGTCTGGCGCTGGAATGGGCGCGCCATGGCATCCGGGTCAACGCGCTCGCGCCCGGCTACATCGCCACCGACATCAACCGCGACATGCTCGAGAGCGAAGTCGGGGCAACGCTGGTCAAGCGCATTCCGAGTCGCCGCTTCGGCGAACCCGCCGATCTCGACGGACCGCTGCTGCTGCTCTGCTCCGACGCCGGGCGCCACATGACCGGGACGGTGGTCGCTGTCGATGGCGGGCATCTGGTCAGCGGGTTGTGACCGAAGCCGTCATGCTCGGGCGAAGCCCCGACCATGAAGGCTCTCAGCGCATGATCTCCTTCAGCCGCAGCAGCGAGATGCGCTCGACCTGTCCCAGCGCCGTCTCGAACTCGACCTCGGGCGTGCTCTGCAGCCGGGTCTCGAAGGCGGCCAGGATCGCGTCCTTGCTCGCGCCGGCCACCGCCATGATGAAGGGGATGCCGAAGCGCGCCTTGTAGGCGTCGTTCAGTTGCGTGAAGCGGGCGCGCTCGCCGGAGGTGAGCCGGTCGAGTCCGGCCGAGGCCTGCTCGCCGATCGATTCCTCCGTCATCTCGCCGGCCGCGGCGAGCTTGCCGGCGAGATCTGGATGGCCGAGCAGTAGCGCCTGCAGCTTCTCGCGCGGGGCGGCGCGCATCACCTTCACCATCGCCGCATGCAGCGTCGCGGCGTCGTCATGGGCGGGCGTGATCCCGGCGTCATAGGTGGCCTCGGCGATCCAGGGCGCGTTCTCCCAGATCCGGCCGAAGACCTCGACGAAGAGCGCCTTCGGCACGGCGGACGGGCGGTAGCCCCCGGCCGGCGGGTGGTGGCGGACCCAGTGGCGGGCGATGTCGAGCCGCGTCGCGACCCAGACATCGTCATGGCTTTGGACATGGTCGAGAAAGCGCGCCAGCGCCGCGGCCCGGCCCGGCCGGCCGACGAGGCGGCAATGCAGGCCGATCGACATCATCTTCGGCGCGGTCTCGCCCTCGGCATAGAGCAGGTCGAAGGAGTCCTTCAGATAGGCGAAGAACTGGTCGCCGCTGTTGAAGCCCTGCGGGGTGGCGAAGCGCATGTCGTTGGCGTCGAGCGTGTAGGGCACGGCGAGTTGCGGCCCCTTCGGCCCTTCCAGCCAGTAGGGCAGCTCGTCGGCATAAACATCCGCTGTGTAGAGGAAGCCGCCTTCCTCCATCATCAGCGGCGTCGTGTTCTGCGAGGTGCGGCCCTGGTAAAAGCCGAGCGGCCGCTCGCCGGTGATCTCGCGCTGGATGCGGATGGATTCGAGGATGTCGGCGCGCTCGGTCTCGGCCGGCACGTCGCGATAGTCGATCCATTTCAGGCCATGGGTGGCGATCTCCCAGCCGGCCTCCTGCATCGAGGCGGCGATCTCGGGATAGCGCTGCAGCGCGCTCGCCACGGCGAAGACGGTGACCGGCATGGCGCGCTCGGTGAACATCCGCCAGAGCCGCCAGTAGCCGGCGCGCGAGCCGTATTCGTAGATCGACTCCATGTTCATGTGGCGCTGGCCCGGCCAGGGTGCGGCGCCGACGATCTCGGAGAGGAAGGCCTCGGAGGCGGCGTCCCCATGCAGGATGTTGTTCTCGCCGCCTTCCTCGTAATTGATCACGAACTGCACGGCGATGCGGGCGCCGCCCGGCCAGCGCGGATGCGGCGGGGTGCGGCCATAGCCCTTGAGGTCACGCGGATAGGCGGTGTCGGTCATGGGGAGCGGTGCTCGCAATGTGATTCAGGTCGTGATCGTAAGCGTCTGACAGGCAAGTGGGAAACGTCGTGCTGGGCAGCGGCGTCATCCGTCATTGCGAGCGGAGCGAAGCAATCCAGGGGCCATCGGGCACCATCGCTCTGGATTGCTTCGCTCCGCTCGCAATGACGGAAGGTCCTGACGACGCGGTTCGCGTGGCCGCCCTCAGCTCCCGCGATAGGTCGTGTAGCCATAGGGCGAGCAGTTGAGCGGGACATGCCAGTGCCGGCTGGTGTCGGCGATGCCGAAGCGGATCGTCACGGTCTCGAGGAAGGCTGGCTCAGGCAGGGGAACGCCGCGCCCGCGGAAATAGCCGCCGATCGCGAAGTCGAGCTCGTAGAGACCGGGCTGCGTCGCCTCCGGCGTCAGCAGGGGCGCATCGGTGCGGCCATCGGCATTGGTCACGGTGGTCGCCAGCGTTTCGGCCTGGCCGTCCGTGACGCGGCGAAGCGTGACCGCCACGCCCTTCGCCGGGACGCCGCCATGGGTGTCGAGGATATGCGTCGTCAGTCCCGCCATGCGTCCTTCCTGCCGTTCTTTTAGCTGCCCGCGCGGCGCCGCGCTTGCATGCCGCCTCGCGCCAACCGTAACTTCGGCGCGGGCGAAGTCCATCGTCCTGCGCGCCAGATGAGGGGACCACCGCGGCGATGCTCGACGCCTATCTGATGGAATGGGGCGGCATGCTGCTGCGCTGGCTGCATGTGATCACCGCGATCGCCTGGATCGGCTCGTCCTTCTTCTTCATCCATCTCGACGCGTCCTTGCGTCCCGCCGCCGACATCCCGCCGGGCCAAGGCGGCCGCGCCTGGCAGGTCCATGGCGGCGGCTTCTACGAGATGCGGAAATACCTGGTCGCGCCCGCCGTGATGCCGGCCGAGCTGACCTGGCACAAATGGCAGGCCTACTGGACTTGGATCTCGGGCTTCTTCCTGCTGGTCTGGGTCTATTATGCGCAGTCCGAGCTCTATCTGATCGACCCGGCGGTGATGCAGCTCTCGCCGCTCGCCGCGGGCGCCATCGGCATCCTGGCGCTGGTGTTCGGCTGGCTGTTCTATGACTGGCTCTGCCGCTCGCCGCTGGGCCGCAACGACGTGCTGCTCGGCGTGCTCGGCTTTTCCTATGTCGTCGCGGCGAGCTGGGCTTTCGCCTCTGTCTTCTCCGGGCGCGGCGCGCTGATCCACACCGGCGCGCTGATGGCGACGATCATGACCGCCAATGTCTTCTTCAACATCATGCCGGGGCAGCGGAAGGTCATCGCGGCGCTGACCGCGGGCGAGAAGCCGGACCCGAAATACGGCAAGGCGGCCAAGCAGCGCTCGCTGCACAACAACTACATCACGCTGCCGGTGCTGTTCCTGATGCTGTCGAACCACTATCCGGTCACCTATGCCAATTCGGCGGTGATCCCGGTGCTGGTGGCGCTGATCATCGTGGCGGGCGCTTTGATCCGGCATTTCTTCAATGTCCGCCACGCCGACCATGCCAAATCGCCCTGGTGGACCTGGGCGGTCGCGCTGGTCGCCCTCTGGCTCGCTTTCTGGGCGGCGATGGCGTCCTCGCCCGGCGGGCGCGAGCGGCTGGGGCTATCGCCGCTGCCGGCGACGAAGCCGGTGATGCTGGCCGGGCTGCAGCCGCCGCCGGAGGCAGTCGCCAACATCGTCACGGGGCGCTGCGCGATGTGCCATGCGCCCGAGCCAAGCTGGCCGGGCATCCAGATCGCGCCCAAGGGCGTGCTGCTGCACGAGCCCGAGACGATCGCGGCCCATGCGCGCGCCATCCGGGTCCAGGCGGTGATGACCCACGCGATGCCGCCCAACAATCTGTCCGGAATGACGGCCGATGAGCGGCGCGTGCTGGCGGCTTGGGTCGCCCAAGGGCGGTGAAGCGCACGGATTCTCCCATCGCCGCAACCAATCGCTTACCCAACGGAAAGTCGTGATCACGGCTGCGTGATTTCATTCAGTTTCGGTTCACCTCGTCGCGGGCATGGTTCGCCCACTGACAGGCTGGACTGTGGCTGCCAATCCGGGGGCCTCCGGCAAGGACGAGGGACCGGGGGGTCCGTTGGACACGCATTCGAGAAGGGTTGCCGGCTACGGGCTGGCGGCCATGGCCTTCATCTGTGTCTGGGCGCTGCTGTGCTGGCCCTGGCTATCGGGCGCGGTCACCATCCCGTTCGATGCCAAGGCGCATTTCCAGGCGCAGATCCAGTTCCTGGCGCGGGCGCTGCATTCGGGCCAGTCCCCGTTCTGGACGCACAACGTCTTCGGCGGCTCGCCGCAGGTGGCCGATCCCCAATCGCTGATCTTCTCCCCCGCCATCCTTCTAGCGGCGCTCGTTCCCTCGCCGAGCTTTCGTGCCGTCGACGCCTATGTGCTCGCCCATCTGCTGGCGGGCGGGCTGGCGGTGATGATGATCTTTCGCGACCGGAACTGGCATCCGGCCGGCGGCCTGCTCGCGGCGCTCGTCTTCGCTTTTGGCGCCTCGGCCGCCTGGCGGGTCCAGCATGTCGGGCAGATCGCGAGCCTCGCCTTCTTCGCCATCGCGCTGTGGCTGACCCTGCGGATGCTGCAGCGCGGCTCGCTCGTCGCCGGGGCGGTGGCGGGCTTCGCCGCCGGCCTGATGATGGTCGAGCCCGATCAGGTCGCGCTGCTGGGCGCGTATGTTTTGATCGGCGTCGTGCTGGCGCATTGGCTGTCCGGCGGCTGGCCGGCGTTCCGCGCCAGCCTTCTGCCGGGATCAGCCGCGGCTGTCGTCGGCCTCGGCGTCGTGGCGCTGCCCTTGCTCTGGACCTGGCTTTTCGCCGAGGCGACGACGCGGCCTGCCGTGGATCTGGTCGAGGCCGGGCGCGGATCGCTGCATCCGGCCTCGCTGCTGACCGCCTTCGTCGCGGATCTGTTCGGGGCGCAGGATCCGAAGATCGAATTCTGGGGCCCCTACAGCCCGAGCTGGAACGCCAAGGAACTGTTCCTGTCGCAGAACATGGGGCAGGTCTATTTCGGGGCTCTGCCGGCGCTGCTTCTGGTCGTCCCCGGGCTGAGCCGCGGCTGGCTCTGGGACAAGGGCGTGCGCGCCTTCACCATCCTGTTCGCGCTGATGGTGCTGTTCGCTCTCGGCCGCTACACGCCGGCCTTTGCCGCTTTCTACCATTATCTGCCGGGCATCGACGCCTTCCGCCGGCCTGCCGATGCCACCTTCCTGATCGGTGCTCTCGGTGCGCTCCTGTCCGGCTACATGCTGCATCGTCTGTTCAGCGAGCCGCAGCCCGGTCTGACGAGGAGTGACTGGCTGTGGGGTGCCGGCTTCGTGGTCGTGCTGGCTGGTCTCGCGCTGCTGGTTTCGTCGCAGCAGGGGCGGTTGACGGAAGCGCTCAAGCCGGTGGCCTTTGCCCTGCTCTGGCTGTCCCTCGCGCTGGCCCTGCTTCACGGATTGAGCCGGCTGAGGCGGGGACTCGGACCTGTCGCTGCTTCGCTGCTCGTGGCCGGTGTCGTCGCGGCGGATCTCGCCGCCAACAACGGGCCGAACGAATCGACGGCTCTGGCGCCCGACATCTATGACGTCCTGCGCCCCGACACGCGCAACGAGACGGTCCAGGTCCTGAAACGGCTGACGGCCCAGCCCGCAGGGTCGCCGCGGCGGGACCGGGTGGAACTGCTCGGCATGGGCTTCGAATGGCCCAATGCCGGCATGGTCCACGGCTTCGATCACACGCTCGGCTACAACCCGCTGCGCCTCGCCGATTTCTCGGATGCGGTCGGCACGCGCGACACCATCGCGGGGCCCGATCAGCGCAAGTTCACGCCGCTGTTTCCGTCCTATCGCTGCCGCCTCGCCAATCTGCTTGGGCTCCGCTACATCGCCTCGCCGCTGCCGATCGAACAAATCGACCACACGCTGCGCGAGGGCGACCTCCGGCTGATCGCGCGCACGAAGGAAGGCTATGTCTACGAGAACCCGCGGGCGCTGCCGCGCGTGCAGTTCGTCGGTGGCTGGGAACTCGCCGATTTCGACGCGATGAAGCAGAGTGGACGCTGGCCCGAGGTCGACCCGCAGCAGGCCGTCCTGCTCGATGCCGAGCCACCGGTCGCCATGCCGGAGGGGCCTGCACAGGTGCGTGCGGACGTCACGGTGAAGCGCTACCAGAACACCGAGGTCGAGATCGAGGTGACGAGTTCGGCCGCCGGCTTCGTCGTGCTGAACGACATCTATCATCCCTGGTGGCGGGCCCAGGTGGATGGTGTCGACGCCGACATCCTGAAGGCGAATGTGCTGTTCCGGGCCGTTCAGGTCCCGGCGGGCACGCATCGGGTCCGCTTCAGCTTCCACCCGATCGAAGGGGCCTTTGCGGAGCTGCGCGAGCGCGTCGCCCCGGCCCCGGCCGAGCCGGCGGAGGAACTGCTGCCGCTGCCGCCGCTGAAGGAGGAGCCGCTGGTCGCCGAGGGCGACAGGCTGTTGCCCTCCCTCCTTGCCGCGCCCTCGCAGCAGGTGCGCGATTCACTGCGGCTGGGCACGCCGGCAGCGCCGGCGAGCCGGGACATGGTCTCCTCAGCGCTGGCTCACTGAGCCGCGCCGGGCTTTCGGATCAGGCGCCGGTGTCGCCGACCAGGCCGGCGGCGGTGATGCCCGCCAGCGCCGCAGCCTCGTCATTGTCGGACGTGTCGCCAGAGACGCCGATCGCCCCCAGAAGCGTGCCAGCCGCATCGCGAATCAGCACGCCGCCCGGCACCGGGACGAGCGAGCCGCCGACGGCATGGGTTGCCGCCTCGACGAAATAGGGCCGCTCGAGCGCCATCTTGTGCAGGGCGCGCGAGCCGATGCCCATCGCGACCGCGCCATGGGCCTTGCCGATGGCGATCTCGCCGCGTTTCAGGCTGGTGCCGTCCTGCGCCGTGAAGAGCTTCTGCGCGCCGCGCGCGTCCAGGATCGCGATGGTCAGCGGTTTGAAGCCGGCGCTCTGGGCATGGGCGAGGGCGGTGGTCATGATCGTCTGGGCCTGGGCGAGGGTCAGCATCGGTCTGCTCCGGATGGGAATTGCGCGGCGCTTGTGACAGTGCCCGCGTTCGGAGGAAACCCCTTTGTCCATCGCTGCCGCGGAATGATCTGGCCTCCCGCTACGGCATCCCGGCCGCAAAATCACACCCGGTCGCCAGAGTGCCTTGAACATGGCATCGCAGTTGGGCTTGATGGGTGCCCAACGACGGAGGAACGACATGGGCCTGTTCAGCTTCATCAAGGATGCCGGAGCCAAGATCTTCGGCTCGGCCAAGGCGGCGACGCCGGATGCGTTGCAGAAGGAACTCGCGGGCCACGGCCTGCCCTCCGACGTCGCGATCAGCGTCGATGGCGACAAGGTCAAGGTCTCGGGCAAGGCGATGACCACCGAAGAGGCCGAGAAGATCATTCTGGCGCTCGGCAACACGGCCGGCATCGCCAGTGTCGAATCCGACCTCATCGTCGCCAAGGAGGTGCCGGCCGCGGTGTTCTACACGGTGAAGAAGGGCGATACGCTCTGGAAGATCGCCGAGGAGCACTACGGCAAGGGCCAGGGCGCAAAATACACCGACATCGTGAAGGCGAACACGCCGCCGGTGAAGAACCCCGATTTAATCCAGCCCGGCTGGGTGCTGCGGATTCCGGCGCAGGCCTGAGCGCTTCGCATCGGCTGATGATGACCGCGCCCTCCGGGGCGCGGTTTTTTGCGCGGCACGTCCGCAGGCCAGACGGGGCCTTGACGGATTTGGTTGCGTCGGCAACGATCTCGGCGATCCAGAAGCGGGCGGGCCGCAAGACCCAGACTCGCCGCCGGTCGTGCTAAGGTGAAGACAGGGCCGCGCGCTGGCTCCGAGGGGGAGCCGCGCCGGGCAACAAACGACATCCTCGGGAGGGAAGTCATGAGGTTCGATCGCCGCCAATTGCTGACGGGGGCCGGCGCTGCCGTCGCCGCCCCGCTCGTGCTGCGTGCCACCCGCGCGAATGCGCAGGAGGTGACGCTGAAGATGCACCACTTCCTGCCGCCGGTCGCGGTCGGCCATGCCAAGTTCCTGAAACCCTGGGCCGACAAGGTCGCGGCCGAATCCAACGGCCGCATCAAGATCGACATCTTCCCGTCGATGCAGCTCGGCGGCACCCCGCCGCAGCTCTTCGATCAGGCCCGCGACGGCGTGGCCGATCTGGTCTGGACGCTGCCGGGCTACACGCCGGGTCGTTTCACCGGGCTCGAAGCGTTCGAGCTCCCCTTCGTCGCCAACAAGCGCGCGCTGGTGAACTCGCTGGCGCTGACCGAATACGCGCAGCAGAACCTCGCCGCCGAGCTGAAGGACGTGCACCCGATCTGCGTCTGGGCGCATGATCACGGGCTGATCCACGCCAACAAGCAGGTCAAGACGATGGAGGACCTCAAGGGCCTCAAGCTGCGCTTTCCGACGCGTCTCGCCGGCGAGGCGCTGAAGGCACTCGGCGCCAACGCCATCGGCATGCCGGTGCCGCAGGTGCCGGAATCGCTGGCGCAGCGCGTCATCGACGGCGCGGTCATTCCCTGGGAGGTGGTGCCCTCGGTGAAGGTGCAGGAACTCGTGAAGTTCCACACCGAGATTCCGGGCTCGCCGACCCTCTATGTCGCAACCTTCATCCTGGCGATGAACAAGGCGAAGTATGAAGCCTTGGCGCCGGACCTGAAGGCGATCATCGACCGCAATTCCGGCGCCGCTGCGGCCGGCATGGCCGGAAAGGTCTGGGACGAGCAGGCCATCGCCGTCTCCGAGATGGTGCGCAAGCGCGGCAACACCATCACCGTGATCGAGGAGGCGGAGGCCGCGCGCTGGCGCAAGACGACCGAGCCGGTCATCGAGGCCTGGATCAAGTCGACCAAGGAGAAGGGCCTCGACGGCGAGAAGCTGCTCGCCAGCGCGAGGGCCGCGCTCGCCAAACACGAAAAGGCGGCCTGACCGGGACGATGGCGCAGGATCGGGGGGAGATTGCGCCATCGGCGTTCGAGCGCGTGGTCCAGAGCGTCGCCCTTCTGGGCGGCGTGCTGCTGATCACGCTCTCGGTGACGGTGGTGATCAGTGTCACGCTGCGCTCCGACCTCGTCGGGGGGGCCGGCGTGCCGGGTGATTTCGAGCTGGTGCAGATGGCGACGGCGCTCGCCGCCTTCTGCTTCCTGCCCTGGTGCCAGCTGCGCCGCGGCAACATCTTCGTCGACACCTTCACACTCAAGCTGCCCGAGCGCTGGCAGCGCCGCATCGATGCGGGCTGGGACATCGTCTATGCGCTGGTGATGGCGCTGATCGCCTGGCGGCTCGCGGTGGGGGCGCGGGCGGCCTTCGGCACCGGCGAAACCAGCATGGTGCTGCTGGTGCCGAGCTATCTGCCGATCGGCTTTTGTGCCGCGCTCGCGCTGCTGGTGTCCGTCTCGGCCATGGTCAGTGCGCGGCGCCTGCTGAGGCAGACAGCGTGAGCGGTTTCGCTATCGCCATCACGGGCTTCGTCGTTCTGCTCGCGCTGATGGCGCTGCGGCTGCCGATCGGGCTCGCCATGATGCTGGTCGGGGGCGTCGGCTACATCCAACTCAACGGGCTCGACCCGTTCCTGAACTATATCCGCACCACGCCCTACCAGATCTTCGCCAATTACACGCTGTCGGTGATCCCGTTGTTCGTGCTGATGGGCGCCTTCGCCGAGCGCTCGGGGCTCGCCGGCGATCTGTTCAAGGCCGCCGCTGCGCTGGTCGGGCACCGGCGCGGCGGGCTCGGCATGGCGGTGATCGGCGCCTGCACCGGCTTCGGGGCGATCTGCGGCTCGGCGGTGGCGACGACCGCGACCTTCTCGCGCGCGGCGCTCCCGGAGCTGCGGCGCTACCGTTACGATCCCGGCTTCTCCTGCGGGGTGATCGCGGTCGGCGGCACATTGGGCATTCTCATCCCGCCCTCGGTCATCTTGGTCGTCTATGCGATCTCGACCGAGCAGAACATCGCCAAGCTGTTCAAGGCGGCGCTGATCCCGGGCCTGCTGGCGGCTGCGTTCTACTGCATCACCATCGCGCTGATGAGCCGCCGTCACCCGGACTGGGTTCCGGCGCAGCCGCGCATCGCGTGGGCAGACCGCGTGCGGCCGCTGCTCGGCATCATCCCGGCGCTGCTGGTCGCGGTCGTCGTCGTCGGCGGCATCTATGGCGGCGTCTTCACGCCGACGGAGGGGGCATCGGTCGGCGCCTTCGTCATGCTGGTCATCGGCCTGGTGCGTCGCACGCTGACGCCTGCTGCGGTGCGTCAGGCGATCCTGCAGACGGCCGAGACCTCGGCGATGATCTTCGCGATCCTGCTCGGGGCGGAGGTCTTCAACGCCTTCCTCGCCCTGACCCAGGTGCCGACCGCGGCGGCGGAGATGATCGCCGCTTCCGGCTGGGCGCCCTACACGGTGCTGATCGGCCTGCTGCTGTTCTACATAGTCCTCGGCGGGGTGATGGACGAGCTGGCGATGATCCTGCTGACGCTGCCGGTGTTCTTCCCGATCGTGACCGCGCTCGATTTCGGCATGCCGGCGGACGATGTGGCGATCTGGTTCGGCATCCTCGTGCTGATCGTCGTCGGCATCGGCATGACCTGCCCGCCGATCGGCCTCAACGTCTTCGTCGTCGCCTCGCTGGCGCGCGACGTGCCGGTGACCAGCATCTATCGCGGCGTGCTGCCCTTCGTCGCGGTCGACATCCTGCGGCTGGGTGTCGTGGTGGCATTTCCCGCGCTCACGCTCTATCTGGTGAAGCTGCTGGAGTGATTGCGCCGGAGCCTGCCCGTGACCGTGAACGATCTCGACATCGACGACATCAAGGCCGGCCTCGCCGACGGCACCATCCTGATCGTCGATGTCCGTGAGCCGCATGAATTCGCCGCCGGGCACATTCCGGGTTCGGTCTCGCGGCCGCTCTCGCGCTTCGACCCCGCGGATCTGCCCAATGAGCCCGGCAAGAAGCTGGTGCTCTCCTGCGCGGCCGGCGTGCGCTCGCTGCGAGCGCTGGAGTTCGCGCAATCCGCCGGGCTCGACGTCGACAGCCATTATCTGGGGGGATTCAAGGACTGGGCGATGCGGGGCGAGCCGGTGGAGCAGGGATGAGCCGCAGCGCTCCGTCCAGCTCGCCGATCTTGACGAAAGCTGAAGCATGACGATCCCAAACGGTCTTTGCGGCGCACTCTCCGCCGTCCTTCTCGCTGTCGCGCCCGGCGCCGCCGTCGCGCAGGCACCCGCCGCTCCGTCCGCACGCACGGCTCCGGCCCAGGATGCCGAGCTCCAGACGGCGATCGCCAAGTCGAACGCCTATACGGCGCTGATGAACCGCACGCTGCGGGCGATTCAATCCTGGGAGCGCTATGGCAGTTGGGTCGATCTGAAGAAGGGGCCGACCGGCAAGGAGCGCTATATCGGCTACGGGCTCTACAGCCTCTATGACGTTACCGGCGAGATCCGGAAGGCCGAGGAGTTCCTGACGCGGGAGCCGAAGCTGCCGGCGATCGATGCCTCCGTCGCCGCCTACATCAAGGCCTATCAGGAATTGGCGCCCCTGATCACTCGGGCCGAGCGCTACTACGACCGCAAGGATTACCGCGACGACAATCTCGCCGAGGGGCAGAAGCTGCACGGGCTGATGGTGCCCGCGGCGCAGAGCTTCCTCGCCGAGCGCGCTCGGCTGGATGCGCTGATGCGCGACTACAAGAAGGGGCTCGACCAGCGCGAACTCGCCTCGGTCGAGCAGCGCGAAGGGCGCTCCGCCCGCTGGCAGATCCGCAATGTGATGATCAACGCACGGTCCGTGATGGATCAGATGCCCAGCAACGAGAAGCCGATCGTCGATCTGAAGGCTTTCAACGCCACCGTCGCCGATTACGCCGCCGCAATCCGCGAACTCGACGCGTTCAAGGACAAGAACCCTGGCACGTCGCTGATGATCGACAGCCAGGCCGGGTCCTGGCTCGGCAAACTGCGCGATTTTTCCGACAAGCTCGCCAAGAGCAAGGGCGATGTCCGCCGTGGCGCCGCCAACGACGCCAACTGGATCGTCAACAACTACAACATGATGGTCAGCCTGTCGGAGACCGCGGCGCGGATGCCGCGGTAAGGGCGATGCGCTGCGTGCATCCCCGCGCGCGATCCGGCGGGGCTGACCGCGGCCCGATTCTATTTCAGTGTTTCATTCGACCAATCTGAGGGACTTTCGGCCATGCGCCCCATGAAATTCGGATTCGGACAGCCGGTCCGCCGCGTCGAGGACCAGCGCCTGACCACGGGGGCCGGGCGCTACACGGATGACACCGCCGTCGAGGGGGCTCTGCACGCCTTCGTCCTGCGCTCGCAATACGCCCATGCCACCTTCAAGATCCGCGACAAGGAGACGGCGCGGCGGATGAGGGGCGTCAAGCTCATCCTGACGGGCGAGGACGTCGCCCATCTCGGCGACCTGCCCTGCAAGGGGCTGATCAAGACGGTCTCGGGCGAGCCGGTGAAGCCGCTGCCCGTGCCGGTGCTGCCGACCGACACGGTGCGCCATGTCGGCGAGGCAGTCGCCTTCATCGTCGCGGAGACGCTGGCACAGGCCCGCGATGCCGCCGAGGCGATCGACATCGAGTGGACGACGCTGCCCTCGGTCACCGGGATCGAGGAGGCGCTCGATCCCAAGGCGCCGCAGATCTGGCCGGACCGGCCGGGCAATGTCGCCTTCGAGGCCGAACAGGGCGACAAGGCGAAGACCGACGCCGCCTTCGCCAAGGCCGACCGCACGGTGGCGGTGACGATCGTCAACAACCGCCTCGCCTCCAACTACATGGAGACCCGCGCCTGCATCGCCGAATACGACAAGGCGACGAAGCGCTGGACATTGACGCTCGGCAGCCAAGGCAGCCACGGCACGCGCGACATCCTCGCCAAGAGCATCCTCAAGGTCGATCCGTCTCGCATCCGTGTGGTGACGCCGGATGTCGGCGGCGGCTTCGGCACCAAGATCTTCATGTACCGCGAATACCCGCTGACGATGGTCGCGGCGGAGAAGCTGAAGCGCCCCGTGCGCTGGGTCGCGGACCGGACCGAGCATTTCCTCGCCGACACCCATGGCCGGGCCAATCTCGCCACCGCGACGATGGCGCTCGACAAGCGCGGCAAGTTCATCGCCCTGAAGGTGGATCTCGCGGCCGAGATGGGCGCCTATCTCTCGCAATACGGGCCCTTCATCCCCTGGGTCGGCACGACGATGACGCCGGGCTGCTACAACATCCCGGCCGTGCATGTCCGCTTCCGCGGCATCCTGACCAACACCATGGCGGTCGATGCCTATCGCGGCGCGGGGCGCCCCGAGGCGGCCTATCTGATCGAGCGGCTGGTCGACGCCATCGCCCGCGAGACGGGCAAGACGCCGGATGCCGTGCGGGCGCTCAACTTCGTCAAGCCGAGCGAGATGCCGCATCAGACCCAGACCGGGCCGGTCTACGATTCCGGCGAGTTCGAGGGCCATATGCGCCGCGCCATGGAGGTGGCCGACTGGAAGGGCTTCAAGGCCCGCCTCAAGGCCGCCAATAAGGCCGGCAAGATTCGCGGCATCGGCATGGCCAGCTATATCGAGGCCTGCGGCGGCGGCGGCCCGGAGAGCTCGACGGTGATCCTCGAGAAGGACGGCACCGTCACGGTGCTGATCGGCACGCAGTCGAACGGGCAGGGGCATGAGACGGCCTATTCGCAGCTCGTCTCCCAGCATCTCGACATCCCCATGGACCGCATCCGCGTGATCCAGGGAGACACCGACAAGGTCGAGACCGGCTCCGGCACCGGCGGCTCGCGCTCGATCCCCGTCGGCGGCGCGGCGCTCGACAAGGCGACCTCGATCCTCTCCGACAACCTGAAGCAGCTCGCCTCCGAGAAGCTCGAGGCCGGGATCGGCGACCTCGAGATCGTCGATGGGGCGGTGCGCGTCGTCGGCACCGACAAGGCGCTCGACCTCGCCGCCATCGCGGCACTGCCCGGAGCGACCACCGAGAAGCTGCGCGTCCACCAGAGCTGGCAGCCGCCGGAGGCAACCTATCCGAACGGCACCCATGTCTGCGAGCTGGAAATCGACCCGCAGACCGGCGCGACCGAGATCGTCAACTACGTCGTCGTGGACGATTTCGGCATGACGCTGAACCCGACCATGCTGCAGGGTCAGGTTCATGGCGGCGCGGCGCAGGGCATCGGCCAGGCGCTAATGGAGGAGATCCGCTTCGACTCGTCCGGGCAGATGCTGACGGCGACCTTCATGGATTATGCGCTGCCGCGCGCCATCGACATCCCGAACTTCCATTTCGAGACGCGCAACGTCCGCTGCGTCACGAATGCGCTCGGCGTGAAGGGGGCGGGCGAGGCGGGGGCCATCGGGGCCTGTCCGGCCGTGATGAACGCGATGGTCGATGCCCTCGACCGCGCCGCGGGCATCAAGGCCATCGACATGCCGGCGACGCCGCTCAAGGTGTTCAACGCGCTGAAGGAGGCCGGGTATCGGCTCTGACGCAAGGGCAGATTTGCGTTCGCGCAAGACTGCTCACGCGAATGGCACTTGGCGCCGAGGGCGGGATCGGTTGATCTGGAACGGTTCCAATCGGCGCCATCCCGGCGGCCGAAGCCTTCAGGGAAGCGCCATGATCCGCACCATCGCCGTCGCCGCCGTTCTGGGATTGGGCGTCACCGCCGTCCTCGCCCAGTCCGACCCGATCACCGAACGCCGCAACACGATGAAGGCCGTCGGTGCGGCGACGCGGGACGGCGCGGCGATCGCCAAGGGCGAGGCGCCCTTCGAGGCGGCCAAGGCGCAGGCGATCGCCAAGGTCTATGTCGACTCGGCGAAGAAGATGCCGGGGCTCTATCCCGACAACTCGAAGACCGGTGGCGAGACCACCGCGGCGACGAAGATCTGGGAGGACCAGGCCGGCTTCAAGGCCGCCTTCGCCAAGTTCGAGACCGATGCCGCCGCCATCGGCACGGCTGCGGACGTCGCCGCCTTCCGCACCGCCTTCGGCAACGCGACCAAGAACTGCGGCAGCTGCCACGAGGTCTACCGCATCAAGAAGTGACGGGCCGCCGAAGCGGCCGGAGGAGCTTTCAGGCTCCCGTGACGTTGTGCTGACATGCACGCGCCGCAGCCTTGGCTGCGGCGCGCCTTTGCCGTCTTCCGGGGAGTCTCGAGATGCTGCGCCTTCGCCGTCTGCTGGTCACACTCGTGCTGCTGGCGGCGGTCGGACTGGCCGGCTTCTATCTGCTCACCGACCCGCGCGTGGTCTCGCCGTCGCCCGAGATCGGCACGCTGGGAGCGCCCGACATCGAGAACGGGCGCATCCTCTTCGCCGCGGGCGGCTGCGCCTCCTGCCATGCGACGCCGAACCAGGACGACAAGCTGAGGCTCGGCGGCGGACTCGCGCTGGAGTCGCCTTTCGGAACCTTTCACGCGCCCAACATCTCGCCCCATACGCGCGACGGCATCGGCAATTGGGGCGTTCAGGACTTCGTCGACGCGATGGCGGCTGGGGTCTCGCCGAAAGGCCAGCACTACTACCCGTCCTTCCCCTATACCTCCTACCGGTTGATGCCGCCCAAGGCGCTGGCCGATCTTTTCGCCTATATCCGCACGCTCACCCCCGTCGAGGGCCGGGCGCCGCCGCATGAACTCCCGTTCCCCTTCAACATCCGCCGCGTCGTCGGCGGCTGGAAGCTGCTGTTCTTCGAGCGCGGCGCCTTCCGGCCCGATCCGACGAAGAGCGAGGAGTGGAACCGCGGCGCCTATCTGGTGAACGGGCCGGGTCATTGCGCTGAATGCCACTCCAACCGCAATGCGCTGGGCGCCATCATTCCCGCGACGCGCTTCGCCGGCGGGCCGGATCCGGAGGGCAGGGGGTTCGTCCCCAACATCACCCAGACGCCCGAGGCGCTCGGCAAATGGTCGAAGGGCGAGATCGCCGAACTGCTCAAGACCGGCTTCACGCCCAATTTCGACAGCGTCGGCGGGACGATGGCGGCGGTGGTGCGCAATACGGCGCAACTGCCGGAGGCCGACCGTCAGGCGATGGCGGAGTATCTGAAGTCGCTTCCGGCGGTGCAGGGCCCGCCGCGGCCGGTGAAGACGGGAGGTTGACTCCGGCTGGCTACCTTGAGCGCCGCGCCGATTGACGCTATATCACGTCGGTCTGGGTGGCTCGGAGGCTGTCATGTCCCTGGCTCAATATGCTGATCACGGCCTGTTCGCACCGCGCAAGATCGCGGAGGCTTGGCGCACGACCAGCGAGGAGGTTGCCCGCACGGCGGGGCTTGGCCGCGACGCGGTGCAGCGCCGCGAGCGGGTGCGGTCCGACAGGACGCAGCGGCGCCTGCGCGAAATGGTCGAAATCATCAACAAGGTGGAGCCGCGCTTCGGGTCGGCCCTGATCGCCTATGCCTGGTACCGCTCCGAGCCGCTGGCGGGCTTCTCCGGTCAGACGGCGATGCAGCTGGTGCGGGGCGGGCGCGCCGACGACGTACTCGACTACATTGATGCGATCGACGCAGGCGTTCACGCCTGATGCAATGCGATATCGTGGAACGCTCTACCGGGCGCTAAATCCCGTCTATGCGCGTGAGCCGCTGTCCGGCCAGGGTGCGGCTCTGCACGGAGGCCGGTTCAACCCGAGGGGCATGGCGGCGCTCTATCTCTCGCTCGCGGTCACGACGGCCCTGAGAGAGGCCAACCAGGCCGGCAGCCTGCAGCCAACGACGCTCGTCTCTTACGACGCCGATATCGACGCGATTTTCGACAGTCGCGACGAGGCTGCGCTCGCCCGCATCGGCCTGTCCCGGGAAGCCCTCGCCGATGCCGGCTGGCGCGACAGTATGCGCCAGGATGGGCAGGCCCCGACGCAGGAACTTGCAATGACGCTGGTCGCTGACGGTTATCGCGGCCTGATGGTGCGCAGTTTCGCGGCGGGTTCCAAAGCCGAGGATATCAATCTCGTTCTCTGGCGCTGGGGCGGCGCAGTGCCCGAACGCCTGACCCTGATCGACGACGAAGGCCGTCTCTCACGCTAGAGCGTCCGCACTATTCCATCACCGCGGCCTTGAGGATGCAGACCATCATCGCGGTGCCCGGCTCGCTGCCGACGCAGCGGACGATGTGGCGGCGGTCGCAGCGATAGCGCAGCGTCTCGCCCGCCTTCGCGCGCTGGACGATGTCGCCGACCTCGACCTCGAATTCGCCAGAGGTGACGGAGAGCGACTCGATCGAGCCGCGCTGATGCCCTTCGGAATCGAGTTCGCCGCCGGGCTCCGACTGCACATCATACCATTGCAGCCATTCGACGGTCTTGATCCAGCCGACGATGGCGAGCTTCAGCTTGCCGTCCTCGGAGACGAGGATCGGTGTGTCGGCACGGGCGGTCTTCTCGATGAAGGGCTCTTCCTCGCCGCTGGAGAGCACCCGCTCGATCGAGATGTCGAGCGCCTGGGACAGACGCCAGATCGTCGCCAGCGTCGGGTTGGTCTCGTTGCGCTCGATCTGGCTGATGATCGACTTGGCGACGCCGGACTGTTCGGCGAGCTCAGAGAGCGAGAAGTTGTAGGCCTTGCGCAGGCGCTGGATCGTCTTGCCGAGCTGCCCCGAGATGACGTGAGCCCCGGAATCGAACTCGCGTCCGCCACGCTCTTTCGTCTCGATACCCATGTGAACCGGCCTGCCTCGCCTGTCGGATCGTTTGCACGATCGAACGAAAATGTTTGTCTCGCCGGACAATGCCTCTTGCCGTGGCGCGGGGCAAGCCGCGGCAACGCGGCGCGTGGCTCAGGTCGGCCGGGTCGAGCTGATCTCGCGCTGCTCGCGCTTGAGGACGCCGAGGCGCTGCTCGCGCAGGATGACGTAAATCCCCGAGGCGATGACGATGGCCGCACCGATCAAGATGGTCGAGACCGGCCATTCGCCGAAAACGAACCAGCCGATCAGCACGGCCCAGATCATCGTCGAGTATTCGAAGGGCGCGATCAGCGAAGCGTCGCCGAAGCGATAGGCCTGGACGAGGAGGATCTGACCCAAGCCGCCGAGGATGCCGATGGCGACCAGCATTCCGGCCTCGGTCAGGTCCGGCATGCGCCAGCCGAAGGCGAGCGTGGTCAGCCCCAGCGCGCTGGTCAGCAGCATGAAGTAGAAGACGATCGCGCCGGTGCTTTCCGTCTTTGTCAGCAGGCGCACCTCGATCGAGGCGAAGGCCGAGCAGAAGGCGCCGAACAGGCCGAGTGCCGCGCCGAGCGCCGGCCCGGCCTGTAAACCCTTGGACAGCACGCCTCCGGTCAGGTGCGGCGAGAGCATGATCAGCACGCCGACGAAGCCGATGGTGACCGCGCTCCAGCGATAGATCCGCACACGCTCTTTCAGCACCAGCGCCGCCAGCACGACGACGCCGAGCGGCGCCGCGTAGCCGAGCGCGACCGCATCGGACAGCGGCAGGAACTGCAGGGCCGCGAAGCCGCAGAACATACCAGTGGAGCCGATGACGCCGCGCTTGAGATGGCCGCGCAGATTGCGCGTCTTCAGCGCGCCCGGCAGTTCCGAGCGCCAGGCCAGCCAGATCAGCAGCGGAATCAGCGCGAAGAACGAGCGGAAGAAGACCAGCTCCCCGGTCGGATAGCGCGTCGACATATGCTTGATGCCGGCGGACATCAGCGTGAAGGACAGCGCCGAGAGGAGTTTGAGGCTGATGCCGAGGAGCGGGGACAAGGGACCGGCGCAATGCGAGAGGGCGGGGGCGCCCCGCTTCGCCCTTCGTTAGATCATGTCCGAAAGGGGCCTCAAAGCGCGAAGCCTGCAACCCCGTCAGACTGTCCGCGGCGGGGCGGCGCGCTGGCGCTCGCCGTCTCGATTTCCCTCGGTTCACATCCTGAGGAGCGCTCGGCGGCTCCTCAGCGAGAGTGCTGAGCAGCCGCTGGCCTCAGAAGCTCCCCCGGAACGCCCCGCCGTCGATCAGGATGTTCTGGCCGGTGATGTAGCCGGCATGGGCGCTGGCGAGGAAGGCGCAGAGCCGGCCGAATTCGTCGGCCTCGCCGAATCGGCCGGCCGGCACGTCGGCGCGGCGGGCCTGCGCCATTTCCTCGACGCTCAGCCCCTTCATCGCCGCCATCTTGGTCAGCCCGCCCTTGAGCCGGTCGGTGTCGAACATGCCCGGCAGGATGTTGTTGATCGTGACATTGGCATGGGCGACCTCGCGCGCCACGCCGGAGAGGAAGGCGGTGAGCCCGGCGCGTGCCGCCGAGGAGACGTCGAGCCCGGGCAGGGGGGTCAGCACGCTGGCGGAGGTGATGTTGACGATGCGGCCGAAGCGCCGGGCGATCATGCCGTCGACGACGCGCTGCACCAGTTCGAGCGGCGTCGCCATGTTCTGGACCACGCCTTCGAGCAGCGCCTCGCGCGACACATCACGAAACCCTTTCGGCGGAGGGCCGCCATTGTTGTTGACCAGAATGTCGGGCTCGGGGGCGGCGGCGAGCAGGGCGTCCTGCCCGGCTTGGGTCGAGACGTCGGCGACGACGGGGATGACGGTCGTGCCGGTGCTGGAGCGGATCTGGCGGGCCGTTTCCTCGAGAGTCGTGCCGTCGCGTCCATTGATGACGACGGTGCAGCCGGCTTCGGCGAGCGCCTGCGCGCAGCCGCGACCGAGCCCCTTGCTGGAGGCGCAGACAATGGCCGTACGGCCCGAAATTCCAAGATCCATGGCGTTCCTCAGGAGGTTCTTAGCGTCGAATGGCAGTGAGACCACGGATCGCAGGGCCCGTCATCAAAGCGCAACGCAAATCAGACACATGCCGGGCGCATCGCAACAGGATGGGCCGGGTGGCATGGGCGACGAGGACGACGCGAAGCAGGTTCGCAGCATCTTCATCTCGGATCTGCATCTCGGCACGCGCGGGGCGCAGGCCGATCTGGTCCTCGAATTTCTGCGCGCCTATGACGCGCCGCAGATCTATCTGGTCGGCGACATCATCGACGGCTGGCGTCTGAAGAGCGGCTGGTATTTCCCGCAGTCGCACAATGACGTGATCCAGAAGCTGCTGCGCAAGGTTCGCAAGGGCTCGAAGCTGATCTACGTCACGGGCAACCACGACGATTTCCTGCGCGACTTCACCGGTCTGCAGTTCGGCGGCATCACGCTCGTCGACGAGATCGTCCACGAGACGGCCGACGGTAAGCGGCTGCTCGTCATCCATGGTGACCTGTTCGACCTCGTCGTCCGCAACGCCAAATGGCTCGCCCTACTCGGCGACTGGGCCTACACGCTGGCGCTGGCCTCCAATGTCGTCGTCAACAAGGTGCGGCGGCTGCTGCACCTGCCGCACTGGTCGCTCTCGGCCTGGGCGAAGAACAAGGTCAAGAACGCGGTCAGCTATATCGGCGAGTTCGAGACCTGCCTCGCCGCCGAGGCGCGCCGGCACCAGGCCGACGGCGTCGTCTGCGGGCATATCCACCACGCCGCCTTCCGCGAGATCGACGGGCTGACCTACATCAACACCGGTGACTGGGTCGAAAGCTGCACGGCGGTGATCGAGCATCACGATGGCCGCTTCGAGATGATCCGCTGGCCGCAGGGGCGTCTCAAGGGCCAGGCGGCGGTGCCGGTTGTCGTGCCGGCGCGCCCGGCTCCGGTTCCGGCGCTGGTGGAAGCCGCCTGATGCGGGTTCTGGTCGCGACGGATGCCTGGCGTCCGCAGATCAACGGCGTCGTGCGCTCGCTGGAGCGCATGGCGGAGGCGGGTCCGGATTTCGGCGTCACCCCGAAGATGCTGACGCCGGAAGGCTTCCGTCAGATCAGCCTGCCGAGCTACCCCGACATCCGCATCGCGCTGGCGACGCAGCGCGCCATCGCCGAGCGCATCGCCGATTTCGCGCCGGATCATGTCCATATCGCCACCGAAGGGCCGATCGGCTGGCTCGCTCGCGCCGTCTGCCTCGCGCAGAAGCGCGTCTTCACGACGAGCTACCACACCCGCTTCCCGCAATATGTCGCGGCGCGCTGGCCGATTCCCGAAAGCTGGAGTTACGGCTTCCTGCGCCGCTTCCATGGTCCGGCCGCGGCGGTGATGGTCTCGACCGCGACCGTCGAGACGGAACTGCGCCAGCACGGCTTCGGCAACATCGTGCGCTGGGGGCGTGGCGTCGATCTGGCGCTGTTCCATCCGCGGCTGCAGAGCGTGCTCGATCTGCCGCGGCCGATCTTCCTGAGCGTCGGCCGGGTCGCGGTCGAGAAGAATCTCGACGCCTTCCTGTCGCTGCGGCTGCCGGGCAGCAAGGTCGTGGTCGGTGACGGGCCGGCGCGGGCCGATCTGCAGCGCGCCTATCCGGACGCCGTCTTCCTCGGGACCCGCGAGGGCGAGGACCTGGCCGCGATCTACGCCTCCTCCGACGTCTTCGTCTTCCCGAGCCTGACCGACACCTTCGGCATCGTCCTGCTGGAGGCGGCGGCGAGCGGGCTTCCGGTCGCGGCCTTCCCGGTGCAGGGCCCGCGCGACGTCTTCGCCGGCAGCGGCGCGGCGGTGCTGGACGAGGATCTGCGTTCGGCCGCGCTGCAGGCGCTGCGGATTCCGCGCGAGATCTGTCTGGAACTCGCCGGGCGCCACTGCTGGCAGGCCAGCGCGTCCCAGTTCTACGGGCATATCCGGCGGGTGGCGCGGCCCCAGGCGGCGCTTGACACTACAGCCTTCGCGAGCCTGTGTGGCGCGGAAGGGCGGGAGCGGCACCGTCTGACGGCTTGAGCAGCGCGCGGAATCCGTCCCGCCGCTCGTGAATCGAGGCGATCACGAAGCCCATCGGCACGCCGAGGCCGACGAGAGCGGCCTCCGAGAGCTGCAGGCTGGCCTCGATCGTCTCCGGAACCGCGTCGTTGACGCCGATCTTGTAGAGATGGCGGGCATGGTCGGCATCGCGCGCGCGGGCGACGATGACGAGATCGGGCCGCAAGTCACGCGCAGCGGTCACGATCGCGTCGACCGCACGGGGATTGTCGATGGTGACGATCAGGGTCGTCGCTTCCATGACGCCGCAGAGGCGCAGGAAATCGGGCCGCGTCGCGTCGCCATAGAAGGCCGGACGGCCGGCGCGGCGCTGGGCGGCGATCAGCATCGGGTCGGCGTCGATCACGATGTAAGGCTGCCGATGCTCCTCCAGCATGCTGCCGACGAGCTGGCCGACACGGCCGCCGCCGACGACGATGGCGCGCGCGGTGTGGTCGTCGGGCGGCAGGATCTGCGCCTCCTCCGGCAGGGCCACCGGCACGGCCAGCGTCCGCGCCAGGCTGCGGGCGAGACGGGCGAGCAGCGGCAGCGCGATCATCGTCAGCGAGACGCTGGCAAGAACCAGGCTCGCCGGCGCCTGCTCCAGCAGCTTCGCCGCGACGGCGCCGCTGAGCAGCACGAAGGCGAATTCGCCGCCTGGGCCCAGCATGATCGCGGTTTCCAGCGCGGTCGCCTTCGACAGTTTCAACAGGCGGGCGAGGGCGTAGACCAGCAGGGACTTGGCGGCGAAGAGGCCGACCGCGATGCCGAGGATGGCATAGGGGTGGGCCGCGATCTCGGCCGGGTTCACGCCCATGCCGACGGTGAGGAAGAAGACGCCGATCAGCAGCGACTTGAACGGCTCGATCGTCACCTCGATGGCGCGGCGATATTCGGTCTCGGCGAGTAGCAGACCGGCGATGAAGGCACCCAGCCCCATGGAGAGTCCGGCTGCGGCGGCGATCATCCCGGTGCCGAGCGCGATCAGCAGCGTCGCCGCCATGAAGCTCTCGGAGGAGTCGGTCGAGGCGACCAGGCGGAAGAGGGGCCGCAGCGCCCGCCCGCCGACAAGCACGATCACGGCGATCGCGGCGAAGGCCTGGAGCAGGGCCTGGACGAGGCCCGCCAGCAGAGAGCCGCCGCCGCCCTGCGCGCCGAGCACGCTGACGAGGAAGAGCAGCGGCACGACCGCGATGTCCTGGCTGATCAGCACCGCGAAGCTGGCGCGACCGGCCGAAGAGGTCATCCGTCTCTTTGCCGAGAGGAGTTCGACCACCATCGCCGTCGATGACAAGGCGAGGCCGAAGCCGATGATCAGCGCTGCCGTGGCCGGCTGGCCGAGCGCATAGGCAACGCCCCCGATCGCGGCCGCCGACAGGACGATCTGCCCGAGGCCGAGCCCGAAGACGAGGCGGCGCATGGTCTTGAGGCGCTCGAAGGAGAGCTCCAGCCCGATCACGAACAACAGGAAGGCGACGCCGAGTTCGGCCGGGCCGGCCAGTGCCTCGGGGCTCGAAACAGTGATCGTGCTGAGCAGCGGAATCGAGGAGACGAGCCCGCCGAGGCCGAAGGGCCCGAGCAGCGCGCCGCAGGCCATGAAGGCGACGACCGAATTGATCTTGAAGCTCTTGGCGAAGGGCACGATCACGCCCGCCGTCGCGAGCACCACGGCAGCGTCCTTGTAGACGGAAGGGTCGACGGTGGCGGCCAAGAGGTGCCTTGCGATTCGGAAGGAGGAGGAGAGTGTTTCGACTGTGCGGTTTCGGCCGCGCCGACACAACCGGCGCGGCACGGCGCAAGGGCGAATTCTGCTTGTCGCCATCGGGGCTTAGCCGCTTGGCCTTGCGCGGGCCCGTCGCGAGGCGGTTTCCCGCCGGGCACATCCGGGGTAGCGTCCGGCGCTCGCTCTCAGAAGGCCCCTCCATGCGTTTCACCGGCACCGAGAACTATGTCGCCACTGAAGACCTGACGGTCGCCGTCAATGCCGCGATCCGGCTGCAGCGCCCGCTCCTAGTGAAAGGCGAGCCCGGCACCGGCAAGACCGTGCTCGCCGAGGAGATCGCGGCCGCGCTCGGCGCGCCGCTGATCACCTGGCACGTCAAGTCGACGACCAAGGCGCAGCAGGGCCTCTACGAATACGATGCCGTCAGCCGCCTGCGCGACAGCCAGCTCGGCGACCCCCGCGTCTCGGACATCGCCAACTACATCCGCCGCGGCAAGCTCTGGGAGGCCTTCGTCGCGCCGGTGCGGCCGGTGCTGCTGATCGACGAGATCGACAAGGCCGATATCGAGTTTCCCAACGACCTTCTGCTCGAGCTCGACCGCATGGAGTTCCATGTCTACGAGACCGGCGAGACGGTGCGCGCGGCCCAGCGGCCGGTGATCATCATCACCTCCAACAACGAGAAGGAGCTGCCCGACGCCTTCCTGCGCCGCTGCTTCTTCCACTACATCCGCTTCCCCGACGCGCAGACGATGCAGGCGATCGTCGAGGTGCATTTCCCCGGCATCAAGAAGCGGCTGATGGAGGAGGCGCTGAAGCTCTTCTTCGAGGTGCGCGAGTTGCCCGGCCTGAAGAAGAAGCCCTCGACCTCGGAGCTGCTCGACTGGCTGAAGCTGCTCGTCGCCGAGGAGATGACGCCGGAGATGCTGCGCGAGCGCGATCCCCGAAAGCTGATCCCGCCGCTGCACGGCGCGCTGCTGAAGAACGAGCAGGACGTCTCACTGTTCGAGAAATTGGCCTTCATGACCCGGCGCGAGGGGCGCTGAGGGGCCTTTCAGGGGGCATTGGCGCGACGACGCCAATCCCTCTTTCGCCGCCCATTAACTTTCTGTTAAGGAGAGCGGCGTTCCTTGCCGGTGACGAGGGGCCGCCGCTTGCGGTGGCCGCCGCCCGAAATCAGGAGGCCGCCGCTCGATGCGCGCCAAAACTGCTGCCGAAGCCGTCCGTTCCGCGGGCTTTCTCCGCCACCGCCGCAAGGCGATCCCGCTGCTGATCGGACTGGCGGCTCCGGCGCTCGGCGCGTGCAGCCTGTCGCCGGTCGAGACTGCCGCGACGAAGCCGACCCCGACCGCCGCCAAGCCTCACGAGAAGCGCAAGCAGGCGATCGAACTGGCCAAGGCCGATCCGCGTGAGAAGGAATGTCTCGTCCGCGCGATGTATTTCGAATCGAACCGCTCCAGCGAGGCCGGGCTTCTCGGTGTCGGGACTGTGGTGCTGAACCGGGTCGAAGCGGCCAACAAGCCCGAGACGATCTGCAGCGTCGTCGGCGCACCGCGGCAATTCGCGCCGGGCGTGCTCACGCGGTCGATGTCGCCGCGCGACCTGCCGAAGGTCGCGGCCGTCGCCGAGGATATCCTGGCCGGCAAGCGCAACGAGGCCGTCGGCAACGCCAAGCACTTTCATATGGCGGGGCTGCGCTTCTCCTATCCGAACATGCATTACGTCACCGTCGCCGGCGGCAACGCCTTCTATGTGAAGGGCGAGCGTCCGGAGCGTCGCCGCATCGAGGAGACGGGCTACCAGCTCGCCTCTGCCTCGACGCCGATCGCGACGAGTGCCTCCGCCGTGCCGACCTCCTTCGCCAGCGCGCCGCTCGCCTTCGCGCCCCAGGCGCCGGCCACCGTCGCGCCGGTCGCGCTGGCGGCGAATGTCCTCGTCACCGCCCCGCTGCCGCCCGGTCGCCCGATGGATCTCGGGCTGACCCGCAAGACGGCGTCGGTTGCAGCGCCGGCGGCCCGGCCGGATGCGCGGCTCGCTTCGCTCATGCTGGAGAGCCGCGGCCTCGACAGCCGGGGCCTGCGCGGCAGCCTGAAGCTCGATTGAGCGCGCGCCAGTTTCAGGTCCAGCCCAGCAGCGGCCGACCGCGCAGGGCCGCCGCCAGCGCCATCAGCGTGATCCCCGCATAGGCCGTCGCGAAGAGCGCGACGGCGGCGATGCCCCTTCTCGCGTGTCGCGTCGCCGTCCAGACCAAGAGCCCGAAGAGCGGGACGATCTGCAGCGCGTGCAGGCCGAGGAAGTGCGGCACGCGCAGGTCCCCGATCTCCAGCGACCAGCCCAGCAGGGGCAGGGTGGCATGGGCGGGCGGCACGGTCCCGACGTAATGGCCGGTCGGGCTGCCGCCGAGCGCGAAGCCGCTGACGAGCCCGAGCAGGGTGGTCAGGCCGAGGCCGCCGATCAGCGAGAGCCGCAAGGGCGCGGGCAGCGCGGCCGCGTCGTGCCGCGCCAGCCCCCAGGCCAGCACCGCCGGCGCCAGCGTGAACATCACGGCCGCGATCCCCATCGCCGTGTAAAGCGCCGCGCCGAGGGCGTCGTCGGCATTGTAGTGCGAGGCTTCGAGGCGCGAGGCGCGCCAGCCGATATAGAAGACCTCGAGAAACAGCGGCACGATCACTGGCCAGATCAGGTAGCGCCCGGCGAGCCCGGCGCGAAAGCGCTCGCTCGTCAGCGGGACGAACAGGGCGAGCGTCGCCAGATAAAGCGCGATCGAAATCTCGAACTTGAGCGGCTTGATCCAGGCATCGACGCCCTGAAACAGGCGCGGGTCGATCAGCGCGGCGAGCGTCGTGGGGATGGCGAGCGCCAGCATTGCCAAGGCCGCAGCCATCAGGCGCGGCTCGATCTCCAGCGCCCGCAGCCAGGCCGGCAAACGCGCCTGCAACCGCGCGATCCGGTCCTCCCGCGCGGCGCGGATGCTCGCCTCCAGCCAGACGTAGGCGAGGTAGCCGAGCGGGCCGAAGAGAAAGGTCAGCAGCAGCACCGGCACGACGAGGCCGTGCGGCACGGCTTCAGCCTGCGAGCGCCGCAGGATCCAGCTTCCGACCAGGAGGTCGAAGGCGAGGTAGTGGACCCAGCCGGCCAGCAGCAGGGGGCGGGAGCCGAAGAGCGCGGCGACCTGGTCGAGCGAGCCAAAGCCGCCGCTCGCCCCGTGCCAATGCACCGCGACGAGAACGACGTAGCCGAGGGAGAGGATCGCCGGGATGACGAGGCCCGCGAGGCGCTGCGAGAGGCCCCGCCAGCGCGGCAGCAGGATCATGCTCGCCCAGCCTGCCATCGCCAGCGCGCCGGCGGCGGAGAAGGCGGCGTCGAAGTCGAGCGGGCCCATCGCGATCTCGGATCTGTACAGTGTTAAGTTGTCTCTTTGGCGTAAGGCGTTATCTTGATGCTGTCAAGATGAGCGGCTGCGGCCGAGGGAGGCCGGCGGCATGGCGGAGAAGCGCGTGGCGGGGCGGGATGGCTATCACCATGGCGATCTGCGCCAGGCGATGCTCGACGCGGCCGAGGCGGTCTTGGCCGAGCGTGGCGTCGGCGGCTTCACCTTGCGCGAATGCGCCCGACGGGCGGGGGTCTCGGCGGCGGCGCCGGCGCATCATTTCGGCAATCTCGCCGGGCTCCTGACAGCGGTCGCGACGCTCGGCTTCGACGACATCTCGGATGCGATGGAGGCCGCCGCGGCGCAGGCGAGCGCGACCGGCGGCTGCCGGCTCGCGGCGATCTGCCAGGCCTATCTGGAGACCGCGCTGGCACGGCCAGGCCGGTTCCGCGTGGTCTTCGGCCGCCGCGAGCTGGACACGTCCGATCCCGAGATGCAGCGTGCGGGAACGCGGGCCTTCGGCATCCTCGTGGCCGAGACGCGCGCCCATCGCGCCGGGCCGGCCGCCCCACCGCCTGATCCTCGGCCCGAGGGCACGGCGGCGGCGCCGGACTTCGCCGAGATCCTGCTGGTCTGGTCGCTCACCCACGGCTTCACGATGCTGCTGATCGACGGCCAGTTCGACTTTCTCGTCGGGGAGGCGGGAACCGGGACGCTGCTCGACCTGTTCTCGGGGCGCCTGATGCAGTTGCTGGTGGCGGCGGTGGCGCCGGATCCGGCCCTCGCAAAACGCCGGTATGATGGTTAGATGCCCGCTATGCGCCGCCTGATGCTCCTCCGCCATGCGAAGTCGAACTGGCCCGAAGGCGTGGCCGATCGCGAGCGGCCGCTCGCCACGCGGGGGCGTGAGGCCGCGCCCGTGATGGGGCGCTATCTCGCCGAAGAGCTGCTCTTGCCGGACCTCGTGCTGGTCTCGCCGGCGCGCCGGACGCAGGAGACCTGGCAGCTCGTCGCGCCGATGCTGCCGGAGAAGCCGGCGGTGCAGCACGAGCCGCGCATCTACGAGGCCAAGACCCAGCGCCTGCTGGAGGTGGTGCAGGAAACCGAGCCGGTGGTGCGCACCCTGCTGATGATCGGCCACAACCCCGGTTTCGAGGAGCTTGCGGCGCTGCTGACCGGCCATGGCGACCGCTATGCGGCTTCGCGCATGAGCCAGAAATACCCGACCTGCGGGCTCGCCGTGCTCGATTTCGCCGTGGAGGACTGGCGCGACGTCGCCGCGCGCGGCGGGCGGCTCGACCGCTTCGTGACGCCGGCCTCGCTCGGCGAAGGTCCCGACGAGTGAGCCTGTCCGCACCGTGAGCGAGCGCTCCTATCTCGACGAGGCGCGCAACGCGGCGCTGGCCTTCGGCGATTCCCTTCTCGGCATGGCGAAGCCGCGGCTGCGGCTCGGCGTGACGGGCCTGTCGCGCTCGGGCAAGACCGTCTTCACCACGGCGCTGATCCAGAACCTGATCGAGGGCGCGGCCCTGCCGGTGCTGAAGGCGGCGAGCGAGGGGCGGATCGCCCGCGTTCGCCTCGTGCCGCAGCCCGACCCGGACATTCCGCGCTTTCCCTATGAGGCGCACCGGGCCGCGCTCACGGGGCCGGAGCGGCGATGGCCCGAGTCGACGCGGCGGATCTCGGAGCTGCGCGTCGAGATCGACTACGAGCGCGCCGCCGGCTGGTTCAAGGGGCCGGCGACGCTGACGCTCGACATCGTCGACTATCCCGGCGAGTGGCTGCTCGACCTCGCTTTGATCGGTCAGGACTACAAGAGCTGGTCGCGCCAGGCGGTGGGCGACGCCCGCAAGGCGCATCGCCGCGACGCGGCGGCGGCCTGGCTTGCGGACCTGCCGCAGCGCGATCCGGCCGGTCCGCCCGACGAGATGGCGGCGGAGGCCGCGAGCGACCTGTTCAAGGCCTATCTGGCGCGGCTGCGAGCGGACCCCGAGGCCGTGGCGGTGACGCCGCCGGGGCGTTTCCTGATGCCGGGCGACCTCGAGGGCTCGCCGGCCCTGACCTTCGCGCCGCTCGATCTCGGCGCCGACACGGAGCCTCAACCCGGCACGCTCGCTGGACTGATGGCGGAGCGCTTCGAGGCCTATAAGCGCGTCGTGGTGGCGCCGTTCTTCCGCGATCATTTCGCCAGGCTCGACCGCCAGATCGTGCTCGTCGATGTGCTCGCCGCACTCGATGCCGGTGCGCCCGCGCTGGCCGATCTCGAAACCGCGCTCGGCCAGGCGCTCGCCGCCTTCCAGGTCGGGCGCAATTCCTGGCTGTCGAGCCTGTTCGCGCCGCGCATCGAGCGAGTGCTCTTCGCCGCCACCAAGGCCGACCATGTCCACCACGGCAGCCATGACCGTCTGGCGGCGGTGATGTCCCATCTCGTCGCGCGGGCGGCCTCCCGAGCGCAGGGTGCGGGGGCGCGGGTCGAGGCGATGGCGCTGGCCGCCGTGCGCGCGACGCGTGAGGTCCGCATCAAGCAGGGCCGCGAGGATCTGCCCGCCATCGCCGGCGTGCCGGAGGCGGGCGAGATCGTCGCCGGCGAGGTCTTCGACGGCGTCAGCGAGGCCGCGATCTTTCCGGGCGAATTGCCCGAGCGGCCCGAGGCTGTGTTCGATCCCGCCGCGAGCTGGCAGATCCGGGCGCCGCGCTTCCGGCCACCCTTGGTCGCCCCCGATGCCGGCGGGCGCGTGAGGCCACCGCCGCAGATCCGGCTCGACCGCGCCCTCGAGTTCCTGATCGGAGACCGGCTGGCATGAGCAAGGCGCCGCGCGCGATCCGTCTCGATCCGACCGCCCCGGATGGCGGCCTCGGTCCGGCCGTGAGCCGGGGCGATGTCGCGATCCTGCCCGAGAGCGAGCCGATCGATGTCGTCGAGCCCGCTGCCGTCGCGCCCGTGAAGCGGCGCTGGTCCTGGGGCGGGCTCTTCGTTGCCGGGCTGTCGGGCTTCCTGGCGCTCGCCTTCGGTGTCTGGGCCGAGCAGACCATCGCCTGGCTGATGAGCCAGAGCCCGGTGCTGGGCTATGCCGCGCTGGCCTGCGCCGCGGTGGCGGCGCTGGCGCTCGCCGTCATGCTCGGCCGCGTGATCCGCGACATCCTGCGCGAGCGCAAGGTCGAGGCGCTGCGGCTGCGGGCGACCGCAGCGCTGGCGGATGGCAGCGTCGACGCGGCGAAGGCAGTGGCGACCCAGCTGACGGCGCTTTACGGAGCGCGCGCCGAAACCGCCAAGGGCCGGGCGCAGCTCGCCGACAGCCTGCCGCAGCTCTTTGCAGCCCGCGACGTGCTGACGGTGGCGGAGCGCAGCCTGATGGCGCCGCTCGACGCGCTGGCCCAGGCGCAGATCGCCCAGGCGGCGCGGCGGGTGTCTCTGGTCACGGCGGTGAGTCCGCGCGCGCTGATCGACATCGTCTTCGTTCTTGTCGCCTGTGCGCGGCTGCTGCGGACGATCGCCGGCATCTATGCCGGCCGGCCGGGCACGCTGGGTCTGCTGCGCCTCGCCCGTCAGGTGCTCGGGCATCTGGTGGTGACCGGCGGCATCGCGGCGGGCGATGCCGTGATCCAGCAGGTGGTGGGGCAGGGGCTGGCGGCGCGGCTCTCGGCCAAGCTCGGCGAGGGCGTGCTCAACGGGCTGCTGACGGCGCGCATCGGTCTCGCGGCGCTGGCGGTGTGCCGACCGCTGCCCTTCGTCGAGGCCGCCCCGCCCACATTGGGCGACGTCGCCGGCGATCTCGGCTCCTGGGGCGGCAAGGACAGCGGCGCCTGAAGCCGCTCGCCGGATGGGTAGGGCTCCCGGCAAATTCTGCCGGGGCAGGGCGGATTTGACCCGGCGGAAACGGCCCCGAAACACTCCCGAAACCATCCAAGTCTCTGAAAAATCAGGGCCTGTTCCGTGGCACATGGCGTGCAGTAACCGCCCCGACAGTTGAGGGCCGCCCGGTGAGGGCGCCGGTCGAGGTGAGGGTTACATGGGCGTCTTCAGTGCGTTGACCACCGCGGTTTCGGGTATGACGGCGCAGTCCTATGCGCTGGAAAACATCTCCGGCAACATCGCCAATTCCCGGACGGCCGGCTTCAAGCGGGTCGACACGACCTTCTCCGATCTGGTTCCGGACTCGGCGCTGAACCGCCAGCTCTCGGGCTCGGTCGCGGCCTTCAGCCAGGCGACGAACTCGATCCAGGGCGATCTCGCCGCCACCCGCATCGACACCAACGCCGCGATCAACGGCGACGGCTTCTTCGTCGTCGACCAGCGCCTCACCGGGCTCGGCAGCAACACCCAGTTCGCCAACAGCAACCTCTATACGCGCCGCGGCGATTTCGACTTCGACGCCAACGGCTATCTCGTCAACGGGGCCGGCTACTATCTCAAGGGCTTGAAGATCGACACGGTCACGGGCCAGCTCATCGGCACCCAGCCGGACGTCCTGCGCATCACCAAGGAGCAGTTCCCGGCCAAGGCGACGACCTCGATCGAGTATCGCGCCAACATCCCCGCGAAACCCGGCACCAACAACGCCAGCGCCAACCCGACCGTCGCCGGTTCGGAGCTGCTGAGCCCGGCCGGCTTCACCAGCAACCCGCTCTCGACCACCCAGGGCGGCACCGGCATCGTCATCGGCAGCGAAATCACGAATTTCCTGAACCAGTCGATCCCCGGCGGTTCTGTCACCGTCTACGACTCGCTCGGCAAGGCGACGAGCGTCGAGCTGCGCTGGGCCAAGACCACCAACGCCTCGGCCGGCCCGCCGGCGACCGTCGACACCTGGAACCTGTTCGTCGCCGAGAACACGGCGGCGACGGGCGGTGCGACGGCCTATCGCAACGCCAACGTCGACGTCACCTTCGGCTCGACGGGCCAGCTGACCGCGCCCGCGACCGGCAACATCACCCTGCCGACGATGACGATCGCAGGGACGACCATCACCGGCATCCAGGTCACCACCGGCGGCAGCGGCCTGACCCAGAACGGCGACGTCAGCGGCCAGATCGACGCGCGCTCGATCCGGCAGGACGGCTACACCGCCGGCACGCTCGACCGCACCTCGATTTCGGCGAACGGCCAGGTCATCGGCACCTTCAGCAACGGCCAGGTCGTCGCGCTGGCGCAGCTCTCGGTCGCGCGGTTCAACGCCGACAACGCCCTCAAGAGGCTGGATGGCGGCGCCTTCGAGGAGACGATCGAATCCGGCCCGCCGATCATCGGCCTTGGCACGTCGCAGCTCATCGGCGGCAATATCGAGCAGTCGAACACCGACATCGCCGACGAGTTCTCGAAGATGATCGTCACCCAGCAGGCCTATTCGGCCAACACCAAGGTGATCACCACCGCGCAGGAGATGCTGCGCGACGTCTTCAGCATCATCCGCTGACGGCTTTCGGGGCGGATGAGGCGCGGCCCAGAAGGGCCGCGCGGCAAGACAGGAGCCGACGATGGGTCTGAGCACCTCCCTCAACACCGCGGTCTCGGGGCTGAACGCCACTCAGATCGGGATCGGCGTCGTCTCGCAGAACGTCGCCAATGCGGGCACGGCCGGCTATGTCCGCCGCGTCGTCTCGACCTCGGACAGCCTGGCCGGCCTGACGATCTCGACGCAGACCACGCAGGTCCAGCGTCTGCTCGACAAGATCGTCCAGCACCAGCTCTGGCAGGAATCGGCAGGCGCCGCCTACACCTCGACCCGCGCCGACATGCTCGCCAGCGTCGACAAGCTCTATGGCGCGCCCGGCAGTTCGACGGCGCTGGACACGATCTATAACGGCTTCACCTCGGCGCTGCAGGCGTTCCAGAACGACCCCTCGTCCTACAGCCTGCGCACCTCGGTCCTGGATAGCGCCACCCAGCTCGCCAGCCGCCTGAACACGCTCTCCAACGGCGTGCAGAGCCTGCGCTCCGAGGCCGAGGCGGGGATCTCGGCCGGCGTCACCAAGATCAATGACCTGCTCAACGCGCTGACGACGGTGAACGCCCGGATCGTCGGCTCGCCCAACGATCCGGCGCTCGCCAATCTCAAGGACCAGCGCGACCTGATCCTGTCCGACCTGTCCCAGTACATGGACATCAAGACGAGCGAGGATGCGCGCGGGTCGATCAGCGTCGTCACCGGCGGCGGGACGCAGCTCTTCGACGGCCGCCCGGCCGTCGTCTTCAGCTTCGATGCGCGCTCCGGGCTGACGCCCGACGACCAGTGGAGCAGCAACCCGGCGCAGCGCGGCGTCGGCACCATCACCATGTCGACGCCCACCGGCGGTTCGCTTGACGCGATCGCCAACAGGACCTTCCGCTCCGGCGAGATCGCCGCGCTCATCGAGATGCGCGACACCACGCTGGTTCAGGCCCAGGCCCAGCTCGACGAGATCGCCGCGCAGCTTGCCAGCGCGCTGTCGGATCGCGAGATCGCGGGCACCCCAGTCACCGCCAGTGCGGCCACCGGTTTCGAGGTCGACCTCACGGGACTGCAGGCCGGCAACAAGGTCACGCTCGATTATGCGGTGACGCCGGGCGGCGCCACCCAGCGTTTCACCTTCGTGCGTGTCGATTCGGCCGCTTCCCTGCCGCTGCCGGCCTCGGCCGGTGGCGACGCCAACAACCGCGTCATCGGCATCGACTTCTCCGGCGGCCCGGCCTCGGTCGCCGCGCAGATGCAGACGGCGCTCGGTGCCGGTTTCACCGTTTCCAATACCGGCTCGGTGCTGCGTATCGTCGATGACGGCGCGGCCGGCACGCGCGACGTCAAGGCACTGACGGCCCGCCCGACGGCGACGACGCTGTCCTCCGTCGGCGGCAGTGCCGAACTGCCCTTCTTCGTCGACGGGGGCGCCAATGGCGCCGCCTTCACCGGCTCCTACGACAACGGCTCGCAGACGCTCGGTTTCGCCGGGCGCATCCAGCTCAATCAGGCGCTGGTGGCCGACCGCTCCAAGCTCGTCACCTATGAGCCGACGACCGCGCAGGGCGACACGACCCGGCCGAAGCTGCTGCTCGACCGGCTGACCAACAGCCAGCGCGCGGTCACCAACCGCCTCGGTCTCGACGGCTCGACGGCCACCACCAGCGTCACCGTCTCCGGCCTCGTGCAGCGTGTCGTCTCGACCCAGGGGCAGGCGGTCGAGGCCGCCAAGCGCCTCGACGAGGGGCAGCAGGTCGCGCTGGCGGCGGTGCAGAGCCGCTTCCAGCAGACCGCGCAGGTCAGCATCGACCAGGAAATGTCGTCGCTGATCGAGCTTCAAAACGCCTATGCCGCCAATGCCCGCATCATCTCCACGGTCAAGGAGATGATGGACGTGCTGATGAGAGTGTGAGCGCGCCATGACCATTTCCGCCTATGGCTCCGGGGCCTATCGCGCGGCGACGCCGAACCGCCTCGTCTCGACTCGTAACGAGCTCACCGATCTCGAGCGCCAGCTCTCCACGCAGCAGCGGGCGGAGAGCTATGGCGATCTCGGCATGGACCGGCGCGTCAGCCTCGATCTCAACGAGAAGGTCTCGACACTCGACGCCTGGCTGGAGGGCATCACGCGCGGCAACGTCAACCTCAACATCGCCTCCAAGGCGGTGGAGAACTACGCAAAGCTGACGAGCGAGACCGTCAACGACACGCGCTCCAACACCTATATCCCCAGCTCGACGGGCCGCTCGGCGCCGCAGGTGCTGGCCGAGGAAAAGTTCAAGCAGACGCTCGACCTGCTCAACACGCAGGTGAATGGCCGTTACCTGTTCTCGGGCAAGACATCCGATGTCCAGCCGACCGCGACCTATGCCGAGATGATCGACGGCGATGGAGCCGGGAGGGCAGGTCTGCGCCAGATGATCGACGAGCGCCGCCAGGCGGATCTCGGCGTCGGCGGCCTCGGCCGCCTGACGACCGGCGGGGCGGGCGCCACCGCCACCATCGCCGATGCGAACCCGGTTCACAGCTATGGTTTCAAGCTCGCCGGCGCGACCAGCTCCTCCGCGGCGCTGACGCCGACCTATACGGCGGGGCCGCCGGCGGATCTCACCGTCACCGTCGCGAGCCTGCCCGCCGTCGGCGACACGCTGCGGGTCAAGCTCGCCCTGCCGGACGGCACGGAGGAGGAGATCGTGCTGACCGCGCGGGCGCCGGGCACCACCGGCAATGCCGCCGACAGCTTCGAGATCGGCACGGACGTCAACACGACCGCCGCCAATCTGCGCGCCTCGATCACGGCCGCCATCGGCAAGGAGGCGGCGACGACGCTCTCGGCCGCATCCTCCCAGGTCGCGGCGCGCAATTTCTTCGCCGGCAGCACCAATAGCCCGCCGCTGCGCGTGCCTGGCCCGCCCTACGACACGGCGACCGCCGCGCCGGCGCCGGGCACGGCCGCGAATACGGTGATCTGGTACAAGGGCGACGACGGCAGCGATCCGGCCCGCAGCACATCCTCGATCCAGGTCGACAAGGGCCAGATCGTCGGCACGGGCGCGCGCGCCAATGAAGAGGCGTTCCGCATCGGGCTGGCGCAGTTCGCGGTCATGGCGGTCGAAACCTTCCCGGCCAACGACGCCAATTCGCAGCCACGCTACGAGGCGATGATCGCGCGCGTCAGCGATCGGCTGGCTTTCGGCAACGGCGCCCAGAAGCCGGCCGAGATCATCACCGAGCTCGGCTCGGCGCAGACCTCGCTCGTACGCGCCAAGGAGCGGCACGAGAGCACCAAGAATTACCTCACCGGCGCTTTGGCGGATGTCGAGACGGTGTCAAAGGAGGAGGTCGCGGTGCAGATCCTGGCGCTGCAGACGCAGCTGCAGGCGAGCTACGAGACGACCTCCATCCTCTCCAAGCTGACGCTGACAAACTATCTCTGATCGCCGCATCGCTGCGGGAATGACGAAGGGCGCCACCGGGTTCCGGTGACGCCCTTTTCTGTTCCGGCTCCCGGCCTTGGGCCGGTCAGCGGCCGCGCAGGCCGGCGGCGATGTCGCGGTTGATGCTGACGAGGACCGGCAGGCCCTCGCGCGTCGGGTTCGCCGCGACCTTGAAAGTCTGGTTGAAGATGAAGTTCGCCAGGCTGAGGATATTGGTCTTGATGCCGACCGGCAGCGGGTTGTCCTCGGCGATCACGGCCGAGACCAGCAGCGTCCAGAGCTTGCGGTTGTAGGCGAGGGCCTCGTCGAGGTCGCGCTCGGCCAGCGACCAGTCGTCGGCGATCGCCTGAAGCCGGGAGGCGGCCTTGATCAGCAGGGAGGCTTCGAGTTCGCGGGGGGAAACGACCGCCTGCGTGGCGCGGGAGGCGGAGGCGTAAGCGTTAAACCCGTGTTGCATTCTCGATGAGTTCCGCTTCGTAAGCGATCAGCTTCTTGGCTGCCTTGAGAGCTTTGTAGAGGTCGCTGCTTAAGATGCGGTTATTGATCTCGTGAATATGCGGCAGAGAGCTCGGCGCGGCCTGGACGAAGTCGCGCACCAGCTCGAAATAGACCTGATGCTGGTACATCGGGTCCTGGGCGAGATACATGAGCTGGATCGCCAGATAGATCTTCTTGGCCGGGCTGTCGGCGGTCGCGGGCGTGAGAATGTCCTTCTCGCGCAGGATCGGCGCATCGCCCTCGATGAAGAAGCGCGTGCGCTGCTCGTCGTTGCGGATCACCACCTGGCCGATGATGATGCGCTCGCGGGGCTTGAGTTCGACCTTGAGAGCCATGACGCGCCTGCCTTCTGGCTGGAGAGAAGGGGGCCTTTGCCCCCGGACGAGTGTTAGCTGAACAGCCGCAGCACGCTCTGGTCGGCCTGCGAGGCGAGCGAGAGCGCGGTCTGCGAGAGCTGCTGGCGGGTGTTGAGCGCGAGCAGCTTGGCGCCTTCCTCGTTGGAGTCGGCCAGGACGAGGTTGTCCGCGCCGGTGGTCAGGGTGTTGACCATCTCCTTGGTGAAGTCCTGCCGGGTCTGCGCGACCGAGAGGTTCGAGCCGAAGGTCGAGGCGAGCGAGCGCAGCGAGGTCAGCGCGGTCGAGAGCGAGCCGGTCGCCTTTTCGAGGTCGAGGTCGTTCTGGAAGTTGAAGAAGCCGGCGAGCTGCGTGTTGACCGCCTGCGGGATGCCGAGATTGTCGGAGGTCAGATTGGTGCCCTGGATGTCGAGCTTGGTCTGGTTGGTGCCGCCCTTCTCGTTGAAGGCGATCGAGAGACGGTCGCCGGCGAGGAGGTTGATGCCGTTATAGCTCGAATCCTTGGCGAGCTGGTCGATCTGCGTGCGCAGGTCGTTGAACTGCTGGATCAGGTTCGAACGGACGGCCGAGGTGACGCCGGAGGAGGCGATACCGGTGGTGCGGTCGGAGTTGGCGAGGCCGAAGGCTGTGTTGCTGCTTGGCGTTGCGGAAGCCGTGGTCGCTGCGCCTGCGTTCGCGCCGACGCCGATGCCGACGCCGAGCGTCTCGGAGCCTATGCCCTTGACGTTGAGCAGGCCCTTCTCGTCGACGAAGGCGGTGGCGACGCCGGAGGCGTTGATCGCGTTGACGACGTCGCGGACCGTGGTGTTGGCGGTCAGCGTGACGCCGATGTTGGTGATCGCCGGTGTGGCGATCGGGCCGGTGGTGATCTGGATGTTCAGGGCCGGCGTCGCGGTGACGTCAATGCCGAGGTCGCCGGCGGAGCCCGCCGTTGCCGTGGTCACCGTCGTGTCGCCTGCGCTGCCGACGCGCTTGTCGAGGGCGATGTCCTTCAGGCTCTTGTTGGTCGCCTGGGTTTCGGCGGTGCTCGACAGGGCGGTGCCGGTGCCGACGACGGTCGGGCGGTTCTGGGCCGCGTCGGCCTGAGCCTGCTTCACCGTCGACTGCAGCGACTGCACCAGCTTGGTGATACCGTCGATGCCCTTGGAGGCGGCCTGGATCGTCTGGATCCCGTTCGAGATGCCGTCGAGCAGGCCGGTCAGCTGGCTGCCGCGGTCGTTGAGCGACTGGGCGGTGAAGTAGTTCACCGGGTTGTCGATGGCCGAGTTCACCTTGCGGCCGGTCGCCAGGCGGTTCTGCAGGACGGCCTGCTCGCTCGTCGTCTTCTGGAGCGTGAGCAGGTTGTTGCGCACGCCACTGGAAAGAATCGTGTTCGCCATCTTCGGTCCCCTGAAGCGCGATTCTGCGCTCGTGCGGTGATGGCCGATAATTCCTCGTTAAGGATAACAAACCGTTAATGCGGCGCCTGATGCGTTCATGAATGCAGAAAGGCGGCGGAGCCGGGGCTCCGCCGCCTTCTTGTCTTCGGCCCACATCCTGTGGGCTGCCCGCTTTCTGCGGACGAAGGATCAGAACAGACGCAGGACAGCCTGGTCGGACTGCGAGGAGAGCGACAGAGCCGTCTGCGACAGCTGCTGGCGGGTCTGCAGCGAGAGCAGGTTCGCGGCTTCCTCGTTGGCGTCGGCGTTGACCAGGTTCGAAGCGCCGGTCGCGAGCACTTCGGCCAGATCCTTGGTGAAGTCCTGGCGGGTCTGGGCGACCGACAGGTTGGCACCGAAGGTCGACGACAGCGACTTCAGCGAGGTGAGGGCGTTCGTCAGGGCCGTGGTGGCCTTCTCCAGATCAGCGTCGTTCTGGAAGTTGATCGTCCCCGCCACCTGGGCGTTGCCGGCCTGCTGGATGCCGATGTTGTCCGACGTCAGGTTGGTGCCCTGGATGTCGAGCTTGGTCTGGTTGGCGCCGCCCTTCTCGTTGAAGGCGATCGTCACCTTGTCACCCTGCAGCAGGTTGACGCCGTTGAAGCCCGCATCCTTGGCCAGCGAGTCGATCTGCGTGCGCAGCGTGTTGAACTGCTCGATCAGGTTCGAACGCGTCGACGAGGTGATGCCGGAGGAGACGGCGCCGGTCGATTTGTCGGCCTGAGCCAGACCGAAAGCGGTGTTGACCGTGTTTGCCGCAACGCCGGAGGCCGTCGTCGCAGCAGTCGCGTTAGCACCCACGCCGATACCGACGGCGAGGGTCTCGGAGCCGGTGCCCTTGACGTTGAGCAGGCCCTTCTCGTCGACGAAGGCGGTGGCGACACCCGAGGTGTTGATCGCATTCACGATGTCACGGACGGTCGTGTTCGCAGTCAGCGTGACGCCGACGTTGGTGATCGAGGTCGGCGAAGCCGGGTCGCCCGTGGTGATCTGGATGTTCAGCGCGGGGGTGGCGGTGGTGTCGATGCCCAGGTCACCGGCGGAGGACGCCGTGGCGGTGGCGACGGTGGTGTCGCCGGCGCTGCCGATGCGCTTGTCGAGCGCGATGTCCTTCAGGCTCTTGCTGGTCAGCGCGGCTTCGCTCGCGGTGGCCAGGGTCGTGCCCGTGCCGACGACGGTCGGGCGGTTCTGAGCCGCGTCGGCCTGCGCCTGCTTGACGGTGGACTGGAGCGAACCGACCAGCTTGGTGATGCCGTCGATGCCCTTGGAGGCAGCCTGCACCGTCTGGATGCCGTTGGAGATGCCGTCGAGCAGCCCCTTGAGCTGGTCCGAACGGTTGTTCAGCGACTGGGCGGTGAAGAAGTTGACCGGATTGTCGACAGCCGTGTTCACCTTCTTGCCGGTGGCGAGACGGTTCTGAACGGCGGCGGCCTGGGCGGTGATGGTCTGGAGCGAGGCGAGCGAGGAACGGACGCCGTTCGAGATGGCAGTGGCCATTGTCTTAAACCCTTCTGGTTTGGTGCCTTCTGGCAGTCGCGATCATTCTGGCCGCGACGGGTGGACCATCGGTCCCGAGCTCGTAACAGGAGGTAAATTTCAGCGGTCGAATGCAGCGCGTCCGGGCCGGGCTGCGATCGTGGTTAACGGAAGGGCAACGCCGCACGCTGCTGCGCGCCTGCGGTCCAGCACGCAGCAAAACGCCCGCGCGAGGCGGGCGTTGGTCAGAGGACGGTGTTGGGGATGCGGCGAGGCGGCCTGCCGCGGTCAGGCGATGCGCTCGACCTGCGGGGCCGGCGGCTGCTCCTCCGCTTCGCGCGCGCGATCGGCGAGCTCGCGGGAATAGATGCGCAGCTTCAGCATGGTTTCGTCGGGCAATTGCGAAATCGTCTCGCCGGTTTCGCGGTCGCGCTCCTGCATGACGATGGCGCGGGTGCGCGGCTCGATGACGATGCGCCGGTCCACGGCGGCGTCGAGATCCTGGTCGGCCTGACGCTGCTGCTGCTGGCCCTCGGCGCTGCGGCGCTCGAAGGCGGCCCGGTTCTGCAGATCGCGGGTGCGGGCGTCGAGGTCCCTGGCGCTGCGTTCCTGCGCGCGCAGGTCGAGCTTCACAGCCTCGCCGGCCTGGGCCGACTGGACGGTCTGCTCCGGAGGCAGCTCGACCGAGACACTGCCCTGCGTGGCGACGACGTCGGCGCGGGGGACGACGGGAATGCCTCCGATGGGCGCCGTGCGGGGCGCATTGCCGAAATCCATGGCTCACTCCTTCTGGAGTCACGACGCAGCGGCATCGACCGCTGCCTGCCGTTCGTCCGGACCGGTCACACCTGTCCGAACCTGCTCACGGTGGCAGAGAAACTTGAATCCGAGGTCAAGAAATTAGGTAAATATTGACGGGTTCCGGTGCAGCCGCGCTCAAAGCCGGCGCGACACCATCAGCGGGCCGGAATTGGGGCGCGCGAAAGCGCCGGCGCCGACGGTCGCGGTCGGGCCGTAGCCGGCGGCCTTGGTCGGGCGGTTGGCATCGGCGGCGAGGTCGCGGACGATCGACTCCGAAACGGCCCGCGCCGTCGCCAGCACGATCTGGTTGGTCTCGATCAGGCCCTGGAAGGAGAGATGCGCGGCCTTCAACCGCTGCACCTGGTCGGGGACGAACCGGGCGAGCGCGACGGCGTTCAGCTTCACCTGTTCGACGCCTCGCATGTAGAGGCCGGCGAGTTCGGTCTTGCGCGGCTCCCGCGTCAGCGCTTCGGGCAGACGCCCGGCCCGGACGAGTTCCGTCTCCTCGCCGACGAGATGCGAGAGCGCCGACAGCGCCTCCAGCACGCCTTCGACCAGAGCCCGCGCCTCGGGGGCGGTGGCGATGCGCGGCCGTTCGTCGACGACCCGTCTGGCGATGGACATCTCAGGCTCCGGCCGCGGCGGCGCCGGACTGCTCCTGCACGCGCAGGAGATCGCGCAGGATGCTGTCGGACAGGCCGATCCCGCCCGACTTCTGGATCAACTTGGCGTATTCCTGGGTCAGCTGCGACTTGTAGACGTCGCCGCCGATGCCGTTCTCGCCGAGCGGACCTTCGCTGCCGGCAGGGGCGGCGGTGAGCTGCTGCGTGACCTGCTCGAGGAACATGGTCTCGAAATCGTCGGCCTGCTTCTTGGCCTTGGCCTTGGCGGGATCGAGCGCATTGGACACCCCGCTGACGAGGCTGCCGGCGACGTTGAGGGCCAGCTTGGCGGCCGGCATGGCTAGGGTGGGGCTCATCACATCACCTCGATTTCGGCCTGGAGGGCACCGGCCGCCTTGATGGCCTGGAGAATGGAGATCAGGTCGCGCGGTCCGATGCCGAGCGCGTTCAGCCCGTCGACCAGCTCGGCCAGCGTCACGCTCTCGCGGACGAGGGCGAGCTTGTTGCCGCCGCCGGTGTCGACCTTCACATTGGTGCGCGGGGTCACGACCGTCTGGCCGTCCGAGAGCGGCTCGGGCTGGCTGACCTGAGGCTGCTCGGTGATCGTCACCGTCAGATTGCCCTGGGCGACCGCCACGGTGGAGACGCGGACGTCGCGGCCCATGACGATGATGCCGGAGCGCTCGTCGATGACGATGCGGGCCAGCTGGTCCGGCACGATCTTGAGCTGCTCGATCTCGGTGAGCATGCGGATCATGTTGCCCTGGAAGCGCGGCGGGATCTGCAGCACGACGGTGGAGGGGTCGGTCGGCTCGGCCGCGTCGCCGCCGAGGAAGTCGTTGATCGCGGCGGCCATGCGGCGCGCGGTCGTGAAATCCGGGTTGCGGAGCGACAGGCGCAGCGTCTTGAGCTTGTTGAGCGCGAAGTCGATCTCGCGCTCGACGACGCCGCCATTGGCGATGCGGCCGACGGTCGGCACGCCGCGGGTGATCTTGCTGGCGTCGCCGTCGGCCGAGAAGCCGGCGATCGCGACCGGCCCCTGCGAGACCGCATAGACCTCGCCGTCCGCGCCGAGCAGCGGCGTCACCAGCAGCGTGCCGCCCTGCAGCGACTTGGCGTCGCCCAGCGCCGAGACGGTGACGTCGATACGCGTGCCCTGGGTGGCGAAGGGCGGCAGATTGGCCGTCACCATCACGGCGGCGACGTTGGCGGTGCGCATATTGGCGCCGCGGGTGTTGACGCCGAGCCGTTCCAGCATCGCCGTCAGCGACTGCTTGGTGAAGGGGGCGTTGTTGAGCGTGTCGCCGGTGCCGTTGAGGCCGACGACGATGCCGTAGCCGAGGATCTGGTTGGAGCGCACGCCCTCGACCGAGGCGAGGTCCTTGATGCGGGAGAGCGCCTGCGCCGGGCCCGCCGCCATGGCGAAGCCGAGCGCGACCAGCGCGGCCAGCGGCGTCACCAGGGATTTGAGGGTGGCTGTGCGGAGCATGGTCTCACCGGTCAGGATACGATCGGAAACCCTCTTGCGATCCGCGTGCCAGACGCCGCCAAATTGAAAGTGCTGATTTATCAGTTGTTTGGGAATCGGGCGCAGGCTCCGCCCCGCCGGACGGTGCCGGCCGATCCTGCCGGGGCGGCAGTTTTTGCCGGGCGGTTTACCGCCTGTTAACCATGCCGGCGCGAGGGTTCGATGACCGATTACGCGAGGCGACCATGATCCGGATCGACCAGCGCGCGCCCATCACCAACGCCGCCCCCGCCGGGACGGCGCGGCGCTCGGGCGGCGCCGCCTTCACATTGCCGACCAAGGACAGCGCCGCCAGCAGCCGCAGCGCCGGCATCGCCGCGTCCGGCCCGCTCGACACGCTGCTGGCCGTGCAGGCCTATGAGGAGCCGGCCGAGCGCAAGAAGCGCCAGGCCAAGCGTGGCCACGACCTTCTCGACGGGCTCGACCGGCTGAAGGCCGCGCTGCTCTCCGGCCGCGTCAACCTCGCCGAACTCGAGCAGATCCGCGCCAATCTCGCCCAGCGCCGCGAGGCGACCGACGATCCGCGCCTCGACGATGTGCTGGCGCATATCGAATTGCGGGCTGCCGTGGAGCTGGCGAAGCTCGGGCGGTAGGCGCTCGGCTCCCCCGTTTTGCCGGGGGCCGCCGTCATTCCGGGGCTTCGCGTCAGCGAAGAGCCCGGAACCCATAACCGCTGTCGATGCCGGAGCGGGCGGCGGCGTTCCGGGTTTTTCGTCGACGGCCGCGGTCATGGATTCCGGGCTCGCCCTGCGGGCGCCCCGGAAAGACGGCGGAATAGCCGTCCGCGCTACCGAATGAACTGGTCCGCAAAGTCCGCACCCAGCCCGTTGCTCGCGTAATGCGCGCGGCATTTGTCGAGACGCGTGAAGACGTCGTCATAGCCGAGGCATTTGCCGTCCGGGTCGACATAGATCATCGCGCCGTTGACCTGGAACATGGTGATCATCTCCTCGGTGTCGGGATCGACCACCAGCGTATGAGTCTCGCCCGGCGCCTCGTAGACGTAAGCCCCTTCCGTCGCGACCCAGTCATGCTCGAGGTAGCGCCACTTCCCCTTCAGCACATAGCCATGGACGGGCTGGGGGTGGCGGTGGCGCGAGAGCACGCCGGAACGGCGGACCCGCAGCAGGTTCATCCAGTAGCCCCGGGTCACGCTGAGGCAGAGGGGGCGGAACCAGACATTGTCGTCGACAGGCACCCAGATGCGCTCATCCTCCGGGATGACGTTGGGCACGATCAGCTCGGGCGGGGAATCCTTCGGCTGCGGATGGCGATAGGGCGTCCAGCGCTCGGCGTCGCTGGCGACGACGGGGATGGGGCTGACCTTGTTCATGGCGTTTCTCCCGTTCGATGGTGGCTGAACCGTCGTTGCCGAACCGATTCAGATAAGCCCGGCATCTGCTTGTGCCGGTTGGATTTTTTATGGTTGGCGCTCAGACCGCCAGATAGCCGCCGTCGACCGGCAGGATCGTGCCGGTGATGAAGGCGGCCGCGTCCGAGAGCAGGAAGGCGATGGCGCCGCCGACATCGCCGGGCTGGCCCCAGCGGTTCATCGGCGTGCGCGCCAGGATCGGCGCCGAGCGGGCGGCGTCCTCGACGAGGGGCCGCGTCAGCTCGGTTTCGATCCAGCCCGGCGCGACGGCGTTGACGCGGATGCCGTCACCCGCCCAGGCGGCGGCGAGCGATTTGGTCAGCTGGCCGATCGCGCCCTTGGAGGCCGCGTAGCCCGGCGCATAGGCCGAGCCATGGAAGGTCAGCATCGAGGCAATGTTGACGATGGCGCCGCGGCTCGCGGCGAGCTTGTCCTTCGCCGCGAGGCACATCCGCATGGTGCCGGTGAGGTTGACCTCGATCGTCAGGCGGAAGGCCTCGATCTCGAATTCCTTGCCGCCACGCTGGATCATGCCGGCGCAATTCACCAGCGCGTCGATGCGCGGGCAGGCCGCGACGGTGGCGGCGACCTCGGCGTCCTGCGTGACGTCGAGTCTGGCATGGCGGATCGCGGGGTGGGGCGGGGCCGCCGCCACCTCCGCCTCGGTGAGACCGGTGGCGAGCACCTCGTAGCCGGCGGCGGCCAGCGCGAGGGCCGCGCCCTGGCCGATGCCGCGGGTGCCGCCGGTGACGAGGGCGAAGCGGGGTGCGGAGGATGGCGCGTCGGCTGTCATGGGCTGGAGACTATCGGGGTGCCGGCGGGACGGGAAGGGCGCCAGCCCTGCATTTCAGGGCGTCGGCAGTTCCAGTTTCAGCAGAGCCGTGCCGCTGGTCTGGATGTCGCGACCGACCATCGGCACCTGCCGGCCGAGGCTGAGATCGAGCGTGGTGCGCCAGGGCGTCGCCAGCGGTCGGGTCAGGTCGGCGACGACCTTGACGCGGGGCGTCAGGCTGCCGGCGAGGCCGTTCTGCGCGGCGAAGCTGTAGCTGCCGGCCAGCGCGATCTCGGTGGTCAATGTGACGATATCGTGCGGGCGCAAGCGGTAGCCGAGCACGGCCTCGCCGGTCTGCTCCGCGGCGCCGGAAGCGGGCAGGCTGCCGCCCGCCGCCGCGCTCCAGACGACGTCGCTGTCGGCATCGGCGCTTCGCGCCAGGTTCCAGCCGAGCCGCGTGTCGCCGCGCTGCCAGCCGCCCTGCCCAGTGACGATCTCGGTCGAGAGCGAGACCTGCTCGGCACCGAGCTTCATGCCGACGGCGCGCTCGGTCACCGCCGGCAGCGGGCCGCCGGCCGGCGTCAGCCCGCGGCGGATCGGCGTCGCCGCGATCTCGGGCCGGGCGAGGGGATTGGGCAGAGCGCGCCGGCCGGCGCCGGGTGTCAGATAGCCGGGACGCTCCGGAGCTGGCTCCGGTGTCGCCGCCTCCCAGCGCGGAATCGGTGCGAACAGGCTGGTTTCGGCCTCCTCGCCGAAGGCAGCGTCCTGAACCGGCGCCGGCTCCTCCGCCGGGGTCTCGGCGCGGGCCAAGGGCGCGGCGGCCAGAAGCAGAGCGACGGCGAAGGGATAGCGGAGCGCGGCGAGAGCAGGCTGTGACGAGAGCGGAGGCAGGGGCGAGCAAGGGAGGAGCGAGCGAGGCATGGGGGAGGCGGTCTTCCGGGCCGGCGTGAACGAGCGCGGGAGGCTCGGGGCGGATGCGGACGATTTTGCGGCGAGGATGGGGCGGTTCGTGATCGGCTGCCCGGCGTTGCGCGAAAGCCGCGCCTGCCGCAGGGGCGCCGCCGGGCCTGACGCGCATTTGCGCCGGCTTAGCCGAAAACCGCATTTCCCTTTGCGGGCCGATGTTCTAGGAAGCGGCCAACCGCCTGCGGCATCCCTGCCGCAGTCTGGAAAAGCTCCACATCTGGCCAGCAGCAGGGGTCGTTTCACATGAGCAAGATCAAGGTCGCCAACCCGGTCGTCGACATGGACGGCGACGAGATGACCCGCATCATCTGGCAGAAGATCAAGGACACGCTGATCTTCCCCTATCTCGATCTCGAGCTCGACTATTACGATCTCTCGGTCGAGAACCGCGACGCCACTGACGACCAGGTCACGATCGACGCCGCCAACGCGACCAAGAAGCACGGCGTCGCCGTGAAATGCGCGACCATCACCCCCGATGAAGGCCGCGTGAAGGAATTCAACCTCAAGCAGATGTGGAAGAGCCCGAACGGCACGATCCGCAACATCCTCGGCGGCGTGATCTTCCGCGAGCCGATCATCTGCAAGAACGTGCCGCGCCTCGTGCCGGGCTGGACCCAGCCGATCGTGATCGGCCGCCACGCCTATGGCGACCAGTACCGCGCCACCGACTTCAAGTTCCCCGGCAAGGGCACGCTGTCGATCAAGTTCGTCGGCGAGGACGGCGCGGTGATCGAGAAGGAGGTCTTCAAGGCTCCGGACGCCGGCGTCGCCATGGCGATGTACAATCTCGACGAGTCGATCAAGGATTTCGCCCGCGCCTCGCTGAACTACGGCCTGATCCGCAAATACCCGGTCTATCTCTCGACCAAGAACACGATCCTCAAGACCTATGACGGGCGCTTCAAGGACATCTTCGAGGAGATCTACCAGGCCGAATTCAAGGCCGAGTTCGACAAGCTCGGCATCACCTATGAGCACCGCCTGATCGACGACATGGTCGCCTCGGCGATGAAGTGGTCGGGCGGCTATGTCTGGGCCTGCAAGAACTACGATGGCGACGTGCAGTCGGACACGGTGGCGCAGGGCTTCGGCTCTCTCGGCCTGATGACCTCGGTGCTGATGACGCCGGACGGCAAGACCGTCGAGGCCGAGGCCGCCCACGGCACGGTGACGCGCCACTACCGCGAGCACCAGAAGGGCAAGGAGACCTCGACCAACTCGATCGCCTCGATCTTCGCCTGGACCCGTGGTCTCGCCCACCGCGCCAAGCTCGACGGCAATGCCGAGCTCGCCAAGTTCGCGACGCTGCTCGAGAAGGTCACGGTCGACACCGTCGAGGCCGGCGACATGACCAAGGATCTGGCCCTGCTGGTCGGCGCCGAGCAGAAGTGGCTCTCGACCACCGGCTTCCTCGAGAAGGTCAGCGAGAACATGCGCAAGGCCATGGCCGCCTGAGCGGGCGGGCCATTCGCGACGACAGGAGCTCGGCCGGTGACGGCCGGGCTTTTTCGTTGAGTGGCGCTCTCTGCCACAGGCCCAAGCGCAACGCCGACCATTCGGGTTGGGACAGCGCGGGGAACCCTCTCCCGGAGGGAGAGGGCAGGGTGAGGGGTCGGCCGATTGACACTGTGGCCGCGACCTCACCGCAGCGACGTCGAGGTCCTACTCCGCTGGTCCAGGGGCCAGCACCTCACCCCTGCCCCTCTCCTTACAGGAGAGGGGTTCCCCGCGCCCTGCGACGCCACGCACCAAAACCCCCGACCGGCCGAAAGCCGCGGGGTTTCGCATCAATGCCCCCGAAAGGGGATGCGCGGAGCCGGGTGGCGCGCAGACCAAAGCCGCGTGCCGATGTCGAGTGTCGATGTCGAAGTGTCGATGCAGCGCCGATCTCGCGCCGCCCGGCTCCGCGCGCAGGGATTTTGGGCGTCGCGGCTGCTCGACCCTGATGGGGGGACTTACTGCCGCTCGACCTCCGAGAACGCCGCCCGCGACGGCGACGCCTCCCGAAACCCGCCACCACACCCGGCCGCACGACGCCTCGCGACAGCCCCCTTGGTTGGGTGCAGCGAGGGGAGGATAAGGGCGGGCGGGGCTGCGGGGATAACTCTCCAGTGGGTCGGTGAGGGTTACGCCCGCGCCCGCAGACCGACGCTCATGGTGCCGTCGCTCTCGAGAATCACGAAATCGGCGTCCTCGACGTCCCGGCCGCCGGCCGCGCGGACGGCCCCCAGCGCCTCGTCGCGAGTCACCCGCTCAGAACGAAGCGCCCGATCGCAGAACGCGCCCTGCCGAACCAGCAGGGACGGTTCCGACCGGACGATCTCGGCAAAAGCCTTCCAACGGACTGACAGGAAGGCGACGGCAAACTGCATGGCGATCAGCAGCGCCAGCGCAGCCGCGCCTTCCGCGAGCGCGATCGATTCCTGCAGCAGGATCGCCGAGAGCGTCGATCCCAGCGCCACCGTGAAGACCAGATCGAAGGCGTTGAGCTTGGCGAGCGTCCGCTTGCCGGAGATGCGCAGAAAGGCGACCAGCACGACATAGGCCAGCACGCCGACCAGCAGCGTCCGGACAATGCCCTGCCAGTTCTGGAACAGCATCTCCTGCCAGTTCATGCGTCAGGCTCCCGCCGGTCGATCGTTCGCAAGACCGCCTAGGGAGACGGCTTGTCGGCATCGCGCGGCAGTCTTTGCGCCTCGCGATCATCCTTGGCATCGGTCCCGAGGCCGAGACCGCGCCCTGCGCTGTCCTCGCCCTTCGCTCCGCCGAGATCGAACCCGGGACGGTCTGTTTCGCCGGACTGTGGACGCTTGTCGGCATCGGCGAGAGGCTTCGGACTGATCTTGTCAGTGCTCATGATCCCTCCTCCTCGCTGGCCCTGTGTCGCTCGTCGAGCGGGGGGCGCCGGTTGGTCGGCGTGTCCTTGTATTCATCGACCTGCACGCCCCGGCCATCGAGCCCCCGATCGGGCGGACGCTGCGCCTTGTCGCGGTTGCTGAGGATGTCGTTCTTGCGAACCTCCTCGTCCTGCAACTCGGTCATCGCGCCGGTTCCGCTGGACTGTCCTGCTGGCATCGTCGCCTCCTGGGTTCGGCCCCGCCGGAGCGGAGCGATACAGGGACAACCCGACAGGGCGGCAAAGGCTCCCTCGCGGCCGGCAGATTCGGAAGATGGGGTCAGGGCCGCTCGACCTGGGCCGCCAGTTCGCGGAGGATGGCGAGGTCTTCCTCCAGCGTCAGGCCGCGGCTGGCCCGTTGCAGAGCGAGGCGCGAGTGGCGGGCGGCGTTCTCGGCGAAATCCGGCGGCCCGAACCGCGACAGGATCAGCATCGCCTTTTGCAACCGGACCCCGATCTCGACCACGCCGGCGCCGTCGCGGGCGATCGGTGTGAAGAGATCGTCGAACAGATCACCGATCGCGATCGGCGGAATATGGACCCGCGGGCAGGCCACCTCCTGCTGCGGCTCGCCCGGCTCGGCCGCGATCGCCAGCAGGCGAACGGCCCGGCCGATGACGTCGATCGCCGTGCCGGGATCGTTGATGCCGGGGGAGAGGGCGCGCGAGGCGATCTCGGCCAGGACCGAGGCGCCGAAGCGCGGGTCCTGATCGAAGGAGCGCGTATCGGCGATGGTATAGCAGGCCCGGATCTCGGCCTCCTGCTCGGCGACATCGAGCCCCTCCGCGAAAGCCACGGGATCGACCGGTGTCACGAAGGAGCCGGGCGTGGCCTGCACGAAGATGCGGCCCTTGCCGCGGTCGGCGATGGACGACAGCGCGCCGACATCGAGATGCTGCACATAGCCGATCCGGGACACGTGGATCGGGCGTGCGGCAGCCGGAACATCGACAGGCGGCGAGCCGCCCATATACGGCTGCTCCCGGTACAGGCGCATCGCTTCCGCCGCCGCCGACTCGACGCGCTCGGTGGTCTCCGTCACCCGTCCGAGGCGCGAGAGATGGTCGATCCAGCGCAGCAGCGTGACGACGATCAGAACAATGACGCTGGCGGTGACGACGAAGAGAACGACGCGGCCTGTGCTGCCATAGGCGCCCGTGCTGAGCGCGATGATGCCGACGAGGCTGTAGAGGAAGGAGCCGATGAAGGTCGCCAGCACGTTCTGGGTTGTCGTGTCCTCCATCACCAGCCGGGTGGCGCGCGGCGTGACATTGCTCGTGGCCGCCGAATAAGCCGCAACCATCGTGCTGAGCGAGAAGGTCGTCACCGCCAGCATGCTCGAGGCGATGATGCCGAGGATGTTGTCGACGGCGTCCGCGCCGATCTTGGTCGGCACGTCGCTCGGGATATAGGGCGCCAGCACGATCGCCGCGAGGGCTGTAACGACGGCCAGGATCGAGAACAGGCTGGCGCGAAACCACATCCGCCGCGTGATCCGGGAAAGGTGCCACAGCCAGCGCGAGGTCATGAAGAGGGTTCCGTCAGAGGAATCGCGCAGGAGGGCGCACCGCTGACAACGCAACCGTTGCGGAAGGGTTGCGCTGGGGGCCGGAGTCGGTGCGGGGTCGCGCTCTAGCGCAACAGCGTAGGCTTGACCCACCAGCCGGGCTCCTGCCGCGCCAGCGCTTTCCCCGCGGCCGCGCTCTGGCGGCAGTCGTCGAAGAGCGCGAAGCAGGTCGCGCCCGAGCCGGACATGCGGGCCAGCCGGCAGCCGGGCTGGGCGCGCAGGGCGGCGAGCACCGTGTCAATGACGGGGGCGACGCGGCGGGCGGGGCCTTCGAGGTCGTTGCCGGCGGCACTGAGGGCGGCGATCAGCGTGGCTCGGGTCGCGTTCGTCCCATGCGAGCCCTCATCCTGAGGAGCGCTCTGCAGGAGCGCGTCTCGAAGGATGGTCGCGGAGGGTCGGGAGCCTTCTGGAGCATCCTTCGAGACGGCCGCTCTTGCGGCCTCCTCAGGATGAGGGCTGAGGGTGAACCCACGCGCCTCAGGCGGATGTCGCTGCCCCGGCTCCAGCCCCAGCGCCCGGAACACCGGCGCGGTTTCGACCGGCACGCCGGGATTGACCAGCAGCGCGAAGAGCGGCGGCAGGGTCAGGGTTGAGCCGAGGCGCTCGCCGATGCCGGCCATGATGCGGGCACGGGAGGCGAGGCAGACGGGGACGTCGGCGCCGGTGGCGGCAGCCGCCCGCAGCAGCGCGGGGTCGTCGGGCGCGATTCCGTTCAGCCGGGCGAGCAGGCGCAGCGCCGCGGCGGCATCGGCCGAGCCGCCGCCGATGCCGGACGCCACCGGCAGGCGTTTGACGAGATGGAAGGCGCCGCTACGCAGCGTGCCGGTTTGCGCCTCGAGCGCGCGCGTCGCGCGCAGGATCAGGTTGCTGTCGTCGACAGGCAGCCCCTGCCCGCGCGGGCCGTCGATGGTCAGCGACAGCTCAGGGCCAGGTGCGAGCGAAAGCGCGTCGCCCGTGCCGGCGAAGGCGACGAGGCTTTCGAGCTCGTGATAGCCATCCGCGCGGCGGCCGAGCACCCGCAGCGTCAGGTTGATCTTGGCGCGGGCGCGGGTGGTCAGCGGCGCAGTCATGTCAGCGAGGGCGTCTTTCCGGGGCTTCGCAAAGCGAAGAGCCCGGAATCCATATCCACCGGTTGCGCAGAACGATGCAAGCGGCCGGCACAACCCTTCCCGCTCCGTCGTGTTCATGGGTTCCGGGCTCGGGCCTTCGGCCCGCCCCGGAATGACGGAGAGGTCATGCCGGACGACGGCTCGATCAGCCGCCGTCCTTCTTCGGTTCGGCCGGATCCTTCGGCTCGACCGCGTTGGCCGAGGGGCCGTCCTCCAGCCCGCGCTCGATCTTGCGCTTGATCTTGACCAGGTCCTCGGGCTCGGGATTGAGGTCGCGGGCGTGGTTCCACTGGAAACCGGCCTCGAGGCGGCGCCCGACCTTCCAGTAAACATCGCCGAGATGGTCGTTGATGACGGGGTCGGAGGGGCGCAGCTCGACCGCGCGCTCCAGCTCGCGCAGCGCCTCCGGATAGCGGCCGAGGCGGTAATAGGCCCAGCCGAGCGAATCGATGATGTAGCCGTCGCGCGGGCGGAGTTCGACGGCACGGCGCAGCATCTCCAGCGCCTCGTCGAGCTTGAGATGCTGATCGACCAGCGAATAACCGAGATAGTTCAGCACCAGCGCGCGCTCGCGCCCCAGCGGCTCGGGCAGGAGTTCGAGCGCCTTGCGCAGATCGGCCTCGGCCTCCGGCCAGCGCTTGATGCGCTCGCGGGCGATGCCGCGGAAGTAGAACAGGTCCCAGTTGGCGCGGCCGGGCGAGGCGAGCTTGGCGATCGCTTTGTCATAGGTGGCGGCGGCCTCCTCGAACATCTTGCGCGAGCGATAGACATTGCCGAGCGCCGAGAGCGCATCGATGTCGTCCGGCCGCTCGGCGATCAGGGCGTTGAGGTGCTTCACCGCCTCCTCGGGCCGGCCCAGATTTTCCAGCGCGAGACCGGCCTGGATCTCGGCATTGGGCCGCAGCGGCGAGGTCGCCGGCATCTTCTCGTAGACGGCGACGGCGTCCTCGGGCTGGCGCGCGCGCTCGAGGATGTCGCCCAGCGTCAGGATCGCGAGGTCGTGGTTGGGGTCGAGATAGATGGCGAGGCGCAGATAGAGCAGCGCCGCCGCCTCGTCGCCCTGGCGGTTGCCGGCGCTGGCGAGGCCGTAGAGCACCTCGGCGGCGCCCTGCTGGGCGTTGCCGACCTGACGGGGCGGCGCCTGCCTGGCCGCCACCTTGGCCAGGCCGTCGCGGACGATCGGGTGGTTCGGCAACAGGCGATCGAACTCCGCATAGGTCGCGGCCGCGCCCTCGAAATCGCCGTTGCGGGCCTGCATCTTCGCCCAGAGATCGACGAGCCGCAGCGTCGTCTTTTCCGACTCATAGGCGGTCTTCAGGCGCTTCTCGGCATCGGCCTTGCGGCCTGCCGCGTCGAGGATGAGGCCGGCATGATAGTCGCGGAAGAGGTTGTAGGAGGGCTCGCCGCGCAGCCGTTCCAGCGTCTCGATGGCGCGCGTGGTCTGCCCTGAACCGAGCTGCGACCAAGCTGACAAGAGCGTCGCGGTGATGTCGGCCGCACGGCCGCGCCCGCCGCGCTGCAAATGATTGCGGGCGGTCTGGTAGTTCTTCTGCTTCAGTGCGCGGATGCCGATGGCGAGCTGGGCGAGGCCGTTCGAGGGGTCGCGCTGAATCAGCTTGTCAGCGGCGCGGAAGGCATCCGGCATGGCGCCATCGGCCAGGAAGGCCACGAAGGCGCGCTCGAGCAGGTCGTTGTTCTGGGGATCGCCCTTGATCGCCTCGCGCAGGAAGACGGAGGCCGCGCCGAGATCGCGCCCCGCTCCCGCGACGATGGCGGCGAGATAGTTGCCCTCGAGGCTTTCGGCGGTGTCGAGCTGGTCGGTCGCGCGGGCAGAGCTCGTTCCCTGCGCTCCCTGCGCGGCCGCGCCGACGGGCAGGGCCAGGAGCAACGCCAAGGCAGCGGCCGTGATCGGGCCACGGCGGTTCATTCCAGATCCCACGACTGCCATTCTCCTTCGGTCTGCCGTCGCGCGCATCTCGCGGCAGACGTGGTCGGTGACGCGCGACCGTGACCGCTTCGCGTAAGTCGGCAAGATGGCCGTTTCCAGGCGGGCGGGCAAGCCTCGCGGGGGGCGAAGCGGTCCGTGCCGTAGCGTGCCGGCCACAGTGCAGCAAAACCACGCGCTGACGCAGCGTCGGCCAGTTTTCGTTGTCGATGTCGTAGCAATTCGTCGGCTATCGTCCGGCGTCGTTTCTCCGTCACGACGATTCGGACAGGATCCTTCCCATGAAGAAGCTCGTTCTCAGCGTTGCCGCCGTCGCCCTCCTCGCCGGTTTCGCCGCCGGCTGCGCCCAGCCGGAGAAGCCGGCTCCGGCCGTCGTCCGCAAGGGCTGATCGTCTTCGCGCCGGCTGCGGCCGGCGTCTCGAAAAAGGGGGCGTGCCAGCCGGCACGCCCCCTTTTTGATGTCGGCTGCGACGAGCGGCCGCGTCACATGTTCGCGTAGCCCGGCCCGCCGCCGCCCTCGGGCACCGTCCAGGTGATGTTCTGGGCCGGATCCTTGATGTCGCAAGTCTTGCAGTGGACGCAGTTCTGCGCGTTGATCACGAAGCGCGGCTCGGTCTTCGCCTCGGCGTCCTTGTAGACCACCTCGTAGACTCCGGCCGGGCAGTAGAGCCGCGCCGGCTCGCCGTATAGCGGCAGGTTCTTCTCGATCGGGATCGACGGGTCGGTCAGCTTGAGATGGGCGGGCTGGTCCTCCTCGTGGTTGGTCGAGGAGAGGAAGACCGAGGAGAGCTTGTCGAAGCTGATCTTGCCGTCGGGCTTCGGATAGACGATCGGCTTGACCTCGCTGAGCAGCTTCAGCGTCGCATGGTCGGGCTTGCCGTGCTTCAGCGTGCCGAAGGGCGACCAGCCGAAGAGCTGGTTCAGCCACATGTCGATGCCGCCGAGCCCGATGCCGAGCAGCGTGCCGTATTTCGACCAGAGCGGCTTGACGTTGCGAACCGGCTGGAGGTCGGCGCCGATCGGGCCGTCGCGCCACTCGTTCTCGATCTCGACGACCTCGTCATGCGAGCGGCCGGCGGCGAGCACCGGGACCAGCTTCTCGGCCGCCAGCATGCCGGAGGCGATGGCGTTGTGGCTGCCCTTGATGCGGGGAACGTTGACGAAACCGGCCGCGCAGCCGATCAGCGCCCCACCCGGGAAGGTCAGCTTCGGCACCGATTGCCAGCCGCCCTCGGTGATGGCGCGCGAGCCGTAGGAGAGCCGCTTGCCGCCCTCGAACAGGTCTCGGATCAGCGGATGGGTTTTGAAGCGCTGGAACTCGTCGAAGGGCGAAAGCGTCGGGTTCTCGTAGTTGAGATGCACGACGAAGCCGACGGTGACCAGGTTATCGTCGAAATGATAGAGGAAGGAGCCGCCGCCGGTGCGGCTGTCGAGCGGCCAGCCGAAAGAGTGCTGGACGCGGCCCTTGACGAACTTCTCCGGCTTGACCTGCCAGATTTCCTTCAGGCCGATGCCGTATTTCTGCGGCTCGCGGCCGGCATCCAGGCCGAATTTGCGGATGGCGATCTTGGAGAGCGAGCCACGGGCCCCCTCTCCCAGCAGGGTGTAGCGCCCACGCAGCTCCATGCCGCGGGTGAAGCGCTCGGAGACCGTGCCGTCCTTGGCGATGCCCATGTCGCCGGTTGCGATGCCGGCAACGGAGCCGTCCTCGTTGAACAGCAGTTCGGCTGCAGCGAAGCCGGGATAGATCTCGACGCCGAGCGCCTCGGCCTGGGCCGCCAGATACTTCGTGACCAGACCGAGCGAGCCGACGAAATTGCCGTGATTGTTCATCAGCTTCGGCATGCCGACATTCGGCAGGCGGATGCCGTTCGGCTCGGTCAGGAAGTAGAAGATGTCCTCGCTGACCTCAGTGGTCAGCGGGCGGGCCTCGTCCTGGCGCCAGTCGGGCAGCAGCGCGTCGAGGCCCGAGGGGTCGATCACGGCGCCCGAGAGGATATGCGCGCCGACCTCGGCGCCCTTCTCGACCACCACGACGGAGATATTCTCGTCGAGCTGCTTGAGCCGGATCGCCGCGGCGAGGCCGGCCGGGCCCGCGCCTACGATGACGACGTCGTAATCCATGCTCTCGCGGGCTTCGGCCCGTGCCTGATCGAGATCCATCTCGCCCTCCGAAGGCCCGCGCCCAACAGGCTGCACCCGGCCTCACGCCAATTAGTTTACATATAAACTATCTACCCTCCCACCACAAGGCGAGGTGGGCGACAGACTGGAAACCCTCTATCCAAGCGCACGGTTCAATTTGCAACCGCGGCGGCTCGCGAAGCGCGGTGCCGGCGTGCTAGACAGGCGCGATGTCCCTGACCGCCGCGCCCGACCCTGCCGAGCTCGTCGCCTGGTATGCCGACATGGGCATCACCGAGGCGCTGGATGAGGTGACGCATGATCATTTCGCCGCGCCCATCGTCAGCGAGCCCTCACGGCCGCGGCCGGTCCTGCCGCCGCGTAGCGGCCAGCCGGCCGCAATGGCCGTGCGCCCCAACGCCGCCGCCGCGACGGCCCCCGACGACGCAGCCCTGAGCGCGCGCGCCCTGGCGCAGGAGGCCGCGACGCTGGAGGAGCTGAAGGAAGCGCTGGCGCGGTTCGAGGGCTGCGCGCTGAAGGCGACCGCCAAGAGCCTGGTCTTCGCCGACGGCAACCCGAACGGACGAGTCATGATCGTCGGCGAGGCGCCGGGCGCCGACGAGGACCGCATCGGCCTGCCCTTCGTCGGGCGCTCGGGCCAGTTGCTCGACCGGATGCTCGCCGCCATCGGGCTGAGCCGCAAGGACGACGTCTACATCGCCAATCTCCTGCCCTGGCGGCCGCCCGGCAACCGCACGCCGACGCCGCAGGAGGTCGCGATCTGCCTGCCCTTCATCCAGCGCCAGATCCAGCTCGCCGACCCCGATATCCTGCTCTGCATCGGCGGCCCCTCCGCCCAGGGGCTGCTCGGGCTCTCCGGCATCCTGGCCTCGCGCGGCAAATGGCAGGAGTATGAGACCGGCACGCGGCGCATCCCGGCCATGGCGACGCTGCACCCGGCCTATCTCCTGCGCCAGCCGCTGCAGAAGCGCCTGGCCTGGCGCGACATGCGGGCGCTGAAGGCGGCCTTGGACAAAGGGTCCTAGGAACGGTTGGACGATTCCTCATCCGGCGCCGACGCACAAGGCCTAAGCTGCGCTGGCATCGTCGCCCCTCCCGTGGTGGAGTGTCGGCGGAATCGGACGGAGAACGGTCATGGTCATCGACGCCTTCCTGCTCTCGCGGATCCAGTTCGCCTTCACCGTCTCCTTCCACATCGTCTTCCCCGCCTTCACGATCGGGCTCTCGGCCTATATCGCGACGCTGCTCGGGCTCTGGCTGAAGACCGGCGACATCAAGTTCCACATCCTGGCGCGGTTCTGGACCAAGATCTTCGCCGTCTCCTTCGCGATGGGCGTGGTCTCCGGCATCGTGCTCTCTTATCAGTTCGGCACGAACTGGAGCCGATTCTCGCAGGTGGTCGGCAACGTCATCGGCCCGATCATCGGCTATGAGGTGCTGACCGCCTTCTTCCTCGAAGCCTCCTTCCTCGGGGTGATGCTGTTCGGCTGGAAGCGCGTGCCGCCCTGGCTGCATTTCCTCTCGGCCTGCATCGTTGCCGGCGGCACGGCGCTCTCGGGCTTCTGGATCCTCTCCGCCAACAGCTGGATGCAGTATCCCACCGGCCACGAGATGCGCGACGGCATTGCCTATCCGGTCGACTGGCTGCAGATCATCTTCAACCCGACCTTCCCGATGCGCTTCATGCACATGATGACGGCGGCGTATCTCACCACCGCCTTCGTCGTGCTGGCGACGGGGGCGCGCCATCTGCTGGCCGGCCACCGCACCGAATCGGCGCGCACCATGGTGCGGATGGCGATCCTGATGATCGCGCTGACGGCGCCGCTCCAGGCGGTCATCGGCCACCGCCACGGCGAAGACACCGCCAAGTACCAGCCCGCCAAGCTCGCCGCGATCGAGGCGCATTGGGATTCCTCCAAGCCGGCGCCGCTGGTGCTGTTCGCCTGGCCGGACGAGGAGAAGGGCGTCAACCGCTTCGAGATCGCCATCCCCGGTCTCGCCAGCCTCGTCACCCATGGCAGCATGGACGCGCTCTTCCCGAGCCTGAACGACTTCGCCGTGGCGGACCGGCCACCGGTCAAGATTCCCTTCTTCGGGTTCCGGATCATGGTCGGCATCGGCTTCTTCATGATCGCCTTCGGCTGGCTGGGCGCCTGGCTCTGGTGGAAGGGCCGGGTCTTCGAGGAGCGGCGCTGGCTCTGGGTCGCCCAATACACTTGGCCGCTCGGCTTCATGGCGATCCTCGCCGGCTGGTTCGTCACCGAGGTCGGGCGCCAGCCCTGGATCGCCACCGGCGTGCTGCGCTCCAAGGACGCGATCTCGCCGGTCACGGCGGGTCAGGTTGCGATCTCGCTGGCGCTGTTCGTCTGCGTCTACTGCGTCGTCTTCTCGGCCGGGGTGCTGCTGATCAACCGGCTGATCGACAAGGGGCCGGACGCGATCACGACCCAGGACCCGCCGGAGCAGCCCTCGCAGCGGCCGCTCAAGGCGGCGCAGGCGCCGGCTTCGGACCTGTTCGGCGACGGGCGACCCGGCGACGACCGCATCCAGCCCGCGAGCTGAGGAGAGACCCGCGATGGAATGGTATCTCCCCGTCATCTGGGCCGGCCTGATCGGCACCGCGGTGATGCTCTATGTCGTGCTCGACGGCTTCGACCTCGGCATCGCGATCCTGTTCCCGACGACGCGGGACGAGGGCGAGCGCGACCAGATGATGAACTCGGTCGCGCCGTTCTGGGACGGCAACGAGACCTGGCTGGTGCTGGGCGGCGGGGGGCTCTGGGTCGCCTTCCCGACAGCCTACGCCATCATCATGCCGGCCTTCTATCTGCCGGTGACGCTGATGCTGCTGGCGCTGATCTTCCGAGGGGTCGCCTTCGAGTTCCGCTGGGTCGCCAAGCCCAAGCACAGGGTCTGGGACCTCGCCTTCTGGCTCGGCTCGACGCTAGCGGCCTTCGCGCAGGGGCTGATCCTCGGCGGGATGATCCAGGGCATCACCGTGATCGACCGGCAGTTCGCCGGCGGCCCCTTCGACTGGTTCACTCCGTTTACGCTGATGTGCGGGGCGGGCGTCGTCGTGGGCTATGCGCTGCTGGGTGCGACCTGGCTGATCTACAAGACGGAAGGGCGCGTGGCGGAGCGCGCCCGTTCGCAGGCGAAGGTTCTGCTGCTCGGGCTTCTGGCCTTTGCGCTCATCGTCTCGCTCTGGACGCCCTACGCGCATCCGCGCATCGCGGAGCGCTGGTTCACCTGGCGCAACATGGCGCTGCTCTGGCCGCTCCCGGTGCTGACGGCGCTGTGCGGCTTTCTCGCCTGGCGGCGGCTGCACGGCCGGCACGAATTCACGCCGTTTGCCCTGACGATCGCGATCTTCGTGCTCTGCTTCCTGGGGCTCGCTGTGTCGAACTACCCCTATTTGGTGCCGCCGGACCTGACGATCTGGGACGTCGCGGCGGCGCCCTCCTCGCATGTCTTCGTGCTGATCGGGGTGACCTTCCTGCTGCCGATGATCCTGTTCTACACCGCCTTCGTCTACTGGACCTTCCGCGGCAAGGTGAAGGCGGACAGCGGCTATCATTAGGGGGAACCGCGGAGCGTTCCAGCGGTTCGATGCTGGCTTGAGTCCGGCGCGCTCTCCGTAGAGATTGCCGGCAGGCTCACGGGGAAGACGCCATGCAGTGGGAAGACTACCGCCAGTCCGAGAATGTCGAGGACCGGCGCGGGAGCGGTGGCGGTGACTTCGCCGGGCTGCCGGGCGGGCGCGGGGGACTCGGCATCGGAACCATGGTGGTGCTCGGTCTCGTCGGCTGGGCGCTCGGCATCGACCCGCGGCTGCTGATCGGCGGGGCGGAGCTGATCGGCGGCATCGGCGGGCGCCAGGCGCCGACGCAGGAGACGCGCCGCCAGGCCGGACCGCCCCAGGACGAGATGGGCCGCTTTGTCTCGGCCGTTCTGGCGCAGAACGAGGACGTCTGGTCGAAGCTTCTGCCGCAGCAGGCTAACCGGCGCTACGAGCCGCCGCGGCTGGTGATCTTCGACCGGATCTCGAGTTCGGCCTGCGGCACCGCCCAGTCGGCGATGGGGCCGTTCTACTGCCCGCCCGACAAGCGCGTCTATCTCGACCTCTCCTTCTTCCAGGAGATGCAGCGCCGGCTCGGCGGCGGCGGCGACTTTGCCTATGCCTATGTTATCGGCCACGAGGTTGGCCACCACATCCAGAACCTCCTCGGAATCCTGCCGAGGGCCAACCAGCTGCGCGAGCGCTCCTCGCAGCGCGAGGCCAATGCGATCTCGGTTCGCATCGAGTTGCAGGCGGACTGCTTCGCCGGTGTCTGGGCGCACAACATCCAGGCGATGGGGCGCATCGACCAGGGCGACATCGAGGAGGCGATGCGCACCGCCGCCGCGATCGGCGACGACAAGCTGCAGCAGGCGTCGCGCGGCCAGGTGGTGCCGGACTCCTTTACCCATGGCTCCTCGGCCCAGCGCCAGCGCTGGTTCAACACCGGCTTCCGAACCGGATCGATGCAGGCCTGCGACACCTTCAAGCCGCCGCAGGTCTGAGACCGGTCAGCTCACGGTGGAAGCCTGCCCCGAATCCTGCAGGAACCGGCGGGCCCGGTTGATGGCATTCATTGCCCAGCGCCCCGACAGCAGATAGCGGCCCGGTGACAATGTACCGAGCCTGAGTTGGGACCTGGCCTGAGGCGGCGCTCGCCGGACGGGCGTCTCGCCCGGCGCGAGCTTGCGGAAGATCATCGTCGTGGGGCTGGGGTAGCCACCAGCGTGATACACCAGACCGGCCCGCTCTGCCGCCGCGACGAGGGTATCCGGCGTAAAATGGTGCACATGGGCGAAGTGGAACTGCTGCAGCGGATCGTGCCGCGTGGCGGCGGCATTCGGCACCTCGACATGGATAAAGCCGTCCTGCGCCAGCCAGTGCGCCAGGCGGCGGAGTGCGTCGACGGGCTGGCGCAGATGCTCCAGCACATGCTGGGCCGAGATCAGGTCGAAGGAGGCGGCAGGCAGGTCGGCGGCCTGCCACGAGGACTCGATGACGTCGGCACCATAGGCCGCGCCGGCATAGCGAGCGAAATCCCGCCCCGGCTCGATACCCGTCGCCCGGTGTCCCGCTTTGGCCAGGATATCGAGGAACTCGCCCGAACCGGAGCCCAGATCGAGAATTCGCGAGCCGGGTGCAAGATAGTCTCCCAGCAGCGCGAAACGCGCGGTCGCCTCCGCCCGGCTGCGTTTCAGATGGAGCCGCGGCGGCGTGCCGTTGCGCGCGAACTGATAGTCGAGGCGATAGCTCGACGCGTAATAGCGGCCGAGTTCCTCCTCGCTCGGCATCGGATCGGTTCTCATCAGACCGCATCCGTCGCAGCTGACGGTGGTCAGCGGCTTGAGCCGCCGGTCGTAGCGGCAGACCACCGTCGCGGCCGTTCCGCCGCAGAGATTGCAGGCGCAATTCTCGCCGCGATAGGGATAGGCGACGAGCGGAACATGGCTGAGAAGAGCGGTGGCAATTCCGTGCATGAGGCAAAACCCGATTGTGGCGTTACTCAACCGGGCTAGGTCTGCTGCCTGACGGAGTCCTGATGAATGAAGCTGCTGCTGATCGAAGATGTCGGCGCCCTCGCCGACCTGACCAGCCGCCACCTCGAGAGCGAGGGCTTCCGCGTCGATGTCGCGCGCTCCGTGAGCGAGGCGCGCGAACTGCTGGCCGTCGCGCCGCCAGACGTGATCGTGCTCGATCTCGGCCTGCCGGATGGCGACGGGCTGACGCTGCTGGCGCAGCTGCGTTCGGAGGGGCTTGCGATCCCTATCCTCGTGGTGACGGCCCAGACCGGCCTGAACCAGCGCATCGACGGCCTCGACCGCGGTGCGGATGATTATCTCGGCAAGCCGGCGGCGCCAGCCGAGATCGCGGCGCGCTGCCGCGCCCTGCTGAGACGCCCCGGCGGACTGCTCGGCGGGCAACTGACCTGCGGCGACATCGCGCTGGACACCATCAGCCGCATGGCGATGGTCCGCGAGCAGCCGCTCGCGATCGCCCGGCGCGAGGTCGATGTCCTGGAAGTGCTGATGCGGCGCAGCGGCAAGGTCGTGCCCCGCCCCGCCATCGAGGCCGCGATCTACACGATCGACGAGGCGCCGGGCCCCAATGCGCTGGAGGCCTCGGTCTCGCGCCTGCGCCGGAGCCTGACCGAGGCGGGCGCCAGCGTGGTCCTGCACACGGTGAGGGGCGTCGGCTATCTGCTGACGGAGGCACCGCGATGAGACCGCATTCGCTGATCTCGCTGCTGACGCGCAGGCTCGTGCTGGGCAGCATGCTGCTGACGATCGTCAACATCGCCCTGGTGACGGGCTATTACAGCCTGGATCGCGACGAGCTTCAGCGCGAGAAGATCTCCCGCCAGATCGGCCGTCTGGAAACCGCCCTGTCGCGCCTGCCGGACGGGACGCTGCGGTTTTCTCCCGGCGAGCGGTTGATCCATGATTTCCGCGACTACCCCGAGGCCTATGCCTACCGCATCCTCGACCATGACGGCCGGGTCGTCGATGCCGCCAATGCCGGGCTCGTGCCACCGGAGGTCTGGGCCGCGGTCGCTGCCTCCGACGCCGGCTCGTCGACCGTTCAGCACGAGGGGCGCACCGTCCTCGTCGGGTCGCAGAAGGTCGATGTCGGCGGCAAACCGGCGCGGATCGGCTTCGCCTCGGTCGGCGACCCGTCGCGCCTCGTGCTGTTCGTCTTCTTCGACGAGCTGTTCGTCCATGTCTTCGTCGCGCTGCTGCCCTTCGCGGCCTGTCTCGTGCTGGTCAACATCGTCACCGTCAGGCAGTCGCTGCGCCCCCTGATCGAAGCCGCCCGGGCCGCCCGCGAGACCGGCCACGGCACGACGACGCGGCGCCTGCCGACCGCTGGACTGCCGGCCGAGATCCTCGACATGGTCGAAGCCATCAACGATGCCCTCGGACGGCTCGAGGATGCGCTCGAGGCCGAGCGCGCCTTCACCGCCGAGGCCGCTCACGCGCTGCGCACGCCGCTGGCCGTGCTCTCCGCCCGCGTCGCGCAATTGCCGGAGCTCCCCGCTGCGCAGCCGCTTCGCGACGATGTCGCGCGCCTGACGCGGCTCGTCGAGCAGATGCTGTCGGCCGCCCAGGCGGACACGCTGGTGGTCGATCCGGCCATGCAGTCGGATCTTGCCGCCATCGCACGCAGCGTCGTCGCCGACATGGCTCCGATCGCGATCGCGGCTGGACGGCAGATCGCCTATGAGGGGCCTGATGCCTGCCCCGTGATGGGCGATGCCGACGCGATCGCCCATGCCCTGCGCAACCTCGTCGATAACGGCTTGCGGTTCACGCCCGCCGGAACAGAGGTGACCCTGGCTGTCGAGGAGACGGGGCGCCTGAGCGTGCGCGACCATGGCCCGGGCATCCCGGCCGTCCATCGCGACACCGTTTTCAAGCGCTTCTGGCGTGGGGCGGCGTCCGATCTCGGCGGCACCGGGCTCGGCCTCGCGATCGTCAAGCGTATCGCGGAAGCCCACCAGGCCGAGGTCGGCATCAGCGATGCCGCGGGGGGCGGGGCTCTGGTCTCGCTGCAGTTTCATCGACCGCCATCGGCCCTCCCGTCGGAACCCGAGCCCGTCGCCGGTGTTCGCCGAGAGGCCGCCAGGCAACCGGCCTGAGAGGGCCGATCGCTCGGCGCCACCACGACAGAGGAGGTTTGCGATGACACGGCTGGGCGGCTGCAAATGCGGGCAGGTTCGCTACGAGATCCGCGGCGAGCCGGTCCGGACCGGCCTCTGCCATTGCGAAACCTGTCGCAAGGACACCGGCTCGGCCTTCTCCTTCTTCGGCATCTGGCCGCGCGGGGCGGTGACGCTGTCGGGCGAATTGGGCGGCTGGCGTAGCCGCGCCGGCCTCGACCGCTTCTGCCCGCAATGTGGCTCCTCGCTGTTCTGCTTCGACGAAGGGTCCGACGAGATCGAGATCAAGCTCGGGACGCTGGATGGCGGGCCGAGCGAGATCACACCCCGTTACGAACTCTGGACGATCCGGCGCGAGCACTGGCTGTCACCGCTCGAGACGGCCGAGCAGCACGGGCGCGACCGGCCGACGCGATCGTGAGGCGGCCGACCGTTGCCGCGTCCGCACCACCGTCTATAGAGCGGCGATGTTCCCCGCCGCCGCCGATCTCCTCGCCTGGTACGACCGCCACCGCCGCGCCCTGCCCTGGCGCGCGGGCCCGGGCGAGAGGCCCGATCCCTACCGGGTCTGGGCCTCCGAGATCATGCTGCAGCAGACCACCGTCACGGCGGTGAAGCCCTATTTCGAGCGCTTCATGGCGCGGTTTCCCACCGTGCAGGCGCTGGCGGAGGCGCCGTCGGAAGCGGTGATGCAGGCCTGGGCCGGGCTCGGCTATTATTCCCGCGCCCGCAACCTCCATGCCTGCGCCATCGCCGTCGTCGCCCAGCATGGCGGGCGCTTTCCCGACAACGAGGAGGGGCTGCGCGCCCTGCCCGGCATCGGCGCCTATACGGCCGGCGCCGTGGCGGCGATCGCCTTCGACCGGCCGGCCGCAGCGGTGGACGGCAATGTCGAGCGGGTGATGACCCGGCTTTTCGCGATCGAGGATCTCCTGCCCGGCGCCCGCCCGCTGGTGCGCGAGCGCGTGCTGGTGATGATGCCGCAGGACCGGCCCGGCGATTTCGCGCAGGCGCTGATGGATCTCGGCGCCACAATCTGCACGCCGCGCAATCCCGCCTGCGGGCTCTGCCCCTGGCGCGAGCCCTGCCGGGCGCGAGCGGAGGGCACGCAGGAGAGCTTCCCGCGCAAGGCGGCGAAGAAGGCGGGCGTGACCCGCAAAGGCGCGGCCTTCGTGCTGCTGCGCGCGGACGGCGCATTGCTGCTGCGCACCCGCCCGCCCAAGGGCCTGCTCGGCGGCATGGCCGAGGTGCCGACCAGCGAGTGGCGCGCCGATTACGAGCTGGACGGGGCGTGGCAGGACGCGCCGGTGGTGACGCGCTGGGAGCAGTTGGCGCCGCCGGTGCGCCATGTCTTCACACATTTCCCGCTGGAGCTCACCGTGTTCAAGGCGAGCGCGCCGGCCAGGACGCAGGCGCCGGCGGGGATGCGGTTCACGCCCATCGCCGCGCTAAGCGAGGAGCCGCTCTCAGGGGTGATGGTGAAGGTGCTGGAGGCGGCGGGGTTGAAGCGACCGCACTGAAGGCCGCCACCCTTGACGCTCTACGCCACTGGCGTATCTTCATGTGGAGATGGTCGCACCTGTTTCCGTCGTCGAGACGCCTGCCTATCTGTCGCGTGCAGAGCGGTTGATGTCGGCCGAGGAGCGAGCGGCGGTGGTCGATGCGGTCGCCTCCGCACCTGAGGGCGGCGTCCTGATCCAAGGGACCGGCGGCCTGAGGAAGATGCGGATTCCGTTGGCGGGGCGCGGCAAGCGGGGTGGCGGCCGGGTGATCTACTGGTTCCACTCCGCCGGCTTTCCTGCCGTGCTGCTGTGGGTCTTCGCCAAGAACGAGGCCAGCGATCTGACAGCCGCCCAACGGGAGGCTTTGGCGAGTGCGTCGCGCGATCTGTTGTCAGACTTTAGGAAGAAGCCATGAAGCAACAGCATTTCGACGGGCTGATGCGCGCGCTGTCCGAAGCGCGCAGCTTTGCCCAGGGGCAGGCGGTCGAAGGGCTCGCGGTCCACGTGCCTGCTCAGATCGACGTCGCAGCCATCAGGGCAAGCACGAATCTGACCCAGATTGCCTTTGCGCGACGGATCGGCGTTTCACCCGGCACGCTCAGGAACTGGGAGCAGAAGCGACGCGCGCCCGATGGGCCCGCTCGCGTTCTTCTGGCGATGATCGCGCGCAATCCGCGCGTGGTCGAGGAAACCCTCGCGGCGGAGTGATCTCACGCCGCCGCCATCTGCGCGCGGATCTCGCCACGCAGGGTGTCGAGCAGCATCAGGGCGCCGTCGCGCTCGACATGCCAGAAGGTCCAGCCATTGCAGCTCGGCAGGCCCTGCGCCAGCGCGCCGATCTTGTGGATCGAGCCCACCGCCGGGTCGAGCAGCAGCGTGCCGTCGGCACGGATGATGGCCTTGTGGCGGCGCTTCTCGTCGGTGACGGTCTCGCCGGCCTTGACCAGTCCGGCCTCGACCAGAGCGAGGAAAGGCACGCGCGGCTCGCTGCGTTTGGAGGGCGCGGTGGCGAAGGCCTCGGGCGGCAGCGGCGTGATCGCGGCGATGCGCTTGCGGGCGGCCTCGGCATAGGCGCTCTCGCGCTCGATGCCGATGAAGCGGCGGCCGAGCGCCTTGGCGACGGCGCCGGTCGTGCCGGTGCCGAAGAAGGGATCGAGGATCACGTCGCCCGGATTGCTGGCCGAGAGCATGACGCGGGCGAGCAGGGCCTCGGGCTTCTGCGTCGGGTGGACCTTGGCGCCCGCGCCGTCCTTCAGCCGTTCCTCGCCGGTGCAGAGCGGCAGATACCAGTCCGAGCGCATCTGCAGGTCGTCATTGCCGCCCTTCAGCGCCTCGTAGTGGAAGGTGTATTTGGAGGCCTCGCCGCGCGCCGCCCAGATCAGCGTCTCATGCGCGTTGGTGAAGCGCCGCCCGCGGAAATTCGGCATCGGGTTGGCCTTGCGCCAGACGATGTCGTTCAGCACCCAGAAGCCGAGATCCTGCAGGATCGTGCCGACGCGGAAGATGTTGTGATAGCTGCCGATGACCCAAAGTGCGCCATCCGGCTTCAGCACGCGGCGGCACTCGGCCAGCCAGGCGCGGGTGAAGGCGTCGTATTCGGCGAAAGAGGAGAACTTGTCCCAGTCGTCGTCGACGGCATCGACGAGGCTGTCGTCGGGCCGGCGCAGATCGCCCCCGAGCTGGAGATTATAGGGCGGGTCGGCGAAGACGAGATCGACGCTGGCGGGCGGCAGCGCCTCGAGCGCGGCCACGCAATCGCCGAGCAGAATCTGGTCGAGCGGCAGCTCCGCGGGCAGGCGGGCCGGCTTGAGCCGGGGTGCCTTGATGGGAGACTGCAGCGCGGGCCGCCCGGTACGCGAAACCTGAATCCGGACGGCGGCGCTGGTGGTCCCGGTACGCAAAATACCCATGACGCCCCAAGACCGTTACGCAACTTGAACAGTCGCGATATTGGCCAGTCAGGGTAAAAGCCGGGTTTAGGCTTCGAAAAAAATGCGTCTCATTCTGGGGCTGCAGTTTTTGCCCAGGTGCCTGGCGGATATGGGGAATTGCTAAGGGGAGGTTAAGGCGCGGCACCATGCGGCCAGCGTGAATCCCTCGCCGTCATGGTCGACCTTGTGGCGACCATCCACGTCTTGCAAGGCGGGTCATAGACAAGGCCGATGTCGGTAGTCGCTACCTAGTCAGGGCCAAGGCGTGGATGGTCGGGACAAGCCCGACCATGACGGTGGAAACCTCCGGCGACGCTCTCGTCACCGCCGCCAGACGCCCTTCACCGGCGCGAAGGAATAACGGTGCTCGGGGCATGGGCCGTGGGCCTGCAGGGCGGCGCGGTGCCGCGGCGTGCCGTAGCCGGCGTGGAGCGAGAAGCCATAGGCGGGATAGCGCGCGCAAAGCCGAGCCATCATGGCGTCGCGGGTGACTTTGGCGACGATCGAGGCGGCTGCGATCGAGGCGATCTGCGCGTCGCCGCCGATGACGGATTCAGCAGGACAGGCCAGCGTCGGCGGATCGTTGCCGTCGACCAGGACGAAGGCGGGCGGGAGCGCCAGCGCCGCCACCGCACGCCGCATCGCCAGCAGGGTCGCCTGGCGAATGTTGATGGCGTCGATCTCGGCGGCGGTGGCGCTGGCGACGCCGATGGCGAGCGCCGATTCCGCGATCAGCGCAAACAGCTCACCGCGCCGCGCCGGGGTCAGGTTCTTCGAATCGTCGAGCCCGTCCGGCACCGCCTGCGGATCGAGGATGACGGCCGCCGCCACCACCGGCCCGGCCAGCGGCCCACGCCCGACCTCGTCGACGCCCGCGAGCGGCCAGAGGCCCTCGGCGATGGCTTTTGTCTCGCGGTGGAAATGGGCGGTCATGGGCGGGGCTTATGCCGATTCGCGGCAAAACCCATAGCGGCGATCCCTTCTCAGCCCTCATCCTAATGAGCGGGCACAAATCCGCGTCTCGAAGGATGCTCCAGCCGGTTCCGGAGCCTCCTCGAGCATCCTTCGAGACGCAGCCTGGCGGCTGCTCCTCAGGATGAGGGCTCGGGCAAGAGCCGATGACCCCTCAGAACAGGCTCAGCTGCGCCTTCTCCTTCTCCGGCTTGACAAAGAGGTCGTTGCGCAGGCGCGTGCGGGTGCCGTTGAAGCCCAGCCGCTCGGCCGCCATCTCGAAGCGCCGACCGATCATCCAGGCGTAGGGGCCGGAGCCGACCTGACGCTGGCCCCAGGCGGCATCGTAATCCTTGCCGCCGCGCGTCGAGCGGATCAGCGAGACGACATGGCGCAGCTTGTCGGGGTGATGGGTCAGGAGCCAGTCCTGCACGAGATCCTTCACCTCCAGCGGCAGGCGCAGCAGCACATAGCCGGCCTCGCGCGCACCGGCCGCCTTGGCGGCGTCGAGAATGCGCTCGATCTCGTGCTCGTTGATCGCCGGGATGATCGGCGCGACCAGCACCGTCACCGGAATGCCCGCATCCGACAGACGCTTCACCGTTTCCAGCCTTTTCGCCGGCGAGGCGGCGCGCGGCTCCATGCCGCGCGCGACCTTGGGGTCCAGCGTGGTGATCGAGATCGCGACCTTGGCCAGCCCCTTCGCCGCCATCGGCGCGAGGATGTCGATGTCGCGCTGGACCAGCGCCGACTTGGTGACGATGCCGACCGGGTGGTTGAACCTCGCCAGCACCTCGAGGATCTGGCGCATGATGCGCAGCTTCTTCTCGATCGGCTGGTAGGCGTCGGTGTTGGTGCCGATCGCGATGGTGCGCGGCTGGTAGGACGGGGCCGAGAGTTCCTTCTCCAGCAGCAGCGCGGAGTCGGGCTTGGCGGTCAGCTTGCTCTCGAAGTCGAGCCCCGGCGACAGGCCGAGATAGGCGTGACTCGGCCGCGCGAAGCAGTAGACGCAGCCATGCTCGCAACCGCGATAGGGGTTGATCGAGCGGTCGAACGAAATATCCGGGGAATCGTTCTTGGTGATGATGGTGCGCGGCTTCTCGACCGCGACCTCGGTCCTGAACGCCGGGAGCTCGCCGAGCGAGCCCCAGCCGTCATCCTCGCTGATGCGCTGCTCGGCCTCGAAGCGGCCGCCGGGATTGATCGTCGCGCCGCGTCCGCGCCGGCGCTCGGGATCGATGCGGTGGCCGGCATAGGCGAGCGGATCGACCGGCGCGACGCGCGCCGAGACCGACATCCGGCCCGCACCGGCCTGTTTCAGTGGCTGGCCCGAAATCGGCCGCGAAGAGGGCCTGCTCTGGAGCATGGCGCTGAACGTCCTTCGAAAATCACCGGGAATCGGCGATTTCTGCGTCGTTTAATGTGAACATAAAGGGAACGAATTGCAAGCGACAGGATTGCGACATGCTGCGCTGCGACATAAGGAGGCGCATGCTCACCGCGGTCATACGCAGCGCTGGCTCGACCGAGGCCCTCGCGGCCACTTTTTCCGTCCTGATCCCGGCGGTGGCCGACGGATTCCTCGGCCATGCCGTCGTTCTCGATGCCGTGGGCGACGCCACGGTGGAGCGCCTCGCGGATGCGACCGGAGCGAGCTATCTGCGCGCCGGCGGGTCGGAAAGCTGGCCGGCGGGCGCGGCCCAGGCGCGGGGCGACTGGCTCCTGCTGCTGGAAGAAGGCGACCTGCCGCAGGCGCACTGGCCGCAAGCCGTGGAGCGCCATCTGCTGATGGCGCCGGACAGGCCGGCGCTGATCCCGCTCAAGGGCTTCGCCCAGTCGCTGCGCGAGCGCGCCGGCCTCTCCTTCGGACCGCACCGGTTGCGCGCTGGGCTCGTCCTGCCCAAGGGCCATGCGCTCGCCGGGCGCCTCGGCGGGGCGCCGCAGCGCTTGGCCGTCGGGCGGGAGCGGGCCGCGGGATGATGCGCGGCCGGCTTGCGCCGGCGAGCGCAGCGCCGCACAGTCGCGCATGGCCGTCAAACCTCTCGCAGATCTGATCGACGACCTGCTCGCGCCCGCGCTCGCCGCGCAGGGATTCGCCGGGCGGGCGATCGTCGCGCTCTGGCCGGAGATCGTCGGCGAACGGCTGGCCGCCCGCACGCGCCCGCTCAAGATCGACTGGCCGCGGCGGCGCCCGGCACCCGGCGAGATGTCCGATCCCGCGACGATGGTGGTGCGGGTCGAGAGCGCCTTCGCGCTGGAGATGCAGCAGCTCGGGCCGATCGTGATCGAGCGGGTCAACACCCATCTCGGCTGGCGGGCCGTCGGCAAGCTCGTGCTGAAGCAGGGGCCGGTGGACGCGCCGGTGGTGGCGGCGGCCGCACCGGCAGCCGATCCCGCCCTCCTGGCGCGGATGGAGCGCGAGGTCACCGGCGTCGAAAGCGAGGCGCTGCGGGCCAGCCTGGCGCGGCTCGGCGCCCATGTCGTGCAGCGGGCGGCGCGACAGCGCTCCGACACAGCTTCGTGAGGGATGCGCGGCGGCGCGGTGACGATCTTGCCACAATCCTCCGCGCCTCTATAGGACCGGCAACCGGGCCTTGGCCCATGACATTCGCATTCCAGGAATCACGACGATGACGAACAGGCGACAGCTTCTGACCGCGACGGCCGGTCTCGCGGCGGCCGCGATGCTCGGCGCGCCCGCAGCGCGGGCCCAGGCCGACCTCCTGACGCCCGGCCCGCTCGGCGATGTCTGGCTCGGCTCGCCGGACGCCAAGGTCACCATCATCGAATACGCCTCGCTGACCTGCGGCCATTGCGCCACCTTCCACAAGGACACCTGGCCGGCCCTGAAGGCGAAGTACATCGACACCGGCAAGGTGCGCTTCACGCTCCGCGAATTCCCGCTGGACCCGCTGGCGACAGCCGGCTTCATGCTCGCGCGCTGCAACGGCAACGACAAATATGTCGCGATGACCGACCTGCTCTTCGCGCAGCAGAAGGTCTGGGCCTTCACCGACAAGCCGGTCGATGCGCTGTCGACCATGGTCAAGCAGGCCGGTTTCACACAGGATTCCTTCGAAGCCTGCTTGAAAAGGCAGGATATCTATGACGCCGTCACGGTCGTGAAGGATCGTGGGGCCAAGGCCGGGGTGGATTCGACGCCGACCTTCTTCATCAACGGGCAGAAGCGTTCAGGTGCGCTCTCGATCGCCGAATTCGACAAGATCCTCACCCCGCTCCTGGGGGGCTGAGGGCGGCTGGCTTGTTTCCTTCTCCCCTCGGGGGAGAAGGTGGCAGCGCGAAGCGCTGACGGATCAGGGAAAGATGGCTCGCCCGGACACGGCGCCCTCATCCCCCTGCCGAGACCTTCTCCCCCAACGGGAGAAGGGAACGCTCACATGCAGCTGACGCGCCTCAGGCTCACCGGCTTCAAGACCTTCGTCGAGCCGACGGAGTTTCTGATCGAGCCCGGGCTGACCGGCATCGTCGGCCCCAATGGCTGCGGCAAATCCAATCTCGTCGAAGCCCTGCGCTGGGTGATGGGCGAAAGCTCGTTCAAGAACATGCGCGGCTCGGGGATGGACGACGTCATCTTCGCGGGCTCGAACGAGCGCCCCGGCCGCAACATGGCGGAGGTCGCGCTGACGCTGGACAACAGCGACCGCAAGGCTCCTTCCGCCTTCAACGAGACCGACGTTCTGGAGGTCACGCGCCGGATCGAGCGCGAGGAGGGCTCGACCTATCGCGTCAACGGCAAGGAGGTGCGCGCGCGCGACGTGCAGCTGCTCTTTGCCGATGCCGCGACGGGCGCGCGCTCGCCGGCCCTCGTCCGGCAGGGCCAGATTTCCGAAATCATCTCCGCCAAGCCGCAGTCGCGCCGGCGCATCCTGGAAGACGCCGCCGGCATCGCCGGTCTGCATGGCCGCCGCCACGAGGCCGAGCTGCGGCTGCGCGGCGCCGAAGAGAACCTGACGCGGCTGGAGGATGTGCTCGGCGAGATCGACGGGCAGATCGAGGCGTTGCAGCGGCAGGCCCGCCAGGCCTCGCGCTATCGCAGCCTCGCCGCCGATATCCGCCGGGCCGAGGCGACGCTGGCGCTGCTCGCGCATCATCTGGCGCGGGCGCAGGAGGCCGAGGCCGGCCGCGCGCTGGAGGAAGCGGTGCGCATCGTGACGGAGCGCACCGGGATTCAGGCCGAGGCGGCGCGGAAACAGGCGATCGCCGCCCATGAGCTGCCGGCCCTGCGCGAGGGCGAGGCCGCCGCGGCGGCCGGGCTGGTGCGGCTGAAGCGCGGTCTCGACGAACTGGAGGCGGAAAACCGCCGGGCCCGGCAGCGGGCGGAGGAACTGGAGCGGCGGCTGGCGGAATTGCAGGGCGACCTCGGCCGGCAGGAGAGCGTGGCGCGCGATGCCGCCGAGAGCCTCGCGCGCCTGTCGCAGGAGGACGCGGCCCTCGCCGGCGATGGCGATGGGGCTGCCCAAGGCGCGGAAGCTGCCGCGGCCGTGCTGGCGGAGGCGGACACCGCACTCACCCAGGCGGAGGCCACGCATGCGGCGGCCCAGGGCGCGCTCTCGGAGCTTTCGGCCCGGCGCGGCGCGCTGGAGCGGGCCCTGCGCGAGACGAAGGAGCGCGAGGCGCGCGCGGTGCAGGAGCGCGACAGGCTGCTGCGTGACCAGGCGGCGCTCGACGCCGGCAGCGCCGCACTGCCGCTGGAGCCCTTGCAGGCTGCCGTCGCCGCCGCGGACCTTGCGCTTCGCGGGGCGGATGCAGCGGCCTCGGAAGCCCGGACGGCGGTGGCTGCGGCACGCGAGCGCGAAACACAGTCGCGGGTGCCGCTCGCCGAGGCCGACCGCCTGGCGCAGCGGCTCGACACGGAGATCCGCACGCTGCGCAAGCTGCTGGCTCCGGCGAGCGCGGAGCGCTGGCCGGCCATCCTCGATTCGCTGACCGTGGCGAAAGGCTACGAGATCGCGCTCGGCGCGGCGCTGGGCGACGATCTCGATGCCGCGACCGATCCGGCTGCGCCGAACCACTGGCACGATACCGGCCCGGGCGAGACCGACCCGGCCCTGCCGGGCGGGGCCGAGCCGCTGGCGGCGCATGTCACCGGGCCGGCGGCGCTGCGCCGGCGGCTGGCGCAGATCGGCGTCGTGGCGCGGGGCGACGGGCCGCGCCTGCGCGCCGCCTTGAAGCCGGGGCAGCGGCTGGTCTCGCGCGAGGGCGATCTCTGGCGCTGGGACGGGCTGACCGGAGCGGCCGAGGCGCCCTCCCCCGCCGCCCGCCGCCTTGCCGAGAAGAACCGCCTCGGCGATCTCGAACAGGCGGCGCAAGCCGCGCAGGAGGTTGCCGCGCGAGCCCGCCGGGCGCTGGACGAGGCCATCGGCGAGGCGCGGGCCGCAGCCCAGGCCGAGGCGGCGACGCTCGAAGCCGCGAGGCTGGCGCGCCGCGCGCTCGACCAGGCGCGCGAGACGCTGGCCGCCGCCGAGCGCAAGGCCAGCGAGGTCGCGGCCCGCCGCTCGGCGCTGAGCGAGGCGATCGACCGGCTCGGCCGCGGCATCGCGGAAATGGCGGCCGAGGCGGCGCGGCAGCAGGAGGCCGTCGCCGCCCTGCCCGCGACGGCCGCGCTCGAGGCGTCGCTGCTCGAAGCGCGCGTCCTGCTGGGCGAGCGGCGGATCGCCGCCTCCGATGCGCGGGCCCGTGTCCAGACGCTGCGGCGCGAGGCGGAACTGCGTGCCCAGCGCCGTCAGGCGATCGCCGCCGACATGCAGGCCTGGCGCGAGCGCGCCGCGCGCAGCGGCCAGACGGCCGAGGAGACGCGGCGTCGCATCGAAACGGTCTCGACCGAGCGGGCGGCGCTGCTGGAGGCGCCCGACACCTTCCTCACCGAGCGGCGGCGCCTGCTGGCGGAGATCGAGAGCGCCGAGGCGCAGCGCCGCGCCGCCGCGGATGCGCTGGCGCTCGGCGAGGCGGCGCTGGCGGAGGCGGACCGGCAAGCGCGGGCGGCGCTGGAGGGACTGTCGGCGGGGCGCGAGACGCGGGCGGCTGCCGAGGCTCGGCGCGAGGCGGCGCGGCAGCGCGTCGCCGATGTCGCGCGCCAGATCGAGGAGGGGCTGGAGACGAGCCTCGACCGGCTCGGCAGCCTCGCCGGGCTGAAGCCGGGCGACACGCCGCCCGAGCAAGCCGAGGTCGAACGTCGGCTCGCCGGGCTGAAGGCCGAGCGCGAGCGGCTGGGAGCCGTCAATCTGCGGGCCGAGGACGAACTGGCCGAGGTCAGGGGCAAGCGCGAGGGGCTCACCGCGGAGCGCGACGATCTCAGCGAGGCGGTGCGCCGCCTGCGCCAGGCGATCGGCGCCCTCAACCGGGAAGGCCGCGAGCGCCTGCTCGCCGCCTTCGAGATCGTCAACGGCCATTTCCAGCGGCTGTTTTCGGTGCTGTTCGGCGGCGGGACGGCCGAGCTCAAGCTGGTCGACGCGGAAGACCCGCTCGATGCAGGGCTGGAGATCTTCGCCCGCCCGCCGGGCAAGAAGACGCAGGTGATGACCCTGCTCTCGGGCGGCGAGCAGGCGCTGACGGCGACCGCGCTGATCTTCGCGGTATTCCTGACCAACCCGTCGCCGATCTGCGTGCTCGACGAGGTGGACGCGCCGCTCGACGACGCCAATGTCGAGCGCTACTGCGACCTGCTCGACGAGATGGCGCGCGACACATCGACCCGCTTCATCCTGATCACCCACAACCCGATCACCATGGCGCGGATGGACCGGCTCTTCGGCGTCACCATGGCCGAGCGCGGCGTCAGCCAGATGGTCTCGGTCGACCTCGCGACCGCGGAACGCATCCGCGAGGCGGTCTGAGCGCTGAAAAAAGGCCACAATCGCCTTCGCAATGCGGCAAGAATGTCGGTTTTCTCCGAATTTATAAGCTTTCCAATGCCTTAGCCGGCATTCGCCCGCCTTGACAGCATCCGGGGCGGGCAATAAAGGAGGCCGTGCTGACGACGGCTCGATGCGCGGGGCGCGGACAGGGATCGTGTGGCTTTTTGCAGGATCGTGGCCATTTCACGATCATGGAGGAGCTGCTGCCATGGCCGAACCCGACAAAAACGCCTCAGACTCGGAGTTGCGCGCAAGACTGGGGTCTCTGAAGGCCGCCCTCGGGCGGGCCGAAGAGGCCGAAAAGCCGGGCGCGAGCCCGGCCGGAGAGGACGGCGCCATGGCTGGCGCGATGTCCTCCGGTCTGCGCGCCGCGACGGATCTCGCAGGCGGCATCATCGCAGGCGCCCTGATCGGGATGCTGGCAGACCGGTGGCTGGGAACCTCTCCGTTCCTGCTGATCATCTTCCTGGTGATCGGAGCCATCGCGGGGCTGCGCTCCGTCTATCGGCTCGGTTCGCGTCCGACCTCCGGGTCCAAGGGCGGCGGGACGAAAGACTGACCGAGGCTGGCGGCCGGAAGGCCGCACGACAAGGGGCTGAAACGACATGGCGGCTGGCGGCGGAATCGATCCGATCCACCAATTCGAGATCAAGCCGATCATCGGCTTGCGGCCGTTCGGCCTCGACCTGTCCTTCACCAATGCCTCGCTGCTGATGGTCGCCATCGTCGCCGTGATCTCGGCGATCATGATCTATGGCTCGAGCCAGCGTTCGGTCGTCCCCGGCCGGCTGCAGTCGCTCGCCGAGATGATCTACGAATTCGTCGCCTCCACCGTCACCGGCGTGATGGGCAAGGAAGGCATGACGTTCTTCCCGCTCGTCTTCTCACTGTTCATGTTCGTCCTCAGCGCGAACATGCTCGGCATGATCCCGGGCTCCTTCACCGTGACCAGCCACATCATCGTCACGGCCGCCTTCGCCTTCCTGGTGATCGGCACCGTGCTGGTCTACGGCATCGTCAAGCATGGCAGCCACTTCTTCGGCCTGTTCGTGCCGTCGGGCGTGCCGGGCTGGCTCCTGCCCTTCATGGTCCTGATCGAGGCCGTCTCCTTCGTCTCGCGCCCGATCTCGCTCTCGCTGCGTCTGTTCGGCAACATGCTGGCCGGCCACATCGCGCTGAAGGTCTTCGGCGGCTTCGTCGTCGCCCTGCTCGCCGCCGGCGGCGCCGCGACGATCATCGCCCCGCTGCCGCTGCTGCTGGCCGTCGCGCTGACCGCCCTCGAGTTCCTCGTCGCCTTCCTGCAGGCCTATGTCTTCGCGATCCTGACCTGCGTCTATCTCAACGACGCTCTGCACCCCGGCCACTGAGCCGGGCAGAGTTCGCGAGACCCTCCCACCCGCCATCACCTTTTCACACTGGAGAAAGACCATGGATCCCGTTGCAGCCAAGTACATCGGCGCTGGCCTCGCCTCGCTCGGCATGGGCCTCGCCGCCATCGGCGTCGGCACCATCTTCGGCAACTTCCTCTCGGGCGCGCTGCGCAACCCCTCGGCGGCCGACGGCCAGTTCCCGCGCGCCTTCATCGGCGCGGCGCTCGCCGAAGGTCTGGGCATCTTCGCCTTCGTCGTGGCGCTCGTCCTGCTCTTCGTGGTCTGACGCGCTTCTCGACTACCCGCCTTCCCGTCGCGCCCGATCGCCGCTTGGCTGGATCGGGCGCGACTTTTCGAATTCCTTCTGAAAGGCAGCCCATGCCGGTTCGATCTTCACGGTCCGTCAGGCAAGGTTGGGCCGGCTTCGTCGGCTCCGTGCTGACCGCCACGCTGGTGGCCGGCGCAGCCCAGGCCGCGACACCGTCCCTGAGCGGCGAGAAGGCCGCCTTCCCTCCCTTCGACGTCGCGACCTTCGCGGGTCAGCTGTTCTGGCTCGCCATCACCTTCGGCGCGCTCTACTGGCTGATGTCGACCATCGCCCTGCCCCGCGTCGGCGCGATCCTCGAGGAGCGCGCGAGCACCATCGCCCGCGATCTCGACAATGCCGCCAAGATGCAGGCCAAGGCCGAGGAAACGGCCCTTGCCTATGAGGCGGCCCTGACCGAAGCGCGCAAGAACGCCCAGGGCATCGCCCAGGCCTCGCGCGATGCCGGCGCCAAGGCCTCCGAAGAGCGCCGCCATGCCGTCGAGGCCGATCTCGCGGCCAAGCTGGCCAAGGCGGAAGAGACCATCGCGACCAGCAAGGCCTCGGCCATGAGCGCCGTGCGCGGCCTCGGCAGCGAGGTTGCCGTGGCGATCGTCACCAAGCTGACCGGCAAGGCCCCGAGCGCCACCGAGGCGTCCGAGGCGGTCGATCAGGTTCTGGCGCGCGGCTGAGGAGAAGACAGATGGATACTCTCTGGGTCGGCGTCGCCTTCGTCATCTTCATCGCCATCCTGGCCTATTTCGGCGTGCCGAAGGCGATCGTCTCGGCGCTCGATTCGCGCGGCGAGAAGGTCGCCCAGGAGCTCGCCGAGGCGCGCCGTCTGCGCGTCGAGGCCGAGAAGCTGCTGGCCGAGTACGAGGCCAAGCGCAAGGCCGCCGAGACCGAGGCCGCCAGCATCGTCGCCGCCGCCAATGACGAGGCCAAGCGTCTCGCCGCCGAAGCCGAGGCCAAGCTGAACGACTTCGTCGCCCGCCGCACCAAGTCGGCGGAGGAGAAGATCGCGCTCGCCGAGAGCCAGGCCGAGGCCGAGGTTCGCGCCGCGGCCGCCGAGGCTGCGACGAAGGCCGCCGAGCTGATCATCCGCTCTCAGGTGGGCGGCAGCACCGGCGACGCGCTCTTTGCCGCCGGGCTGGGCGAGGTCAAGGCCAAGCTGAACTGAGACCTGCCGCACCGCAAGCGACACCGACGCCGCGATCTCCCCGGATCGCGGCGTCTTCGTTTTCGGGGGGCGACTCAAACGGAGGAAACACCGCATGTGGATCCTGCGCCGTCTCGCCGCCCTCCTCCTCTGCCTCGCGACACCCGCGCAGGCCCTGGAACAGATCGCTTTCGCGTCACGCGACGGAACCCGGCTCTCGGGTTGGCTCGCCCGTCCCGAGGGCAGAGGCCCGTTCCCGGCCGTCGTCGTCCTGCATGGTTGCGCCGGGCTGTGGAACGCCTCCGGCAAGCTCGCCAGCCGCGACGCCGACTGGACCGCGCGGCTCACCGCGGCGGGCTATGCCGTGCTTCTGCCCGACAGCTTCGGCGCTCGCGGCTTGACGATCCTCTGCAATGATCGCGACCGCAACCTGACGCCGGCCGGTCGAGCCCAGGACGCGCTCGGCGCCCGTGACTGGCTGGAGCAGCAAGGCTTGGCCGCCGCGGGCCGAGTCGCTCTCATGGGCTGGTCGAATGGCGGCTCGACCGCGCTGGAGGTCGCAGGTCAGCCCGCTGCCGCAGGTCCCGGCGGCTTTCGGGCCGTCATCGCCTTTTATCCGGGCTGCCGCGTCCTGCTGAAACGCGGCTGGATGGCGCGGGCGCCGACCACGATCCTGCACGGCCTGGCCGACGACTGGACCCCGGCGAAGCCCTGCGAGAAGCTGGCCGCCCAAGGTGGCGCGCGCTTCGTCGGTTATGCCGACGCCTATCACGACTTCGACCATCCCAGCCTGCCGCTGCGCAACCGCAAGGCGGCTTACTCGGAGCGCGCGGACGGGATGGTGACAATCGGGACGAATGCCGAGGCGCGGGCGCAGGCGATCGCCGCGACGATGGCGATCCTCAAAGGCCTGTGAACCGTTTCAGTTCGAGACCGTGAGCGTCCTGCCGGCGCCGGCCCCGACCTTGACAGGACGCGCCGGCGGCGACGTGACAGGCTTGGCTTCGCTAGCCGGCTGCACCGGCTTCGGCCTGGTTTTCCGCGCCAGGATCGTCGAGGTGACGATGCCCTGCGGCGTGTCGAGGCCGTAGATGTCCTCCCGGAACTGGACCATGCCATCGGCGCCCTGCCAGCCCGTGAGATAGACCCAGGCGACCGGCACCGCCTTCTTCAGCGGGATGTTCTTGCGCTCGCCCTTGGCGATCTCGGCTTCGATCGCGGCCGGCGTCCATTCCGTGCCTTCGAGCAGCCAGGCGCCGAGATCGCGCACGCCCTCGACACGGGCACAGCCCGAGGAGTTGAAGCGGACGTCGTTGCGGAAGAGCGACTTCTTCGGCGTGTCGTGGAGATAGACGGCCTCGGTGTTGGGCATGTCGATCTTCATCTGGCCGAGCGAATTGTCCGGGCCGGGATCCTGCCGCACGGTGAAATAGGGCGCGGTCAAGCTGGCCCAATTGACGGTGGCCGGGTCGATCTCGCGGTTCTCGGCGCCGAGCAGGCGCATATGCGACTTCGCCAGGAAGCCGGGGTCCTTGCGCATATGTGGGATGATGTCGGCCTTCACGATCGAGGTCGGGACCGTCCAGGTCGGGTTGAGGTTGACCGAGGTGATGTTGGCCTGGAGCACCGGCGAGGGCCGGTCCGGGCGCCCGACGATGGCGAGATGCCTGCGCTGGACGAGTCCGTTCTCGACCGCCTCGACGCTGGCGCCGGGGATGTTGACCACGACATAGCGTTCCGAGAAGGAGAATCCGTTGCCCTTCAGCCGCTCGAGCGTGGCGGTGAGCTGGTTGAGGCGGACCTCGACCGGCGTATTCAGCGCCTTCAGCGTGAGGCGGCCGACCGTGCCGAGATCCGAAAGGCCGTGGCGCAGCTGGAAGCGCTTCACCGCGGCGACGACATTCGCGTCATAGACGTCGCCCGGCAGGGCGTCGGCCGGCAGGTCTCCGCTGAGCACGAGGCGCCGCTTCAGCACCGCGACCTCGGGCGCCTGAGCGTCCGGCTTCAGCGCCGTGATGCCGGCCGGCACCTTGGGCCAGCCGCCGCGAACGGCAATGTCCTCATGCGCGATCAGCGCCTCGAGGGTGCGATCATAGGTGTTGGGGCCGTAGCTGGGCTCGTTGGCCCGCGCACCCAGCCCTCCCAGCAGAAGCACCAGGGCGGCGACGGAAGCTTTGACGAAACGCACCGACATGGACGTGATCCCACACAGCGCCAAAGACGCATGACGGAATCATCCCTCGCGCATGGTCAAGGAAGGCTTAAGGCGTGCTCAGGATTTCGGTAACGGACTGTTACTGGCGGCTCGGGCCGCCAGTAACGATCGTCAACGACTACTCCGCCGCTTCCGCCAAGGGCGCCGGCGGCACCCATTTCAGGACCGGCTGGCGCGCGGCGCGGGTCTCGTCGAGGCGGCGCAGCGGGGCATGGTGGGGAGCCGCGGTGAAGCGTTCCTTGTCGTTGCCCTTCGCCGCCATGCCGAGATCGCGCAGCGTCGCGATGAAGAGGTCGAGCGAGGCCTTAGATTCCGACTCGGTCGGCTCGATCAGCATGGCGCCGTGGACGACGAGCGGGAAATACACCGTCATCGGGTGATAGCCCTCGTCGATCATCGCCTTGGCGAAGTCGAGCGTGGTGACGCCGGTGCCCTTCAGCCATTCGTCGTCGAACAGCGCCTCGTGCATCGAGGGGTGATCGGGATAAGGCAGCGACATCAGGTCGGAGAGGCAGGCGCGGATGTAGTTCGCGTTGAGAACCGCATCCTCGGAAGCCTGCTTCATGCCATCCGCGCCATGGCTGAGCATGTAGGTGAGCGCGCGGACATACATGCCCATCTGGCCGTGGAAGGCGGTCATACGGCCGAAGGGAGCCGTGCCCTCCGGCGCGTCGGCGGCGGTCTCGATCAGGCGCGGGGTGCCGCCTTCCAGATGGATAAACGGCACCGGGGCGAAGGGCGCCAGCCGCTCCGACAGCACCACCGGCCCGGCGCCCGGCCCGCCGCCGCCATGGGGCGTCGAGAAGGTCTTGTGCAGGTTGATGTGCATGGCGTCGACGCCGAGGTCACCCGGCTTGGCCTTGCCGACGATGGCGTTGAAGTTGGCGCCGTCGCAGTAGAAATAGGCGCCGGCCTCGTGCATCGCGGCGGCGATCTCGACGATCTGCGGCTCGAAGATGCCGCAGGTGTTGGGGTTGGTCAGCATGATCGCGGCGATGTCGGGCCCGAGCAGGGCCTTGACGTCCTCGACGGCGACCGTGCCGTCCGGCCGCGCGGGAACCGAGCGCACCGAGAATCCGATCAGGGCCGCGGTCGCCGGATTGGTGCCATGCGCCGATTCGGGGACGAGCACGACATTGCGGGTCGCGCCCTCGCCCTTGGCGGCGATGGCGGCCTTGATCGCCATCATGCCGCAGGCCTCGCCATGGGCGCCGGCCTTCGGCGACAGCGCGACCGCCGGCATGCCGGTCAGCGTCATCAGGTAGCGCGAGAGCTCGAGCATGACCTCGAGCGCGCCCGGCACGGTCGAGACCGGCTGCAGCGGGTGCACGTCGGAGAAGCCGGGCATCCGCGCCGTCTTCTCGTTGAGGCGGGCATTGTGCTTCATCGTGCAGGAGCCGAGCGGGAAGAGCCCGGTGTCGATGCCGTAGTTCTTCTGGCTCAGGCGCACGTAATGGCGCATCGCCTCGGGCTCGGAGAGACCGGGCAGGCCGATCTCTCCCTTGCGGGCATGCGCGCCGAGGCGCGACTTGAACGGTGCCGGCGGATCGATGTCGACGCCGGTCGTCTCGGTGTGACCGATCTCGAAGATCAGCGGCTCGATCTGCTGCAGCGCGCGGTTGCCGGTGAAGGTGGCGTGCGGCTCATGGGCGGACGCGGTGCCCTGGGTGGGACGTCCCTGACGGTTCAGCATGAGGTGACTCCGGACTTCAGAGATGGATCATTGATGGCGCGGAAGATCGTTTCGACGACGCCATCGAGGTTTTCGATCAATTCGTGATTCCAGAAGCGCAGGACGCGGAAGCCCTGTGCTTCGAGATAGGCCGTACGGCGCGCATCGCGCTCAACCGCAGTCGGCAGACCATGCTGGCCGCCATCGAGTTCAATCACCAGCCTCGCGCCGATATGGACGAAGTCGGCGAAATAGGGTCCCAGAGGTGCTTGGCGACGAAAATGACCGCCCGGCAACTCCATTGCTTTCAGGTGCAGCCAAAGGCGCTTTTCCGCGGGCGTGGCCTCCCGGCGCAGGCGCCGCGCTTTCGACGTGCGAGGGTCCTTGCGGTTTCCGGCCATGACAGCCCCTCTCCGGTGAAGCGACCCAGCCATTGACGGGCCCAACCTACCCCCTCCCCCCGCTTGCGGTGGGGAGGGGGTAGGT
>LSIG01000164.1 GCA_001556125.1 Rhizobiales bacterium CCH10-E5 | reverse complement strand
TCTCCGGAACGCCGTGAGGGGGCGCTCGGGGGAAGGGCGGCGGCGGGCCCGGGGGCCCGCCGCCTATGGTCTTTAGTGGTCCGAGCCGCTGATGCGGGGCAGCGTCTCGAACTGGTGGAACGGCGGCGGCGAGGACAGGGTCCACTCCAGCGTCGTCGCGCCTTCGCCCCACGGATTGTCGCCGGCGAGCTCCTTGCGGGAGAAGGCGACATACACGCCGTAGAAGAAGATCAGCAGACCGGCGGCGAAAATGTAGGAGCCGATCGACGACCAGAAATGCCACCCGGCGAAGGCATCCGGATAGTCCACATAGTGACGCGGCATGCCGGCCAGGCCGAGGAAGTGCTGCGGGAAGAACAGCAGGTTGGCGCCGAAAAAGGCGACCCAGAAGTGCAGCTTGCCGATCCAGTCCGGGATCACATAGCCGCTCATCTTCGGGAACCAGTAGTAGAAGCCCGCGAAGATGCCGAACACGGCGCCGAGCGACAGCACGTAATGGAAATGCGCCACGACGTAATAGGTCGCGTGCAGCGAGCGGTCGACGCCGGCATTGGCCAGCACCACGCCGGTCACGCCGCCGACGGTGAACAGGAAGATGAAGCCGATCGCCCAGATCATCGGCGCGGTGAAGCGGATCGAGCCGCCCCACATCGTCGCGATCCAGGAGAAGATCTTGATGCCGGTCGGCACCGCGATGACCATCGTCGCGAACACGAAGTAGCGCTGCGTGTTGAGCGAGAGGCCGGCGGTGTACATGTGGTGCGCCCACACGATGAAGCCGACGACGCCGATCGCGACCATGGCGTAGGCCATGCCAAGATAGCCGAAGATCGGCTTCTTCGAGAAGGTCGAGATGATGTGGCTGATGATGCCGAAGGCCGGCAGGATCATGATGTACACTTCGGGGTGACCGAAGAACCAGAACAGGTGCTGGTACAGGATCGGGTCGCCGCCGCCGGCCGGGTCATAGAAGGTCGTGCCGAAGTTGCGGTCGGTCAGCAGCATGGTGATGGCGCCGGCGAGCACCGGCAGGGCCAGCAGCAGCAGGAACGCCGTCACCAGCACGCCCCAGGCGAAGAGCGGCATCTTGTGCAGCGTCATGCCCGGCGCGCGCATGTTCAGGATGGTGGTGATGAAGTTGATCGCGCCGAGGATCGAGGCCGCGCCGGCGAGGTGAAGCGAGAAGATGCCGAAATCGACCGCCGGGCCCGGATGGCCGGAGGAGGAGAAGGGCGGATAGATCGTCCAGCCGGTGCCGACGCCATGGGCGCCGGGCGCGCCCTCCATGAACATCGACATGACGAGCAGCACGAAGGCGGCGACCGTCAGCCAGAACGAGATGTTGTTCATGCGCGGGAAGGCCATGTCCGGCGCGCCGATCATCAGCGGCACGAACCAGTTGCCGAAGCCGCCGATGACCGCGGGCATGACCATGAAGAAGATCATGATCAGGCCGTGGCCGGTGACGAAGACGTTGTAGCTCTGGCCGTTGGCGAAGATCTGCAGACCGGGCTGCTGCAGCTCGATGCGCATCATGATCGAGAGGAAGCCGCCGACGAGGCCCGCCATGATCGAGAAGATCAGGTAGAGCGTGCCGATGTCCTTGTGGTTGGTCGACAAGAGCCAGCGGCGCCACCCGGTCGGATGGGCATGGGCGTCGTCGTGATGTCCGTGGGCGGGAGCGTGCGGAGCCGCTGTTGCCATCGCCTTGGTCTCCTCGTGCGAAATCGCTTCGCGACAGTCGGTCAGATCGGGTGGTGCGCGGGCCTGGCGGCCCGCGAGGGTTCTGGATGCGTCACTCGCCGGCGGCGGCGAGCTTGCCGGCGGCATCGCCGGCATTCGCGAATTTCTGCTTCGATTCGGCGAGCCAGGCGGCGTAGCGCTCCTGGCTGACGACGCGGAAGGCGATCGGCATATAGGCGTGGTTCTGCCCGCAGACGAAGGAGCACTGGCCGTAATAGATGCCCTCGCGATCGGCCTTGAACCAGGTTTCGTTCAGGCGGCCGGGGATCGCGTCGATCTTCACGCCGAAGGACGGAACGGTGAACTTGTGGATCACGTCGGCGGCGGTGACCTGCACGCGCACGATCTTGCCGACCGGCACGACCGCCTCGTTGTCCACAGCCAGAAGGCGCGGCGCCTCGGCGGCGGCGATCTTGTTGCCGGCGATCGCCTCGGCCCGCTGCTTCTCGTCAAGCATCAACGAATCAAAGGTGAAGGCGCCGCCATCCTGCGGATACTCATAGGACCAGTACCACTGCTTGCCGGTCACCTTCACGGTGATGTCGGCCGGCGGCACTTCCAGCTGCAGCTTCAGCAAGCGGAAGGACGGGATCGCGATGACGACCAGGATCAGGACGGGGATGACCGTCCAGGCCACCTCGAGCAGCGCGTTGTGCGTCGTCTTGGAGGGGGTCGGATTGGCCTTCTCGCTGAAGCGCCAGCAGACATAGATCAGCAGGGCCAGCACGAAGAGCGTGATCGCGAAGATGATCACGTTCAGCCAGTCGTGGAACCAGTGGATATAGGCGGCGACCTCGGTGACCGCGCCCTGCAGGTTGAGCTGCCAGGGGCTCGGCATGCCCGTGCCGGCGAGAACGGCCTCCGGAAGCAGTGCCGCGGCGACGGCGAGGGCCGATGCGGCCAGTGTGGCTGGGGTCCTGCTCAGAAATCGCATCGATCCGACGTCGCTCCTCATCATGCCCCGCATGTCACCCGACGGCACGGATCCCGAGGGAAACGTAGCGACGGCCCAGCCATGCGCGGCGAGTGCGGCCGCGAGGCCGCCTTGCTCTTCGGGATTGCGATAAATCAAAGATCACGCTTGCGCCAGTGGGGCGATGCGAGGGGCCGGTGCGTCTCGTGCGGCATAATCGCGCGAGCCCGCTACGGCCGCCTTGGCGCGGCGGGCGGCTGCCGCCTTGACAGGGCGGGGCCTGCATGGTCCCAACGCAGGCGTCCGGTCGCGAGCGGCGGCTCAATCGCGCTCGGGTCGGCATTTCGCCCGAATCCTCGTATTCGACGGGCGGGGATTGCGGATGCGGCGCGCTCGCCGCCTTGGAGGAATCGCAGGGATGGGTAGGATCATCGGACCTGTCTGCGCGGCGGCCCTCGCGCTCGCCGGCGCCGGGCTGTCGGGCGGGAATACTCTGGCCCAGGGCGCGGTCAAGTCGACGCATGGCGACTGGCAGATGCGCTGTGAGGTGCCCCCCGGCGCGAAGACCGAGCAGTGCGCGCTGGTTCAGAATGTGGCAGCCGAGGATCGGCCCAATCTGACGCTTCTCGTCATCGTGCTGAAGACCGCCGATCAGAAGAGCCGGCTGCTGCGCGTCGTCGCGCCGCTCGGCGTGCTGCTGCCCTCCGGCCTCGGCCTGAAGATCGACGACAAGGACATCGGCCGCGCCGGCTTCGTGCGCTGCCTGACCACCGGTTGCGTCGCCGAGGTCGTCATGGACGACACTCTGCTCGGCCAGCTCAAGGGCGGTAAGAACGCCACCTTCATCGTATTCCAGACGCCGGAAGAGGGGGTGGGCGTGCCTGTCTCCCTCAACGGCTTCGGCCCCGGCGTGGAGACCCTGCCGTGAACGAGATGCTGCTTCGCCGCCCGAGCCTGCTGGCTCTGCCGTTCCTCTGCCTCGGCCTTGCCGGCTGCGGTTCTTCGGGCTCCTCGTCCGGCCAGCCGAGCACGCTGCAGACGCTCGGCAACGTCGTCATGTTCCAGTCGACGACGCCGCCCCCGCCCGATCAGCTGCCGAAGGATGACGAAGAGCAGCTGGTCTGCCCGGATGTGATCATCGCCGATGGCGGCGCCGCCCTGCGCGCCCAGTCCGGTCCGGACAGCGGCAGCCTGCGTCACCAGATCTCGATCCTCAACGTCGCCCGCGAATGCACGCCGACCGGTAATGGCGGCTATCGCCTGAAGGTCGGCGTCGAGGGGCGGGTCCTGCTCGGCCCGGCCGGCGGCCCCGGCACCTATGGCGCGACGCTGACCACGAGCGTCACCCGTGGCACCACGCAGATCGCCCGCCGCGCCGCGCGGGTCGGCGGCACCATCGCCTCCGGCCAGGGCGGCACCGACTTCTCGCATGTCGAGGACGGCATCGTCGTCCCGGCCGGCCGCGGCGACGTCGAGATCATCGTCAGCCTCGGCGGTGGTTCGGCCACCCCGGCGCGGTCGCGCCGGCGCTGATCGGCGAGCGCGGCGTCCCGGCCGCTGCAAAGAGTCGCGCGGCTTGCCTGTTAAGAAGGCAGCCGCTCGATTGACTACGGCGCGCCGTCTTGTATCTGTGCCGACAGCCGCAACATCCCCGCGGAAGAGACCGGGTCCGGACTTGTCCGGCTCCGGCGCCGAAGGCGCAACCGCCCCGGAAACGCTCAGGCAAACGGACCGCGTGGGAACTGGCACTCTGGAAAGCGGCGGGGGCAACCCCGTCCACCGACGGGTGTAACCTGTCCGGCTCATGAGGCCGGCTCGGGGAAATCTCTCAGGTTCCAAGACAGAGGGGGCGCGTTCCGGACACATCCGTCCGGGGCCTGCGCTCGACTCTGGAAGGGGCCGTCGATGGATGCCGCTGTTGCCGATGCCGGGGCTTCGCCCGAGGCCGTCATACTCAAGACCCCGCTTCATGCCCGCCATGTCGCGCTCGGCGCCCGCATGGTGCCCTTCGCCGGCTACGACATGCCGGTCCAGTATCCCACAGGCATCCTGAGCGAGCACAACTGGACGCGCGAGAAGGCCGGCCTCTTCGACGTCTCGCATATGGGCCAGTGCTTTCTGGTTGGCCCCGATCACGAGACCACGGCGCGCGCGCTCGAGGCGCTGATTCCCGCCGACATCGTCAATCTCGCGCCGGGCAAGCAGCGCTACTCGCAGCTCCTGAACGAGGAGGGCGGCATCCTCGACGATCTGATGGTGACGCGCTCGATCGATCCGGACGAGGACGGCGCGCTCTACCTCGTCGTCAACGCCGCCTGCAAGGCGCAGGACTACGCCCATATCGAGGCGCGTCTCCCCGCCAATGTGAAGCTGATCCGCGCCGAGCATCGTGGCCTCATCGCGCTGCAGGGGCCGGGCGCCGAGGCCGCGCTGGCCGCGCTCGCGCCGGAAGCGGCCGAGATGGGCTTCATGACCTCGCGCACCATGACGGTCGCCGGCATCAAGGCCAATGTCAGCCGCTCCGGCTACACCGGCGAGGACGGCTACGAGATTTCGGCCGCCGCCGCGAAGATCGGCGAGATCTGGGACACGCTGCTGCTCGATGCGAGCGTCAAGCCGATCGGCCTCGGCGCGCGTGATTCGCTGCGGCTGGAAGCGGGGCTCTGCCTCTATGGCCACGACATCGACACCACGACCTCGCCGGTCGAGGCGGCGCTGACCTGGTCGATCCAGAAGCGGCGTCGCGAGGAGGGCGGCTTCCCCGGAGCCGCGCGCGTTCAGCGCGAATTCACTGAGGGTGTCGGCCGCGTCCGCGTCGGCCTGCTGCCGGAAGGCCGGGCTCCGGCCCGCGAGGGCGCCGAGATCGCGACGCCCGAGGGCGAGGTCGTCGGCAAGGTCACCTCCGGCGGCTTCGGCCCGACGCTGAACGCCCCCTGCGCCATGGGCTACGTCGCCACGGCCCACAGCGCGCCGGGCACTCCGCTCCACCTGATCGTGCGGGGCAAGCCTCTGCCGGCCGTCGTGGCCGCGATGCCCTTCGTTCCCAACCGCTACAAGCGCTGAACCCGCTCAACCCCTTTTCGCTCCGGAGACCAGACATGGCCGAGACCCGCTACACCAAAGACCACGAGTACATCCGCATCGAGGGCGAGACCGGCGTCGTCGGCATCACCGATTTCGCCCAGGGCCAGCTCGGGGACGTCGTCTTCGTCGAGCTGCCGAGCATCGGCAAGACCGTCGCCAAGGGCGGCGAGGCGGCTGTGGTCGAGAGCGTCAAGGCCGCTTCCGAGGTCTACGCGCCGGTTTCCGGCGAGGTCGTGGCCGTCAACAGCGAGCTCGAGGGCGCGCCGGGCACCGTCAACGAGGACCCCTCCGGCAAGGGCTGGTTCCTGAAGCTCAAGCTCAAGGACGCCGCCGAGCTGGAAGGCCTGATGAGCGAGGCCGAGTACCAGAATTATCTCAAGACGCTGTGAGGTCGTCATTCCGGGACGCGCCGAAGGCGCGAGCCCGGAACCCATGACCACGACGCCCGCCGAAGGGGCGCCGGGTCCGCGGCTGGCTTTGAAACACCTGTGTTCATGGGTTCCGGGCTCCTCGCTGCGCTCGGCCCCGGAATGACCGAGGAACCACCATGCGCTATCTCCCCCTGAGCGATGCCGACCGGCAGGACATGCTGGCCCGCATCGGCGTCGCCGACGTCGATGCCCTGTTCTCCGATGTGCCGGCCGACAAGCTGCTGAAGGCGCCGGTCGATCTGCCGCGTGCCAAGGGCGAGCTCGAGGTCGAGCGCATCCTAGCGCGGATGTCGGCCCGCAACGTCGCGGCCTCCTCGGTGCCCTTCTTCGTCGGCGCCGGCGCCTACAAGCACCATGTCCCGGCCACCGTGGACCACCTGATCCAGCGCTCGGAGTTCCTCACGAGCTACACGCCCTACCAGCCCGAGATCGCCCAGGGCACGCTGCAATATCTCTTCGAGTTCCAGACGCAAGTATCGGCCCTGACCGGCATGGAGGTCGCCAACGCCTCGATGTATGACGGCTCGACCGGCACGGGCGAAGCCGTGCTGATGGCGCATCGCGTCACCAAGCGGAACAAGGCGGTGCTGTCCGGCGGCCTCCACCCGCATTATGCCGACGTCGTCCGGACCCTCTCCGAGATGGCCAATGACGAGGTCGTCACCCTGGCGCCCGACGTCGCGGCCACCGAGGACATCCTCGCCCAGATCGACGACCAGACCTCCTGCGTCGTGGTGCAGTCGCCGGACTTCTTCGGCAATCTGCGCGACCTGAAGCCCATCGCCGCCAAGGCCCATGCCCATGGCGCCCTGCTGATCGCGGTCTTCACCGAGGTCGTCGCGCTCGGCGCCGTGACGCCGCCCGGCGAACAGGATGCCGACATCGTCGTCGGCGAGGGCCAGTCGATCGGCAACGCGCTGAACTTCGGCGGGCCTTATGTCGGGCTCTTCGCCGCCAAGTCGAAATACATCCGCCAGATGCCGGGCCGGCTCTGCGGCGAGACCGTCGACGCCTCGGGCCAGCGCGGCTTCGTGCTGACGCTCTCCACCCGCGAGCAGCATATCCGCCGCGACAAGGCGACCTCGAACATCTGCACCAATTCCGGCCTCTGCGTGCTGGCCTTCACCATCCACATGACGCTGCTCGGACAGGCCGGCTTCACCCGCCTCGCCGAGGTCAACCACGCCAACGCCGTGGCGCTGGCCGATGCGCTGGCCGGGGTGAAGGGCGTCTCGGTGCTCAACCAGAGCTTCTTCAACGAGTTCACCGTGAAGCTGCCGAAGCCGGCGGCTGAGATCGTCGAGGCGCTGGCGGCGAAGGGCATCCTCGCCGGCGTGCCGGTGTCGCGGCTGCTGCCCGGCGCCGGGCTCGACGACCTGCTGCTCGTCGCATCGACCGAAATCAACACGAACGAGGATCGGGCGGCCTTCGTGGCGGCGCTCGCGGAGGTGCTGGCGTGACGGTTGCGGCCGGGCACGACCTGTCCCCTTCCCCCCGCTTGCGGTGGGGAAGGGTTAGGGATGGGGG
>LSIG01000163.1 GCA_001556125.1 Rhizobiales bacterium CCH10-E5 | reverse complement strand
CCCCCGCTTCACCCGCGCCTGTTCCCACCCCGGACCGACCCTCACGATCATGAGCGACGACAGTCGACAGACCCAGCCCGAAGCCGCCGGACGCGGCCTCACCCATTGGCTCAGCCATTTTCTGGACAGGCTCGGCCTGCGTGGCGGCGGAACCATCCGCGAGGAGATCACCGAGGCACTGGCCCAGGGCAGCGGGCAACTCGCCGATCTGAGCACGCAGGAGCGCGCCATGCTCTCCAATGTTCTCAGCCTGCGGGAACGGCGCGTCGGCGACGTCATGATCCCGCGCGCCGACATCATCGCCGTGCCTGCGGATGCGACGCTGGACGAGTTGCTGGCGCTGTTTCGAACCGCCGGCCATTCCCGCCTGCCGGTCTTCGACGACTCTCTCGATGATCCCCGCGGCATGGTCCATATCCGCGACTTCCTCGAATTCATTGCCGGCCAGGCCAAGGCCGAGCCGAGCGCGGGGCTGTCCCAGCCGGCGCTCCACGATCTCGGCGCGGTCGATCTCACGATGACGCTGGCCGCCACCAAGATCATGCGGCCGGTGCTCTACGTCCCGCCGTCGATGCCGGCCGTCGAACTCCTGGTGCGGATGCAGACGACGCGAACCCATATCGCCCTCGTGATCGACGAATATGGCGGTACGGACGGGCTCGTCACCATCGAGGATCTCATCGAGATCGTCGTCGGCGACATCGAGGACGAGCACGATCTCGAGGAGGCGCCCGCCATCACGCCCGATGGCGAGGGGCGCTACAGCGCCGACGCCCGCGCCACGCTGGACGAACTGCGCGAGGCCACCGGGATCGACCTGTCGCAGAATCCGATCGCGGAAGAGGTCGATACCGTGGGCGGGCTGATCGTCACCCTGGCCGGGCACGTTCCCGAACAGGGTGAAACGATCGAGGGGCCCGAAGGGCTGATCTTCGAGGTGCTCGAAGCCGATAGCCGCCGGGTCAAGCGGCTCAGCATCCACCGCCGCCCCGCCGGCGAGGACACAAGCGCAGCGGAAACGGTCTGATGCGGTTCGCGTCTCTGGCCGACGGCGTCATTCTCGCCTGGGGATGGCGCAGGCGAGCGATCGCCTGTCTCGCCGGCGCCAGCGGCGCGCTGGCCCTGCCCCCGCTCGATCTCTGGCCGCTGATCGTCGTGCCGATGACCGCAGCCGTCTGGCTGATCGACGGTTCCGTCGGCGGCAGCGTCTTCGCCCGCTTCCGTGCGGCCGCCGCCGCAGGCTGGTGGTGGGGCTTCGGCTTCTTTCTGGCCGGGCTGTGGTGGCTGGGTGCGGCCTTCCTCGTGGAGGCCGACAAATTCGCCTGGGCGATGCCGCTGGGCGTCGTGGCACTGCCGGCGCTGCTGGCGTTCTTCCCCGCACTTGGCTTCGGCTGCGCGCGGCTGCTCTGGTCGACCGGCGCCGGCCGCATCCTCGTTCTGGCGGTCATGCTCTCGCTCAGCGAGTGGCTGCGCGGCCATGTGCTGACGGGCTTTCCCTGGAACGTCTACGGCATGATGCTCGCCGGCCAGGCGCAGATCGCGCAGGCCGCCTCCTTGATCGGGCTCTATGGGCTGACGCTGCTGGCGGTCGCGATCGGGGCGGCGCCGGCGACGCTCGGCACGTCGGAGGGCGCGATCGCGCGCTGGCGGATGCCGGTGCTGGCGCTTTTGGCCGTCGCCGGCCTCTTCGGCTTCGGCCTCTGGCGTGTCCCTGCCGATCCGGTGCCGCTGGTCGCCGGCGTCAAGCTGCGGCTGATGCAGCCGAACCTGCCGCAGGACGCCAAGTTCAACGCCCGCAATGGCGAAGCGATCCTGAACCAGTATCTGACGCTCAGCGACCGGGCGACGAGCCCGAGCACGCCCGGCGTCCAGGCCGTGACCCATCTGATCTGGCCGGAATCGGCCTTCCCCTTCCTGCTCGGACGGACCCCGCAGGCGCTGGCGCGGATCGCCGCCCTGCTGCCGCCCAACACCACGCTGATCACCGGCGCCGCGCGGGCCGGCGAGGTGCTGCCGGGCGAGAGCCGGCCACCGATCTTCAATTCGATCCAGGTCGTCGACGACGAGGGCGCGATCGTCTCGAGCTACGACAAGGTCCATCTGGTGCCGTTCGGCGAGTATCTGCCGGCGTTTCTCGAGCGGCTGATCCGCAGCGTCGGGCTCTCGGAGTTCGTGTCCGTGCCGGGCGGTTTCGCCGCCGGAACGCGCCGTCTGCCGCTGACGATCCGCGGCCTGCCGCCGGCCGCGCCGCTGATCTGCTACGAGGTGGTGTTCCCGGGCGAAGCCATGCCACAGGGGCCGCGTCCCGGCTTCCTGCTCAACCTGACCAATGACGGCTGGTTCGGGCAGACGAGCGGGCCCTACCAGCATTTCGCCCAAGCGCGGCTGCGCGCGATCGAGGAGGGGCTGCCTCTCGTGCGCGTCGCCAACACCGGCATCTCGGCGGTGACCGACGGCTATGGCCGGACGCTGGCGAGCCTGCCTCTCGGACGCGAGGGCGTGCTGGATGTCGGGCTGCCGCGCGCCGGCCCGGCCACGCTCTACGGCCGCATCGCGGACTGGACCTATGTCGCCCTTTTGGCTGGCTTCTTGCTGCTGGCGCGAATGCTGCCCCGTGACTAATCCCATTTGGAACTTGTAAACCGAGGGGATAGGGTGCCGACCTCCACCGCCTCAAACCAATTGACTATGCTGCCGTCGGAACCCATGCATCCGAGCCAGCGCGAAGAGCCAAGGCAAACCTATGTTAAAAAAAGTCCCCAACCCGATCGACCGCCATGTCGGCAGTCGCGTGCGGATGCAGCGCATGCTCGCGGGCGTTAGCCAGGAAAAGCTCGGCGATGCGCTGGGGCTGACCTTCCAGCAGGTCCAGAAATACGAAAAGGGTTCGAACCGGATCAGCGCCAGCCGGCTCCAGCAGATCGCCAAGATGCTCGACGTGCCGGTGTCGTTCTTCTTCGAGGGCGCTCCGACCGGCGACATGCCGACCGGGGGGTTCTCCGATTCAGCCGCGAATGCCTATGTCTCGGACTTCATGTCGAGCAGCGAAGGCGTGCAACTGACGAAGGCCTTCGTGCGGATCAAGAGCGCCAAGGTCCGGCGCCGCATCATCGACCTTGTCGAGACCCTCGCCGAAGAAGAGCCAGAAAACACCTGAAAACGAGCCCTGATCGTTCGCCCTGTCGAACGATTCTCCCGGTAAACGGTTCGGCGTGCTTGACGCCGAACACGTCCGCTGCAAAGAGGTTGGCCGTTTTTCGTCGGCCGGCTCTGGTCCCAGGGCCGGCCTCCTGCCATCGCTGACCAAGGGTTGTCCCACCGTGTCACGCCAGAATTACCTGTTCACCAGCGAATCCGTCGGCGAGGGCCATCCCGACAAGATCTGCGACCGTATTTCCGACGAGGTCGTGGACCTGTTCTTCAAGGAAGCCGCCAAGGCGGGGATGGACGCCGCGCAGGTGCGCGTCGCCTGCGAGACGCTGGCCACGACCAATCGCGTCGTCATCGCCGGCGAGGTCCGCACCTCGCTCGACGAGAAGGCGATGAAGAGCAAGGTCAAGTCGGCCGCCCGCCGCGCGATCAAGGCGATCGGCTACGAGCAGGACGGCTTCCACTGGAAGAAGTGCAAGATCGACGTGCTGCTGCACGCCCAGTCCGCCGACATCGCCCAGGGCGTCGACGCCTCCGGCAACAAGGATGAAGGCGCGGGCGACCAGGGCATCATGTTCGGCTATGCCTGCCGCGAGACGCCCGAGCTGATGCCGGCGCCGATCTATTATTCGCACAAGATCCTCGAGGTGCTGGCCAAGGCCCGGCACGCCAAGGAAGGCGGCGCCGCCAAGCTCGGCCCCGACGCCAAGAGCCAGGTCACGGTCAAGTACGAGAACGGCAAGCCGGTCGGCGTGACGCAGATCGTGCTCTCGACCCAGCACACCGATGCGAGCCTGTCCTCGGCCGATGTCCGCAAGATCGTCGAGCCCTATATCCGCTCGACCCTGCCCGAGGGCTGGATCTCGAAGGACACCGTCTGGCACGTCAACCCGACCGGCAAGTTCGTCATCGGCGGCCCGGACGGCGACGCCGGCCTGACCGGCCGCAAGATCATCGTCGACACCTATGGCGGCGCAGCGCCCCATGGCGGCGGCGCGTTCTCCGGCAAGGACCCGACCAAGGTCGACCGTTCGGCGGCCTATGCGGCGCGCTATCTCGCCAAGAACGTGGTCGCGGCCAAGCTCGCCGAGCGCTGCACGATCCAGCTCTCCTACGCCATCGGCGTCGCCAAGCCGCTGTCGATCTATGTCGACCTGCACGGCACCGGCAAGGTCGACGAGGCCAAGCTGGAGAAGGTCCTGGGCGAGGTCATGGACCTGACCCCGCGCGGCATCCGCACCCATCTCCAGCTCAACAAGCCGATCTACGCCAAGTCGGCAGCTTATGGCCATTTCGGCCGCAAGGCCGGCCGCGACGGCAGCTTCTCCTGGGAGAAGACCGATCTGGTCGACGCGCTGAAGAAGGCCGTCGCCGCCTGACGCAGACGCAGCCGACCATTCGATCGGGCCGGAGCATGTCGCTCCGGCCCTTTTTGTTTGCTAGGCACGCCGTTCGACCGCCACGCCATCCAGCCAGAAGTCCGTCCCGATGACCCATGACCACGATCCCGACCGCGCCTTTTTCGGCCGGCGCAAGGGCAAGGCCCTGCGCGAGGGCCAGAGCGTGATGATCGACACGGTGCTGCCGCGGCTGCGCCTGCCGGAGGGCGAGATCGCCGACCTCGAGGCGCTGTTTCCGCGGCCTGTCGAGGCGGTGCGGCTCGAGATCGGCTTCGGCGGCGGTGAGCATCTGTTGATGCGCATGCGCGAAAGCCCGCAGATCGGCTTCATCGGCGTCGAGCCCTTCATCAATGGCATGGCCAAGTTCCTGGCCTTGATCGAACGCGAGCGCCTGGACAACATCCGCATCTGGGACGGCGACGCGGCGCTGCTCCTGCCGCGTCTGCCGGCGGGCTCGCTCGATGCGATCGACCTGCTCTATCCCGATCCCTGGCCGAAGCGGCGCCAGCGCAAGCGCCGTTTCGTCTCCGACCGCACGCTGACGCTGTTGGCGCGGACGCTGCGTCCGGGCGGACGCTTCCGCTTCGCCAGCGACATCGACGACTATGTCGGCTGGACGCTGGCGCGGCTGGCCCGCTCGCCCGATTTCGACTGGACCGACGAACGCGCCGAGGACTGGCGCCAGCCTTATCCCGGCTGGATCCGCACCCGCTACGAGGCCAAGGCGGTCGCGGCGGGGCGGGTATCGAGCTATCTCACTGCTGTGCGTCGCGCATCCTGAGGAAGCCGAGGACGCGCTGCGCCGTCGGCTGGGCGATGGTGCGGAAATGCTGCCGTGCCCGCTCGATGGCGGCTTCCGACTTGCCGAAATCCTTGCGCAGGCCGATCAGCGCCGCGGCCGTCTCCCAGGACCAGCCGAGCCCCCTCGCGACCAGCAGCACCGCGTCGCGGTCCGGCCCCAGCACGGCCTGCTCGGCCGCCGGCAGGCTCAGCTCGGCCAGCACCGCGACGGCACAGATCGCGTATTCGGTGGCGCCCGAGCTGGCGAAGCGGACGATTGCGGCTTCGTCGAGCTGGTTGGCGTCGCGGAGGCGGTTGATTTCGACCAGCGCCTCGTTGGCGGCCCCCAGATCGCTCTTGATCTGCGCGTCCGCGGCCACGGCGAGCGCGCCGCGCTCGACGGCATCCCCGACGACCTCAGCCATGTCCGGATCGAGCCCGGCCGACAGCCGACGCCGCGCCGAGTTCTTCGCCGCCGCCATGAGCTGGCTAGCGAGTTCGGCCGGCAGATCCTTGCGTTCGCCGAGCGCGGACTGCAGCGCATCGTCCTGATTGGCCCGCATGACGAGGACGCCCATGCCGTGATGGGAGAAGCGCGCGCCCGGATTGGCGGCGATGGCGTGGGTCACCAGGCGGCCGCCGCGCAGGATCAGGAAATCCGTCACGGGCTCGCCGAGCGCGGCGCGCTCGGTGATGGCGAGCATGTGATCGCGCCCCTTCGCCGCGGAGATGGCGACGAGGTCTTGATCGGTCAGGCGGGGCGAGGCGACGAGGACGGGCCGGGCGACGGCGATCTCGTCGAGCGCCAGCTGGCGCACCACGCCGGCCGGTGCATTGGGCACGGGCGCCAACCGTTCAGAGAGTTCGATGCGGGCCCTGAGTTCGATCGCGCGCGAAAGGCGGCCGATCACGACATCGAAAATGCCGACCTGGTCCTCGTCCATGACCGCGGCGGTGCTGAGGAAGAGGTCGGTCAGACGCGACAGGATCTGCGTGCGCTCGTCGGCGGAGCCGCGCACCATCGTCGTCTCGAGATCGCGCAACAGCGAACTGACAGAACTCATACTCATCCCCAAGCAACGCGCAGCGGCATCACCATGACGCAGAAGGATGACCAGCGGGTTAGCGGAATGCCGCACCGGACTTTGCGGGGCTCCCCTGCCGGAGAGGACGCTTGCCAGCGGGGCCGATGCAGACTAAATAGGCGCCAACAGCTCTGGTTTCGGTATCAGCCGGTGATCAAGAGCGGGCCGGAAGGTCCGCTCTTTTTTGTTGGCCGCAGCCCAGCCGGGGCCGAGCATGACGCCGATGGCAGGCGGCCCCCGCGCGGCCGCTCCCGGCGCTCCATGCACCATCCTTCGGTCGAAGCCGGGCGCCAGCCCGGCCGAGAGGCAGGCAGCCAGGGCATGAACGAGCCGAACGCCAGCGAACAGGACAACGACCCCCGCCTCGTCGTCGAGAGCGGCGTGGCCGCGCGCGTCGCCGCGATCATCGAGCCCGCCATCGTCGATCTCGGATACCGGCTGGTGCGGGTTCGCGTGACCGGCCAGAACGGCTGCACCGTGCAGATCATGGCCGAGCGGCCGGACGGCACGATGAATGTCGAGGGTTGCGAGGAGGTCAGCCAGGCCGTCTCGCCGGCGCTCGATGTCGACGACCCGATCCAGGTCGCCTACCATCTCGAAGTGTCGTCGCCCGGCATCGACCGGCCGCTCGTCCGCGCCGGCGACTTCGCGCGCTGGGCCGGCCATCTCGCGAAGATCGACACCGAGGCCCCCGTGGCTGGCCGCAAGCGCTTCCGGGGCATCCTGCTCGGAGTCGAGGGCGGCAACGCTCTGCTCGCCCGCGACGACGCCAAGACCGAGGAGGAGCGCCATGTCGCGATTCCGATGGGGCTGATCGCCGATGCAAGGCTGGTGCTGACCGATGCGCTGGTGACCGAGTCGCTGCGCCGCGGCAAGGCCGGGCTGCCGCCCGCGATGCCGCCCGCGGAGGAGATCGCCGCGCCGCCCAAGGGCCGCAAGAAGTCGCTGGGCCCGCGGCCCGACAAGATTCGCGGACAGACTCCGCCCGACACAACCGAAGAGGAGTGAGCGCCATGGTGGTCGCAGCCAACAGGCTCGAATGGCTTCAGATCGCGGACGCCGTCGCCCGCGAGAAATCGATCGACCGGCAGATCGTGCTGGACGCGATGGAGGACGCCATCGCCCGCGCCGCCCGCTCGCGCTACGGCGCCGAGACCGACGTCCATGCCGAGATCAGCACCAAGACCGGTGAGCTGCGCCTGGCGCGCCACCTTCAGGTGGTCGACAGCGTCGAGAATCCGGCCGTCGAGATCACCGTCGACGAGGCCAAGCGCCACAACCCGGCCGCCCAGGTCGGCGACGTGATCGCCGATCCGCTGCCGCCCTTCGATTTCGGCCGCATCGCCGCCCAGGCCGCCAAGCAGGTCATCGTGCAGAAGGTCCGCGAGGCCGAGCGCGATCGCCAGTACGACGAGTACAAGGACCGCATCGGCGAGATCGTCAACGGCGCCGTCAAGCGCGTCGAATACGGCAACGTCTTCGTCGATCTCGGCCGCGGCGAGGCGATCATCCGCCGCGACGAGATGATCCCGCGCGAGACCTTCAAGGTCGGCGACCGCGCCCGCGCCTATGTCTACGACGTGCGCCGCGAGCCGCGCGGCCCGCAGATCTTCCTCTCCCGCACCCACCCGCAGTTCATGGCCAAGCTCTTCGGCCAGGAAGTGCCAGAGATCTATGACGGCATCGTCGAGGTGAAGGCGGTGGCCCGCGATCCGGGTTCGCGCGCCAAGATCGCCGTGATCAGCCGCGATTCCTCGATCGACCCCGTCGGCGCCTGCGTCGGCATGCGCGGCTCGCGCGTGCAGGCCGTGGTCGGCGAGCTCCAGGGCGAGAAGATCGACATCATTCCGTGGTCGCCCGATGTCGCGACCTTCGTCGTCAACGCGCTGCAGCCGGCGGAAGTCGCCAAGGTCGTGCTCGACGAAGAGGCGGACAAGATCGAGGTCGTGGTGCCCGACGAGCAGCTCTCGCTCGCGATCGGCCGCCGCGGCCAGAACGTTCGCCTGGCTTCGCAGCTCACCGGCTGGGACATCGACATCCTGACCGAGGCCGAGGAATCCGAGCGGCGCCAGAAGGAATTCGTCACCCGCACCGACATCTTCATGAACGCGCTGAACGTCGACGAGACGGTCGGCCAGCTGCTGGCCTCGGAAGGCTTCCGGACGGTCGAGGAGGTCGCCTATGTCGATCCCTCCGAGCTCGCCTCGATCGAGGGCTTCGACGAGGAGACCGGCGCCGAGATCCAGTCCCGCGCGCAGGAGTATCTGGCCGCGGTCGAGGCCGAGTTCGACGAAAAGCGCAGGGCGCTGGGCGTCGAAGACGGGCTGCGTGAGGTCGCCGGCATCACCACCGCGATGATGGTCGCGCTGGGCGAGAACGACGTGAAGTCGGTCGAGGATCTCGCCGGCTGCGCCACCGACGATCTCGTCGGCTGGACCGAGCGCAAGGACGGCGAGACCACCCGCCACTCCGGCTATCTCGACGGCTTTGACCTCTCGCGTCAGGACGCCGAGGCCATCATCATGGCCGCCCGCATCCAGGCCGGCTGGGTCGAGGCTCCGGCGGAGGAAGCCGAGGACACCACCGAGGCAACAGCCGAGGCCTGAGCCGGGAGCGCGCCATGAACGCGGCTGCGGCGCGCGGTCCGCGCGAAACGCCCCAGGCCCGTCGCGACGGGCCGGAGCGCAGCTGCGTCGTGACGCGGGCGGTCAAGTCGCCGGACGATCTGATCCGCTTCGTCGTCGGCCCCGATGGCGTGCTGGTGCCGGATCTGCGGCGCAAGCTGCCGGGGCGCGGCGTCTGGGCCAGCCTCAGCGCCGCGACCGTCGCCGAGGCGATCAAGCGCCGCGCCTTCGAACGCTCGCTGAAGACCAAGGTCGTCGTGCCGCCCGATTTGGCTGCGACGATCGACCGGTTGATGCACAAGGACGCGCTGCAGGCGCTGGCCATGGCCAACAAGGCCGGGCTCGTGCAGGCGGGGTTCGCCAAGGTCGAGGCGATGATCGGCTCCGGCCAGTGCGCCGGCGTGATCGAGGCACAGGACGGCGCCGAGGATGGGCGTCGCAAAATCGGCCAGGCGCTCCGCCGGGCCGAAGTCGCCCGCGAAGAGGCCGGTCTGAAGGCGCGAAAGCTGCCTGTCGTGGCAATTTTCGCGAGCGAAGATTTGGAATTGGCGTTAGGCCGCCCACATGTGATACATGCGGCGCTTGCTCCGGGACCGGCGGCGGAGGGTTTCCTCTCCCGCTGGCGTCGGCTCGTTCGCTATCGGACGGGCGATGCCGGCGCAACCGACCCGGATAAGCCGACCGGTGCCAACCCCGCAGGCGACGATTCCGTAGACCAACGAACGACCGAACCGGCTGGACCGAACGCGGCAGGACCGAGCACAGAATGAGCGATACCAAGACCCCGGGCGACAAGACCTTGACCGTCAGCCCCCCGAAGACCCTGAGCCTGAAGCGTCCCGTCGAGCAGAGCACTGTCCGGCAGAGCTTCTCGCATGGGCGGTCGAAGCAGGTGGTCGTCGAGGTCAAGCGGCGCGTCGCCGGCCCGGACGCCAAGGAGGCCCCCGCGCCGCGTCCCGCCGTGCCGCCGGTCCAGCAGGCCGCTCCGCGTCCGGCTCCGGCCGCGCCGACGCCGCCGGCCCGGCCCGCTTCCGGCATGCTGCTGCGCACCCTTTCAGAGGACGAGAAGGAAGCGCGCCAGCGCGCCCTCGCCGACTCCCGCGATCGTGAGGCTGAAGCCCGCCGCATCGCCGAGGAGGAGGCCCGCGCCCGGGCTCTCGCCGCGGAGCGTGAACGCCAGGAGCGCGAAGCCGCGGCTGCGCGTCAGCGCGAAGAGGAAGAGCGCCGCCGCCAGGAGGACTGTCTCTTATACACATCTCCGA
>LSIG01000162.1 GCA_001556125.1 Rhizobiales bacterium CCH10-E5 | reverse complement strand
GGAACCTCCATCGGGTCCATTATGGCCGCCCGCACACGGAAATCCTGACAGTCCCCGACGATCCTGATCTTGGCATCGACGACCGCCGGGTCGTCATCCGGCTTCAGCGGCGCAAGAATGAGCATGTACTGCAGGGTGAAGCCGTGCTGCGCATTGTACTGGACGTGCTCCAGCCCCTTCACGCGCTGCCGGGAGGCTTCCATCAGCCGCAGATACTGCTTTGCGTAAAAATCAAAATCGCGGTCGATAAACCGGAAGAAATCCTCCGTGCTCTTCAGCCCGACAGACCCGCTCGCATCACGGAGCCAGCGATGGAACTCCGTGCCGATCCGATCAAAGTCCTCGGGCTTCGCGCCCTTCTTGCGCTCACGTATCTTCGTCGCGTACTGGCTGCGCAGCCATGCCTTGAAACAGTCCGCCTCGACTTCCTTCCCGGCCTCGTTCAGCTCCAATATCCGGTCGCGCCAGCGCTGATTGGCCGAGATGCGCTTCTTCTCGTCGATATTCGCGAGCAGGTAGCCCTTGAGCATGTCAGTCGGGCTCAGCGAGAGCCCGCGGTCATTCATCGTCTCGAAGATCGTGTAGGCGTCGTCATCCGAGTAGGCGGTGATCTCAACGAGATGCACATTCTCGAGTAGCCAATCGATGAAGTAGGGCAGCGCCTCTTCCCGCAGCTCCTCCGGCCACGCCGCTTCCATGTCCTGATACCGGGCAAAGAGGTTCTGGACCGATTCCGACCGGTCCGAAGGATCGAATGGTGTTCCTTCAAAGAGCGCTTCCATGCACGGGTTGCGCTCATCGACGTCGAGGTTGAACGACTTGTCGCCGAACTTCTCCGAGACGATCAGCTCGTCGATATTGACCTGATCGGCGCGCCCGCGCTGCAGGTTGCGCAGCAGGATCAAGAGCAGACTCAGGCTCGTCAGACGCTGCTGCCCATCGACGATGTAGCTCGCACCATCCTTCTTGCTTATGATGATCGAGCCGAGAAAGTAGTGCGGATACTCCGCCACCTGCTTGCGCGCATGTCCCGGCTGGTAATCCTCCAGGAATTTGCCTGTCAGGTCATCGATTAGCTCAGATGCCTGTTTCTCGCCCCATTTGTACTCACGCTGATAATAATCAATCGAGTATTTCACGCCCTTGAGGAGCTCGCGAATGGTCTTCGCCTTTCCGAGAATATCCCTCATGCAGAACCCTCCGCGATCTTACGCGGGTCAATCTGAAAATCTGCACCTTGCAACCGCTGTGCGAGCTTGGGCACAATCTCCCGGACGTGGTCGTTGAACTCGATGTAGAGAATACCCGCCGCATCGGATGGCATCTCTAGTGCGCCCTTCTTGAGTATTACCATCTTATGGCGACCTAACGCCGCCATAACCATACCCATCTCGAGAATGACATTTTGACGGGCTCGCGGCTGCTTCTCAGTTTCTCCAGCCATCTTTGAGTACCCAAAGTCATCGGGCGTCAGGAGTACAATTCCGAACGCGGCCTCGCGGTATATATTCTGCTCCAGCGATTCAATTATTGTTTTGCTCTCACCGTCCGAGTTCTGCAGGATAAAGGGCTGAAGCCCTAGACGCATTAGAACAAGCTCAAGTTGATCACGGGCGTCACGATCGTGGCCATGAACGACGAAAATCTTCGCGTTCGCTGCCGCCGTGATGGGCGTAACAGGTGTGGCACCGGCAATTGCGCCAGAGAGCGCTGCGCGGAAGGCATCTTGGTTGTGGCCCTGGAATTGCAGCGTTCCTTTGCCCGGCCACCAGTTCAAGATTTCTCCACTCCGCCCTCGGAACTGATAATTGTTGGCCTTTTCGTTGTCCTTCCACTCGCCATTGACCCCACAGGCGTCAACGGCGGCTTTTAACTCGTCCAGACCTCCGTGAAACTTGTTCATGCGCGCATCGCCTCCTCGATCTGCTCTAGGCGGCGATCGGTATGCCCCTCCTTGCCCCAGGAAGCCACATCGATCTGCCCGCTAATAGCGGCGGTGATCAAGGCAGCTTTGGCCTCATTCAGAAGATTGATTGATTTATCAGTTTTCTTCTTGAGCTTACGCTCAAAGACTAGGGCGCGCTCAACCTCATCTTGGAGTGCGATGGCCGGGATCGGCACCTTTTCCTTTCCCAACCGCCAAGTGTTCAGCGGCCGGTTCCGGCCAGCCGACCCCCGCGAGGCCTCATTCAGGAGAAAGTCTCCAAATCTGCTCCTCAACAATCCCAAGAGATAGGCTGTCTTTATGCCATTTTTGCCTCTGTAAACAGGATAGCGATGTGAAACTACGCATCCGTCTTCTTCTTCGGTAGCTAATGCAACTGCGCCCTCCCAGGCGAACTGGCCACTAAGAGTCCGTCCCGGAACTCATGACGCTCGCGCGATGCGGCGGATAAGAACCATGG
>LSIG01000161.1 GCA_001556125.1 Rhizobiales bacterium CCH10-E5 | reverse complement strand
AGCGCCAGCAGCACCATCCAGGCCTTGCCGATGATCTGGCCGCTGAGGAAATCGAGGCTGCCGAAGGCGAGCTGCAGGAAGACGACGCTGTCGACCACGAGCCCAACGAGGCCGGAGGCGATGACCGCCGTGACGAAGCGGCGCTTCTGCAGCGGCGTGTAGACCGCGAAGTCGGCAAGCTCGGACAGGAGGAAAGCGGCGACCGAGGCGACGACGATCGCCGACGGGGCCAGTAAGCCTGAGATCGCGGCGCCGACGGCGATGGCGCCGAGGCCGGCGGCCGTGCCCAGACGGCGCTGGACGATGTCGCGCAGCACCAGCGCCAGCCCGATCATGAGCACGCCGCTGGGGGCCTTGATGCCGGGCCAGACCGGGACGAGGCAGGGGCCGTTGGGGACGCAGACGGTGCCGGCATTGCCGATCAGCCAGTTCGCGGCGGGAATGGTCAGGGCGAAGAGGACGAGGGCGACGAGCCCTTCGATCCGGCGCTGACGGTCAAGAGTCATGGGAAGGTCCGCTGTCGTCGGGAGAGATCAGATAGGCGGCATAGCCTTTCGCCCGCAGCTCGCAGGCGGGGCAG
>LSIG01000160.1 GCA_001556125.1 Rhizobiales bacterium CCH10-E5 | reverse complement strand
CGAACCTGACCGCTGAAAAGACCCCGTGAGTCAGCCTCGACGGCCGTTGGTATTATTCCCCTCTTTTTCTTGCTATAAGTGATTAATTTCTTTCTCAATCGCTCCAGCCAAGGGCGCTCCGTCGACAATTCTCGGCCAAGGCGTCCGTGCTCATAACGGGCCTTGAGTGCCATAAACACAATTCGCTGTTGTGATGGGTGCAGTTTTGTGAGTGCGTCAACAAAATGGCCAATATCGACATGGACTAAAATTGGTATATCATAAAAAGAATTATCTTCGCTGTTTGTTAGATTCAGGCGTCTATAAAATAGCTGCTGGTCGTCTTTCATCTCTGACAGCAAACTTGCTGCTAGTTGAGGATAGTTTGCTTCTGTTGCTTTTTGTCTCATTTCCCTTAGGTGTACATACAGTTCTCTGAAATCTGTAGTTTCATTTTCGTGTATACCAAGGCCTCCATAGCCTTGAATTCGGAATTCGTCAGCAAAAGAATTTCTATCCATTTTCTCGATCTTACCGGTCTTAAATAGGTCGTCTATATACAATTTATTTTCTCTAAATACCGTTTCTCGCTTCTTTTTAATTATTTTTGCCGATGAGAGCCAAAGTCTTATTCCAATAACGTGCAGAACCTCGCCTGATATCTGGAATTCTCGATTCTTGAACTGAGATTCCATTTTATCAAGTGCTTGGTAAAACTCGCTCTCTGTTCTTTCAAATGAATGCCAAACAGTCCTCCAGGAAGCTTCTGCTCCAGGAGAAGCGTAGTGAGGGCTCGTGTCTAACGCTGATGCGATATCTCGCCCCTCATGCCAGCCATTTATTAGTATTTCTTCCAAGATCTTTTGATTAAGTACGTCAAAGTCAAAAGATATATTAGAGTATTTCTTTTCAATCTGATCAATTATGCTGTCACTTTCTCCTTTTTCTTTCCTCATATGACGTACCAAGCTACTGACACTCATGGCGCCAAAATTCTCAGAATTCAGTCGACCGGCTCTAATTTCGATAGATAGAGCCAGTATCTGACCCAGTAACCTAAGAGTTGCGCCCTCATTATTCCAATGTTTTTTAGTAAAATTCTTCGATACGCGCTCGAAATCCCAAAGACTTTGCTTTAAAGTTCTGAGATTCAGGGTTTTTGATATTTCATAAATAGAGATGATGAATTTCGAGTTTTTGATCAGGAAATCTCGAGTTTTATCATCTCGAACTTGGCCTATGAAATACGCTAGGGCATTTTTCGTTGATGGGTGTATTTGGAAGGTCTTGCCGATGAGTTTTTCTTTTACGCTTTTATATAATTCATCCTTTTTGAATATTTCTGATTCATTAGCAATGATTATCGATTTGAAGCCGTCATGTTCAACAAATGAATTTATATATCCCAATACGTCCGATACACTCATTGAGCAACGCTCTAAGTCATCAAATACGATTAAGCTTTCGTCCGGATCCGAAAAATAATCGCGCAAATCTACGTCAGGAAGTGAAGATGATACGCTTCCGTCCTCTTTTCCGTCGCCATCAAAGTCAATTTTCAATGCGGTTTTAAACAAGCCCTTGCCGACGGCAGCGGCAAACCTCATGCCTTTTGACGAAAGGACTGGATGCATCTGACGAAAAAAAGCGTCATCAATCTGCTCAGTAGACGTAATCCCATATAGGCTTACATACAGATGTTTTTGGTTAATTTCTCTAAGAGTTTTCTTTATGAAATAAGTTTTACCGCTTCCCCATGTTCCATTTAGCAATATAGCATAGTCGTGTCGATTTGTTTTATCGCAATAATACTTGATGTACTCGGCCGTGTTTCGGTTTGGGTCTTGAGTTGATTCTGTCATGCGCAATCCGGTTTCATTTCGATGGAATGCCTTAAGCGGATTCGGCCCGCGCGCCGCGCCGACAGTCGAAGCTGACGCAGATCATGTTGGGCAGCAAGACCCATCTTTACCGTTTTCCTACATGGGAGAACGGTAAAGATGGGGTGCCGCCACTGCCTAATGAAGCCGCCTCGCCTTCTGCGGATAGGGCAGGCCCTCATCCGGCGCTCCGCGCCACCTTCTCCCATCCGGGAGAAGGGAAG
>LSIG01000016.1 GCA_001556125.1 Rhizobiales bacterium CCH10-E5 | reverse complement strand
TCGACGAGATGAGCCAGGCGGTCGCCCATCTCGACGAGATGACCCAGCAGAACGCTGCGCTCGCGGAACAGAGCGCGGCCTCGGCCGGCTCCCTCTCGGGCAAGATCGTCCAGCTCAACGATCTCGTCGCCTCCTTCCGCACCGGCCACGAGGCGCCGGCCGTCACCGCCGCGCCGAAGCCGGCGACCGAGCCGGCCCGGCTGCGCCAGCTCGCGGCCGCCGCCTTCGGGCAGGGCAAGGCCCCGGCGCCGCGCGAAGCGGCCCCTATGCCCGCCGCGCCGGCCAAGAAGGTCGTCAATAGCCGCTCGGGCGATACGGGCTGGGAGGAGTTCTGACCTCCGCCACTCGGGCGCCCTCGCCGGGCGCCTTCCTTCCGACGGGCGCAGACGCAAGTCTGCGCCCGTTGCATTTGCGCCGGCCCGCCTTGCCGCGGCAGGCATCGACAGGCCGCCGTCGGCGCGACTATGCAGGATGCGTGGCGCAGCGGGCCGAATGCCGGCTCCGGCGAGGCCTGGCGGGGGAGACGAGCATGAGCAGCAATCTCAGGGTCGACGGCACGCGGCTCGTGTCGCGGCTCATGGCGCTGGCGGCGATCGGCGCGACCCCGGAGGGCGGCTGCCGGCGGCTCGCCCTGAGCGACGAGGACAAGCAGGGCCGCGACTGGCTCGTCGCCGAGCTGAAGGCGCTCGGCCTCGCGGTGAAGATCGACGCCGTCGGCAACATCGTCGGCCTTCTCAAGGGGCGGGAGGAGGGGCCGGCGGTCATCCTCGGCTCTCATATCGACACGGTGGGCACCGGCGGGCGCTATGACGGCGCGCTCGGCGTCGTCGCAGGCGTCGAGGTTCTGGCGACGCTGCGTGATACCGGCCTCGTGCCGAAGCGTGACCTCGCCGTCATCGCCTTCACCAATGAGGAGGGCGCCCGCTTCCACCCCGACATGCTGGGTTCCTATGTCTGGGCCGGCGGAATGAGCGTCGAGGCGGCCCATGCCGAGCAGGATGCCGAGGGCGCCGTGCTCGGCACCGAACTCCGGCGTATCGGCTATGAGGGCCCGGAGCGGCCGGGCTTCCTGCCCGCCCATGCCTATCTCGAACTCCATATCGAGCAGGGGCCGGTGCTGGAGAACGAGGGCGGCGGCCTCGGCGCCGTCACCGGCATCCAGGCGATCTGCTGGCTCGAGCTGACGCTGAAGGGCCGGCCGAGCCATGCCGGCACCACCCCGATGGCCTATCGCAAGGATCCCGGCCTCGCCGCCGCGCGTATCAATCTCTACGCCAACGACCTGACCCGCGCGATCCCCGGCCAGCTCGCCAATAGCGGCGTCATCCGCGTCCAGCCGGCCAACGTCAACGTCGTGCCGGAGACCGTGGTGATGACGCTCGACCTGCGCAATCCTGACGACGCCCGGCTCGCCCAGGCCGAGGCCGCCGTGCGGAGCTACTGCGCCGCGCTCGCCGCGCGCGACGGCATCGAGATCGCCTTCCGCGACCTCGCCCGCTTTCCCGCCACGCCCTTCACCGAGTCGCTGATCGCGACCGTGGAGGAGAGCGCTGCGGAGCTCGGTCTGCCGATCCGGCGGATGATCTCCGGCGCCGGTCACGACGCGCAGATGATGTCGCGCATCTGCCCGACGGCGATGGTCTTCATCCCCTCCATCGGCGGGCTCTCGCACAATCCGGCGGAGTTCAGCACGGAATACGACATCGCGGCGGGCGCCAATGTCCTGCTGAACGCGGCCTGGCGCGTCGCCAACGCCTAGGCCACCCGAAACGACGCAGACAGGATCAGCCCCATGACGACCATCGCATCGCTGTCGGCCGCCGAACTCGGCCCGCTCTACGCCAGCCGCGACCTCTCCCCGGTCGAGGTCGCGCGGGACGCGCTCGAGCGCATCGAGCGCTTCGAGCCGCAGATCAACGCCTTCGTCGTGCGGGACGCCGAGGTGACGCTTGCCATGGCGGAGGCCGCCCAGGCGCGCTGGCTCAAGGGCGAGCCGCTCGGCCCGCTGGATGGCGTGCCGGTCACGATCAAAGACAATATCGGCGTGGCTGGCTGGCCAATGCGCCGCGGCTCGGCCGTCGCCACCGATGCGCCCTTTGCCGAGGATGCTCCCGCGGCCGCACGGCTTCGCGAGGCCGGCACGGTCTTTCTCGGCAAGACGACGATGCCCGAATATGGCTGGAAGGGCGTGGGTGACTCGCCGCTCTCCGGCATCACCCGCAATCCCTGGAACATCGCCACCGGCCCCGGGGGCTCCTCGGCCGGCGCGGCCTCCTGCGCGGCCCTCAATCTCGGCTGCATCCATATCGGGACGGACGGCGCCGGCTCGGTGCGCATTCCTGCCGCTTTCACGGGAGTCGTCGGCCTGAAGCCGACCTATGGCCGCGTGCCGGCCTGGCCGGTCTCGACCATGGGCTTCCTCGCCCATCTCGGCCCGCTGACCCGCACCGTCGCCGACACGGCGCTCGCCATGAACGCGATCGGCCGGCCCGATAGCCGCGACATGACGGCGATGATCGACCGTGCCCCGGACTATGTCGACGGGCTGAAGGGTGGGGTGAAGGGCCTGCGCATCGCCTGGTCGGCCCAGCTCGGCCGCGACGTCCCGGTCGATCCCGAGATCGCCGCCTTGACGCGAGCGGCGGCACTCGCCTTTCGCGATCTGGGCGCGACCGTCGAGGAGGTCGATCCCGGTTTCGAGGACCCGATCGAGACGCTGATGACGATCTGGTCGGCGGGTGCGGCGCTCGCCCTGCGCTCGGCTGGCCCCGCCGAGCGGGCGCGCATGGACCCGGGTCTCGTCGCCGTTGCGGAGCAGGGCGAGCGTGTGCCCGGCGCGGCCTATGTCGATGCGCTCCTGAACCAGCGCAATGCGCTTGCGCACAAGATGGCGCAATTTCATGCACGCTTCGATCTGCTGCTGACGCCGACGCTGCCGCTGCCGGCCTTCGAGGTCGGCGCCAACACGCCGCGCCATGGCGGCTATGGCGAGGACTGGACGCGCTGGACGCCCTTCACCTACCCCTTCAACATCACCCAGGCGCCGGCGATTTCGCTGCCCTGCGGGCTGACGGCGGTGGGGCTTCCGGCCGGGCTCCAGATCGTCGGGCCCTTTGGACGCGACGCGCTGGTTCTGCGCGCCGCCGCGGCCTTCGAGGCGGCACGACCCTTCCCCCGTATCGACGCGCCTGTCGGCGCCGCCTGAGAAGCAGGCGGGCGCGCGAACCCACCCGCGGCGGCGCGATCTCGCGCCGCCGTCGCTATCTTCAGAAAAATATTCTCTGCCCTCAAAACCGAGCCGGAGGCCCGTTCTCGCCAAAAAGCCCGAGGCGGTTCCGTTTGGCACGATGCGTGCAAGCCGCTCGCCGCCTGCGGAGGGCCGGCCAGACGAGTTGTCACGGCAGAAATTTCTGCCCAAACTCGCGCCAAGGTCACCCGTCGAGAGGTTGCCGTGTCAGGGGAGAGAATGATGGACCGCAGAACATTTCTGAAGACCGCGGCCGGGACGGGCGCGCTCGCCGCAGCAGGCGGCCTCGCCATGCCGGCCCTTGCCCAAGGGGCGGCGGCCTCCAAGACGCTGCGCTTCGTGCCCCAGGCGAACCTTGCGAATTTCGACCCCATCTGGGGCACGCAATATGTCGTGCGCAACGCCGCGCTGCTGGTCTGGGACACGCTCTACGGCATCGACTCGAAGTTCGAGCCCAAGCGCCAGATGGTCGAGAGCGAGACCGTCTCGGCCGACGGTTTGACCTGGACTTTCAAGCTGCGCGAGGGCCTGAAGTTCCACGACGGCGCTCCTGTGACCTCGAAGGACGTCGTCCAGAGCCTGATCCGGTGGTCGGCCCGCGACCCGATGGGCCTGATGATCCGCGCCATCCAGAACGAGCTGGTCCCGGTCGACGACCTGACCTGGAAATGGTCGCTCAAGCAGCCTTATCCGAAGATGCTGCTGGCCCTCGGCAAGAACAACTCGCCCTGCACCTTCATCATGCCGGAACGGATCGCCAAGACCGATCCCTTCACCCAGATCACCGAATACATCGGCTCCGGGCCGATGAAGTTCGTCCGCAACGAATGGGTGCCCGGCGCCAAGGCGGTGTTCGAGAAATTCGCCGACTACAAGCCGCGCTCCGAGAAGCCGGACTGGCTCTCAGGCGGCAAGGTCATGAATTTCGACCGGATCGAGTGGGTCATCATGCCCGATCCGGCGACCGCCGCCGCCGCGCTGCAGAATGGCGAGGTCGACTGGTGGGAGACGCCGCTGGCGGATCTCGTGCCGATTCTCAAGCGCAATGCCAACATCAACGTCGATATCGGCGATCCGCTCGGCAATATCGGCGCGTTCCGCATGAATCACCTGCATCCGCCCTTCAACAATGTGAAGGTGCGCCAGGCGGTGATGACGGCGCTGAACCAGGAAGATTACATGCGCTCGATCGTCGGCGACGACGACAAGCTCTGGAAGCCGATGGCGAGCTTCTTCACCCCCGGCACGCCCCTCTACACCGAGGAGGGCGGCGAGATGATGAAGAAGAAGAGCGTCGCGGAGGCCAAGAAGCTGCTCGCCGAGGCCGGCTACAAGGATGAGCCGGTGATCTGCGTGGTCGCGCAGGATATGACCGCGACCAAGGCGATGGGCGACGTGACGGCCGAGCTTCTGAAGAGCATCGGCATGAAGGTCGACTTCGTCGCCACCGATTGGGGTACGGTCGGTGCCCGCCGCGCGCAGAAGACGGCGCCGGGGCAGGGCGGCTGGAGCATGTTCCACACTTGGCATGCTGGCGCCGACTGCGTGAACCCGGCCTCCTATACGGCCGTGCGCGCCAATGGCGACAAGGCCTGGTTCGGCTGGCCGGACGTCCCCGCGGTGGAAACTGAGGTGACGAACTGGTTCAACGCCAAGGACATGGCGGAGGAGAAGGCGGCCATGGGCCGCCTGAACAAGGCCGCGGTCGAGAACGTCGTCTATTGCCCCACGGGCTTCTATCTCGGCTACCAGGCCTGGCGGAAGAACGTCTCGGGCGTGACCAGCGGGCCGTTCCCGGTCCTCTGGGGCGTCACGAAGGCCTGATCGACGGGGGCGCCCTTCGGCGTCCTCGTGACGAAGCGGCGCGCCGGTGCGCCGCTTCGGCTCCGCCTCGGGGCCTGGCGGTCGGCCAGCCGTGCCGACCGACCTCCCGTGCAACCAAACAAGGACGCGTGAGCCGCAATGCTGGCCTTCATCGTCAGACGCATCATCACGACCATCCCGGTGATGGCCTTCGTGGCGCTGTTCGTCTTTTCTCTTCTTTATGTGGCGCCGGGTGATCCTGCGGCGGTCATTGCCGGCGATCAGGCTTCGCCCGCCGACGTCGAGCGCATCCGCGCCAGCCTCGGCCTCGACCGGCCCTATCTCGTGCGCTTCGCCGAATGGTCGTTCCGGGTGCTGCAGGGAGACCTCGGCACCTCGATCTTCACCTCGCTGCCGGTGACGCAGCTCATTGCCCAGCGCATCGAGCCGACGCTCTCGCTGATGGTCCTCACCCTCATCTTCGCGGTGACGATCGCCGTGCCGATGGGCGTGATCGCGGCCTGGAAAGCCGGCACCTGGATCGATCGCGGCGCCATGGCATTCGCGGTCTTCGGCTTCTCGGTGCCGGTCTTCGTCGTCGGCTATCTGCTGGCCTATGTCTTCGCCCTGCAGCTCGACTGGGTGCCCGTGCAGGGCTACACGCCGATTTCCGAAGGCTTCGTGCCCTGGTTCAAGAACCTCGTCCTGCCGGCGATGACGCTGGGACTGGTCTATATCGCGCTGATCGCCCGCATCACCCGGGCCACCATGCTCGAGGTCCTGCAGCAGGATTATGTCCGCACCGCCCAGGCCAAGGGCGTCGGCCAGCGCGAGGTGCTCTTCCTGCACGCGCTCAAGAACGCGGCCGTGCCGATCGTCACGATCATCGGCATCGGCATCGCGCTGCTGATCGGTGGCGCCGTCGTCACCGAGAGCGTCTTCGCCATTCCGGGGCTCGGCCGCCTCACGGTCGATGCCATCCTGCGGCGTGACTACCCCGTCATCCAGGGCGTCGTGCTGATGTTCAGCCTGGTCTACGTGCTGGTGAACCTGATCATCGACCTGACCTACACGATCGTCGATCCGAGGATACGCTATTGACGATGCCGAGCTCCCTCCCGGCGCCCGCCGCACTGGCCGCTGCGCCCGAACCCGGCGTCGCCCCGGTTCCCGGCCGCTTCGCCCGCTTCCGGCGCTACCTGCGCCGCCACCCGGCCGTCGCCATCGGCGGATCGCTGCTCGTTCTGATGGCGCTGATCGGCCTCTTTGCGCCGCTGCTGTGGACGGTGGACCCGACCGCCATCGCGACGTCCCGGCGCACCCGCGTGCCTTCCGAACTCTACTGGTTCGGCACGGACATGCTGGGCCGGGACATCTACTCCCGCGTGGTCTACGGCGCCCGCGTCTCGCTGGTCGTCGGCTTCAGCGTTGCGATCCTGTCCTCGGTCATCGGACTGGCGATCGGCCTTTTCGCAGGCTTCGTGCGCTGGGCCGACGGCATCGTCATGCGGATCATCGACGGCATGATGTCGATCCCGCCGATCCTGCTCGCCATCGCCCTGATGGCGCTGACCCGCGGCTCGATCCAGAACGTCATCATCGCGATCACCATCGCCGAGATCCCGCGCGTGGCGCGGCTCGTTCGCGGCGTCGTGCTGTCGCTGCGCGAGCAGCCCTATGTCGAGGCGGCGATCGCCAACGGCGCCCGCACGCCGCGCATCATCCTGCGCCACATCCTGCCCAACACCTTCGCGCCGATGAGCGTGCAGGCGACCTATATCTGCGCCAGCGCCATGATCATCGAGGCCATCCTCTCTTTCATCGGCGCCGGCATCCCGCCTGCGACGCCGTCCTGGGGCAACATCATGGCCGAGGGGCGCGCCCTCTGGCAGGTCAAGCCGCACATCATCCTGTTCCCGGCGATCTTCCTCTCGATCACCGTGCTGGCGGTCAACCTGCTGGGCGACGGCCTGCGCGATTCGCTCGACCCGCGCCTCGCCAAGGCGCTCTGAGGGGCGCAGCATGGGCCCCGGGCCCGATCCTCTTTGCCCGGGCGCCCGGCGCCCGGGACCAGAACAAGCCGCAGCGGCGGCGCCTGACTGCCGAGCGTGAGCCGATGCCTGACCGTTCCCACCACGAAGCCGCCGCCTCCGCTCCGGCACGGACCCTGGAGGCCTTGCGATGAGCCGCATCCTCACCATCGCCGCTGCCCAGCTCGGCCCGATCCAGCGCGACGAGAGCCGTGCCTTCGCCGTCGCGCGAATGATCGAGCTGATGCGGCAGGCCAAGAGCAATGGCGCCGATCTGGTCGTCTATCCTGAGGCGGCACTCACCGCCTTCTTCCCGCATTGGTGGATCGAGGACGAGGACGAGATCGACGGCCATTTCGAGAGCGCGATGCCCGGGAACGAGACCGCGCCGCTCTTCGAGGAGGCCAAGCGCCTCGGCGTCGGCTTCCATCTCGGCTATTGCGAGCTCGCTCGGGAGGGCGGCCGCAAGCGCCGCTTCAATACGGCGATCCTGGTTGACAAATCCGGCGCAATCGTCGGCAAATACCGCAAGATCCATCTGCCGGGCCATCCGGAGCATCGCCCCGAAGCACCGTTTCAGAATCTCGAGAAGCGCTATTTCGAGACGGGCGATCTCGGCTGGCCGGTCTGGCGCAGCATGGGCGCCAATATCGGCATGATGATCTGCAACGACCGGCGCTGGCCCGAGAGCTACCGCGCCATGGGGCTGCAGAACGTCGAGCTGATCCTGCTGGGCTACAACACCCCCAAGCACAATCCACCGGCCCCCGATCACGACCGGCTCGGCAACTTCCATAACCAGCTCGTCATGCAGGCCGGCGCCTATCAGAACGCCACCTGGGTGGTCGGCGTCGCCAAGGCGGGTCTGGAAGCCGGCGTCGACCAGATCGGCGGCTCCTGCATCATAGCCCCTACCGGGGAGGTCGTGGCGCAGGCGGTGACGGAAGGGGACGAACTGGTCGTCGCCCGCTGCGACATGGATCTCGGCAAGAGCTACAAGGCCTCGACCTTCAACTTCGCCAAGCATCGCGAGCCGCAGGCCTATGGCCTCATCGTCGAGCGCAAGGGCGCGGTCGAGCCGGCGTGAGTGCTCGACCCGATGCTCCGTCATGACACTTCGCCGCTCGGCGGCGCTCTCAACAGCGACATTCTGTTCTGAAATCCAAGAAACGGGCGAGGAAGCTCCATGACCCACGATCTCATCCTCAAGGGCGGTCGCGTCATCGACCCCTCGCAGAAGCATGACGGCGTCTGCGACGTCGCCTTCACCGACGGCAAGGTCTCCGGCTTCGGCAAGGACCTGAAGGGCGCCAAGGAAATCCGCGACGTCTCCGGCTACATCGTCACGCCCGGGCTGATCGACCTGCACACCCATGTCTACTGGGGCGGCACGTCGCTCGGTATCGACGCTGACGAATTCTGTCGGGCCTCGGGCGTCACCACCTCGGTCGACACCGGCTCGGCCGGGCCGGGCAACTGGCCGGGCTTCCGCAAGCACGTCATCGAGCGCAGCCAGGCCCGTATCCTCGCCTATCTCCATGTCAGCCACGCCGGCATCTACGGCTTCGACCACCGCGTCATGGTCGGCGAGAGCCGCGACATGGCGATGATGAATCCGATCGACTGCGCCGAGGTCGCCGACAAGAACCGTGACCTGATCGTCGGCATCAAGGTGCGCGTCGGTCTGCACGCCTCGGGCGACCAGGGCACCGCCCCGCTCAACGTCGCGCTGCAGGTCGCCAACGAGGTCGGCATGCCGCTGATGTGCCATATCGACCATCCGCCGCCCTCCTACGAGGAGGTGGTCAACATGCTGCGGCCGGGCGACGTGCTGACCCATGCCTTCCGCCCCTTCCCGAACGCGCCCTGCACGGCGCAGGGCACGGTGAAGCCGGAGGTCGCGGCCGCCCGTAAGCGCGGCGTCATCTTCGATATCGGCCACGGCAAGGGCTCGTTTTCCTTCAAGACGACGCGGGCCATGCTCGCCAACGGCTTCCAGCCCGACGTGATCTCCTCGGACGTCCACAAGCTCTGCATCGATGGCCCGGCCTATGACCAGGTCACGACCATGTCGAAGTTCCTGGTGATGGGCATGAGCCTGAACGATGTCGTCGCGGCCTCCACCGTCAACGCCGCCATGGCGCTGAAGCGGCCCGAATACGGCTCGCTCAAGGTCGGCTCGCTCGGCGATGCGACGATCCTGACGGTGAAGGAGGGCAAGTTCGACTATGCCGACGTCACTGGCGAGCACATGATCGGCGACCGCAGGATCGTCTCCGAGGGCGTCGTGCTCAAGGGCGCCTGGTGGCACCCGAAGCGGACGAACAAGTTCAGGAAGGTCGCGGCGTAAGCGAACGGCTCGTCATGCTCGGGCTCGACCCGAGCATCTCTTGCCTGAGATTCTCGGGTCTGCGCTACGCTCCGCCCGAGAATGACGCTTGTGTCTCATCGCTGACCGACTCGCATGTCCGATACTCTCTGGCGCCCGATGACCGCGACCGACCTGCCGGCCGTGCTGGCGGTCGCGGCCGTGGTGCATCCCGGCTACCCGGAAGACGAGGCCGTTTTCGCCGAGCGGCTGCGGCTCTTTCCGCTGGGCTGCCTCGTGCTCGACGGGCCGGTCGGCCCGATCGGCTATGTCGTTGCCCATCCTTGGCGCCGCGCCGCCCCGCCGGCCCTGAACAGCCTGCTCGGCGCGCTGCCGTCGCAGGCCGGCTGCTTCTACATCCACGATCTCGCGCTCCTGCCGCAGGCCCGCGGCAGCGGGGCAGGGGGCATCGCCGCCGCGAGGCTGGCGGAGATCGCGGCCGACGCCGGCCTCTCCTGCCTCGCACTCGTTGCCATCGACGGCTCGTCCGGCTTCTGGCGGCGGCAGGGCTTTCGCGAGGTGCATGCGCCTGCCCTTGCGGAGAAGCTCGCCAGCTATGACGATGCCGCCCGCTATATGGAGCGTGCGCTCCGACCAGAACATGAAACGACCGCAGAGGGACGAACGAGACCATGAGCGCCGAGCAGAAACTGAAGGATCTGGGCCTGGAACTGCCCGCGATGGTGGCGCCGATGGCAAACTACGTGCGCTGCAGGAAGGCCGGCGATCTTGTCTTTCTCTCGGGGCAGGGCCCGCGCAATCCCGACGGCTCGATCCCCAACGGCAAGGTCGGCAAGGAGTTCACGACCGAGCAGGCCTATGACTTCGCGAGGAACACAGGGCTCGGCCTGCTCGCGGCGATGAAGGAGGCCGCCGGCTCGCTCGACAAGGTCGAGGTCATCAAGCTGCTCGGCATGGTCAACGCCGTGCCGGAATATGGCGACCAGCCCAAGGTCATCAATGGCTGCTCGGATCTGCTCGTGGCCGTACTCGGCGAGAACGGGCGCCATGCCCGCTCGGCCGTCGGCATGGGCTCGCTGCCGGGCAACATGCCGGTTGAGATCGAAGCGATCATCCGGGTGCTGCCGTGAGCGCTCTCGCCGAGGACAGGCTGCGTCACGAGACGCTGAAGGACGAGATCGCCCGCATCTACGGCACGCCGGCCGTGGTGATCGATCTCGACAAGGTCGAGGCCAACATCGCGCGCCTTCAGGCCGTCTGCGATGCCAAGGGCGTCGCCAACCGCCCGCATATCAAGACGCATAAGTCGCCCGAACTCGCCCGCCTCCAGATCGAGGCCGGGGCGCGCGGCATCACCTGCCAGAAGCTCGGCGAGGCCGAGGTGATGGCCGATGGCGGCATCGACGATATCCTGATCAGCTACAACATCCTCGGCGAGCAGAAACTCGGCCGGCTCGGCCATCTCCAGCGCCGGGTGCGGATGATCGTCGCCGCCGACAACCCCGTCACCATCGCCGGCCTGCCCCAGGCGGCGGAGATCGCTGGGCGCGACCTCGAGGTCGTGGTCGAATGCGACACCGGCCGCCAGCGCGCCGGCGTCGAGACCCCCGGCGAGGCGGTCGAACTGGCGAAGCTGATCGCGGGCTCGAAGGGGCTGCGCTTCGCCGGCTTCCTGATGTATCCGCCGGAGGATGGCTGGGCGCGTACACAAGTGTTCCTCGACACCGCCAATGCCGGCCTGCGCGAGGCGGGTCTGGAGGCGTCGATCGTCTCCACCGGAGGCTCGCCCAACATTCCCCATATCGGCGAGCTCAAGGGCGCGACAGAGCACCGCGCCGGCACCTCGATCTTCAACGACCGCATGCAGGTCGCGGCCGGGGTGGCGAGCCTGGAGGACTGTGCGCTGACCGTCTATGCCACGGTGGTCAGCCGGGCCGGCCCCGAGCGCGGCATCCTCGATTCCGGCTCCAAGACGCTGACGAGCGATTCCGGCGGGCTCGACGGCCATGGCCACATTCTCGAATATCCGGCGGCGCGCATCGCGAAATTCGCGGAGGAACACGGCTTTCTCGATCTCTCGGCCAGCAATGACCGGCCAGGCGTGGGCGAGATCGTGCGCGTGGTGCCGAACCATGTCTGCGTCGTCGTCAACATGGTCGACCGGCTGGTGACCGTGCGCGGCGACCGCCTGATCGGCGACCTGCCGGTCGCGGCTCGGGGCAAGCTGGTCTGAACGGCCGGGCCGGGGAGGCTCTGGCCTCTCCGATCCGTCCTGCGTTCAGTTCTGGATGATCTTGCTGCCCTTGATCACCGTGTCGGCGCTCGACTTCACGGTGACGCGGCCCGAGGCGGTGGTCGTGATGTCGCGCCCTCGCGTCGTGACCGACCCGTCCTTCTTGAGTTCGATCTGGGCGCTGCCGCTCTTCACCGCCACTTCGTCGGCGGCTGTCACGGTGAGCTTCTTACCGGTCTCGATCGACATCGACTGCGTGCTGGACAGGCTCAGATCGACCGTGGCCTCGACATGGCACTGCCGGCTGTCGATGGCGACCTCCTGACCGCCGGCCAGTCTGATCCGCGTTCCGGCACTGACGCCGATCATGCTCCCGGCCGTCAGAGCGAAGGCGCTCCCGGCCGTCATCGAGATCGCTCCACCGGCAGTGACGCTGATGCCTCCCGGCGCGCTGATCGCCAGCGCGCCGCCGGGCGTGGCCGAGATCATCGCCGTCAGGGCCGCGATCTGGCTTTCCAGTTTCGCGATCCGGCGTTCCAGAGCGTCGCTGTCGCTGGCCATGGCGGCGTCCTCGCTTTCGTCCGACCATGCGGACGTTGGGGAAGCTTAGCGCTTTACCCAGCCGGACAGAAGTTCCTTCCGGAACAGCTATTCGGGATGGCGCGCGTTCCAGGCGGCCGCGTACTCGTTGCACAGGCGGTCGAGCTCGTTGCGGTCGGTCACGCCGGCCGGGCGCGAGCGCGAGGGCGACGCCTGCTGGAAGGGGACGTAGCGCTGATGCGCGACGCGCCAGAGCCGGCGCAGCTCGGCCAGCGGATCGACATGGTCGTCGACACGGATGTCGAAGCTCGGCACCGGCTCGCCCGACCAGATCCGGATCGCCGCCGATTGCCGGCCGCGCTTGTCGCCGCCCGCCTTCTCGCCAGCTTCGAGCGCAACCAGCAGCCGCTCGTCGAAGTCGAGCGCCGAGGCGGCGATATAGGCCTTGAGCGTCTGCTGGATCACCTCCGGTCCGCTCAGCATGTTGCCGGCGACGGAGACCTGCGGCCCGTCGACGGCGCCGCACCAGTCGATGCAGGAGGCGCCGGTGAAGGCGGCGATCTTGCCCTCGCGGTCGATGACATGCAGCTGGCGATGGGCCCGGCCCTCATCGGCCGCGGTCAGCGTCGCGATGATCTCGACCGCCGAGCGGCCCTCCTGGAGCAGGCGCATCCCGTCGACCCCGTAGAGCGGGTTGACGAAGGCCTGCGTCGCGATGGCGCCGATGCGGCCGCCGCCATAAGGCACGCGCGAGCCGACAGCAAAGGCGCAGGTCGAGACGGCGACGCCATAGGCACCGGTGGCGGCGTCGCGGGCGACGATGGACCAGGTCATGCGGGTTTCCTCACCGGCCGGCCGCGTAAGCCTGCATCAGACGCGGCGTCGCGGCCGCGCGCAAGAGACCGTCGGTGCTCTTTTCGGCAGCGGTGAGGCGGCCGATCGTCCAGGCCGGTGCCCGCTCCAGCTTGTGGCCGCGCGCGACGAGATCGGCCAGCACCCGTTCGCCGATGCTTTCCTCCACCGCCAGATGGCCGAGCTTGGCCTCGCGCGGATAGAAGGTCGAGGGAAAGTGCTGGGTGTGGAACAGCGGCAGGTCGATCGCCTCCTGCAGATTGAGGCCGTGATGCACGCGGCGCAGGAACAGGCCGAGCTGCCACTGCTCCTGCTGGTCGCCGCCCGGCGTGCCGAAGACGAGGCGCGGCTCGCCATTCTCGAAGGCGAGCGACGGCGTCAGCGTCGTGCGCGGCCGCTTGAACGGCGCCAGCGCCGAGGGCAGACCTTCGTCGAGGAAGAAGGCCTGGGCGCGGGCGTTGAGCGGGAAGCCGAGCGCCGGGATCACCGGCGAGGACTGGAACCAGCCGCCCGAAGGGGTGGCGGCGATCATGTTGCCCCATTTGTCGATGACGTCGATATGCACCGTGTCGCCGCGCCGCCCGGCCGCGACCATCGCCGCCGTCGTCGGCTCGCCGACGGTCGCGTCGCTCTTGCCGGCCTGTCCGGCATAGCGCACGCCGGCCAGCGCCTGCGCCACCTGCGCCTCGAAGCCGGGGATCATGCCCGGCCGCAATTCCTGCGAGGCCGTGTCCGTGATCAGGTTGCGGCGGCCGCGCGCGTAATCCTCCGAGAGCAGCGTCGCCAGCGGCACCTTCACGAAATCGGGGTCGCCGTAATAGGCCTCGCGGTCGGCGAAGGCGAGTTTCATCGCCTCGGCGACATGGTGCACGAAGGCGGCGCTGTCGGGGCCCATCCCGGCGATGTCGATGCCCTCGAGGATCTTCAGCGTCTGCAGGAAGACCGGACCCTGGCCCCAGGGGCCGATCTTGAAGACCTCCCAGCCATGATAGGTCACGCTGGCGGGCGTCTCGTAGGTCGGCTGCCAGCGCGCCATGTCGTCGGCGGTGAGCAGGCCCTTGTGCCGGCGTCCGGAGGAATCGATCGCCTCCGTCGTCCGGCAGAAGGAGTCGATCGCCTCGGCGACAAAGCCCTTGTACCAGGCGTCATAGGCGGCCTGGATCTGCTTCTCGCGGCTGCCGCCGGCGGCCTCGGCCTCGCTCAGGATGCGCTTGTAGGTCTCGGCCGCGGCGGTGTTGCGGAACAGAGCCTTGGCCTGCGGCACCTGCCCGCCGGGCAGATAGACCTCGCCCGAGGTCGGCCACTCGTTCGTGAACAGGTCGGTCAGCCCGGCGATGGTGTCCGAGACGCGCGGCAGCATCGGATGGCCGTTCTCGAAATAGCCGATCGCGGGCTCCAGCACCTCGCGCAGCGGCAGCAGGCCATGGTCGCGCAGCAGCGTCATCCAGCCGCCGAAGGCGCCGGGCACCACGGCGGCGAGCAGGCCGGAGCCCGGCACGAGATCGAGCCCCAGCGCCTTGAAGGCCTCGATGGTCGCGGCCTCCGGCGCCGTACCCTGGCCGCAGATGACCTCGACCTTTTTCGTCTTGGCCGAATAGAACACCGCCGGCATCTCGCCGGCCGGACCGACCAGATGCGGCTCGACGACCTGCAGCACGAAGGCGGCTGCCGCACAGGCGTCGAAGGCGTTGCCGCCCTTCTCCAGCATCGCCATGCCGGTCGCCGTCGCGAGCCAGTGCGTCGAGGTGCAGACACCGAAGGTGCCGAGGATTTCAGGCCGGGTCGTGAACATGCGGGGGATCCAGTGCAGGCGAAATCGGTGCGAAACAGGCGGACGCGAGCTTAGGGCGAAAAGGCGGGCCCGGCTGCGCCGTTCCAGGCATGAGGGAGGCGCGGTGCGAGCAACTCATCCCTCCTTCGGGTCGAGCACGTCGCGCAGGCCGTCGCCGAGCAGGTTGAAGCCCAGCACGGCGAGGAAGATGCAGACGCCCGGCGCCACCGACATCCAAGGCGCCTGCTCCATGAAGTTCTTGGCGACGTTCAGCATCTGCCCCCAGGACGGGGCAGGGGGCTGCTGGCCGAGCCCGAGGAAGGAGAGCGCCGCCTCGAGGATGATCGCCTGCGCCATGAACAGCGTCGACTGCACCACGATCGGCGAGAGGATGTTGGGCAGGATGTGGCGCAGCACAATGCGCAGGTCGCGGGCACCGACCGCCCTCGCGCCCTCGACGAAATCCTCGGCCTTGACGCTCAGCACCTGCGCCCGCACCAGCCGCACGAAGACCGGCACGGCCGAGAGGCCGATCGCGATCATCGCATTGATCAGCGAGGGGCCGAGCACGGCCGCAAACGCGATCGCCAGGATCAGGAAGGGGCAGGCCAGCATCGCCTCGGTGACGCGCGAGATCGCGGCGTCGATCCAGCCGCCATACCAGCCCGCCAGCAGCCCGAAGGGAATGCCGATGGCGAGCGCGATCACGACCGAGACGATGCCCGCCAGCAGCGAGGCCTGCGCGCCGAAGAACAGCCGCGCGACCTGGTCACGTCCGAGTTCGTCCGTCCCGAACCAGTAGAGTTCGGAGGGCGGCTTGCGGATGGCGAGGAAGTTCGATTTCAGCGGATCGGCCAGCGGCAGCAGCGGCGCCAGCACGGCCATCAGCACGAAGACGAGCACGATGGCCCCGCCGATCAGCGCCGAGCGGTTGCGGGCGAGGCGCGCCAGCACCCCGGGCCTCGGCCGCAAGGTGAGTTCCGGAGGCGTAACGAGCGTGTCGGTGGCTGCGGTCGTCATCACTGCGCCCTCAGCCGCGGGTTGACCAGGATGTAGAGCACGTCCGCCAAGAGGTTCATCAGGATGAAGCCGATCGCAGTGCACAGCACCACGCCCTGCACGACGCCATAGTCGCGGTTGAACACCGCATCGACGATGAGCTTGCCGAAGCCGGGAATGGTGAAGACCTGTTCGGTCAGCACCGCACCGGCCAGCAATTCACCGAACAGGATCGTCGTCAGGGTGATGATCGGCACCAGCGCATTGCGCAGCGCGTGACGGTGGACGACCGCGTCCTCGTCCAGCCCCTTGGCGCGGGCGGTGCGGACATAGTCGGAGCGCAGCACCTCCAGCATGGCCGAGCGCGTGTGGCGCATCAGGAAGGCGGCAAGGCCGGAGCCGAGCACGAAGGCCGGCATGATCAGGCGCTCGATGGCCCCCCAGGGGTTCTTGAAGAACGGTTCGTAGCCGGAGGCCGGCAGCCACTGCAGCTCCACCGACACGACCAGGATCAGCATGATCCCGAGCCAGAAATTCGGGATCGACAAGCCCGACAGCGCGAGCGCGCTGGTCGAGTAGTCCACCACCGTGTCCTTGCGCCGCGCCGCCAGCACACCGGCGGGAATGCCGATGGCGATGGCGACGAGGATCGAGGCGATGGCGAGCTGCAGCGTCACCGGCAGCTTCTGCAGGATCAGCCCGAGCACGGGCTCGCCGGTACGCAGAGAACGGCCGAAATCGCCCTGCATCACCTGGCCGAGCCAGGCGAAGAACTGCACCACGACGGGATCGTCCATGCGGTAGATCGCGCGCAAGCGTGCGATCACCTCCGGATCGCGCTCCTCGCCGGCGATGACGAGGAACGGATCGCCCGGCAGCGCACGCTGCAGGGCGAACACGAACAGCGACACCAGGAACAGCGTCGGTATCGCGATCGACGGGGCTCTGGCTTTGCGGCCCCCCATCCCTAGCCCTTCCCCACCGCAAGCGGGGGGAAGGGGACAGGTCTGCGTTCCCGAAAGACCAGGTCCTCAAGACCGCTTGATCCCCGCCAGCCGGATCATGCCGTCCGGATTGGTGACGAAGCCGCTGAGGTTGGAGCGCAGCGCGAAGAAGACGGTCTGGTTGTAGAGATAGACGATCGGCAGCTCGTCCTGCAGGAACTTCTGTGCGGCGTCGTAGCGCTTCTTGCGCTCGGCGACGTCATAGATTGTCCGCGCCTCGTCGAGCAGCTTGTCGACTTCGGCATTGGAATAGCGCCCGTCGTTCTGGTTGCCGCGGGTGGTGACGAACTGGTGCAGGTTGCCGTCCGGATCGATGCGGCCCGACCAGCCGATGCGGCTCATCTGGAACTTGCCCTGCTGTTGATCGCGAAGCTGGCTGGCGAATTCCGTCGAGCGGATCTGAATGTCGATGCCGGCTTCCGCCGCCATGGCCTGAATGACCTGGCCGAGCTGGGCGTCGACCGGGTTGTTGGTGACGAAGAGCTCGACCGAGACCTTGCTATGGCCGGCCTCCTTGAGCAGCGCCTTGGCCTTGGCGACATCGCGCGCCGGCACCGGGAAATCGGCGCTGACATAGGGATTGCCGGGGTTGAAGGGCTGGACGATGGGCTCATAGAGCCCCTCGAACACGACCTGGCTCAGCACCTTGCGGTCGATCGAGAGCGAGAGCGCCTGGCGGACCCGCTTGTCCTGCCCCATCGGCTGCTTCGCCGCGTCGCCATGGGCGGTGTTGATGGTGATGCCCTGATAGCCGAGATTGGCGATGCTGGTGACGGTGAGCGCCTTGTCGGACCGGGCCGACTTCACGTCGGTCGGCGCCAGACGCTCCAGCATGTCGAGCTCGCCCGAGCGCAGATTGGCGAGGCGCACCGTGGTGTCGGGGATCGCGCGGTAGATCACGCGGTCGAAATGGTAGTTCTGCGCTTCCCAATGCTCCTTGAAGCGCTCCAGAACGATCCGGTCGTTCTGCACCCGCTCGACGAATTTATAGGGTCCCGAACAGACCGGCTTCGAGCCGATGTCGCCTGCGAGGCTCTTGGGCGCTAGCATCATGCCGGCACGGTCGGTGAGCTGTGCGAGCAGCGTCGCATCCGGGCGCTTCAGTTTGAGCACGAGCGTCGAGGCATCGGGTGTCTCGACGCTGTCGACCGAAGCGAGTTCCGATTTGCGCAGCGAGTCGGGCAGGGTGCGTGCGCGCTCGATGTTGGCCTTGGCGGCCTCGGCATTGAAAGCGTCGCCGTCATGAAACTTCGCGTCGGTCCGCAGCTTCATCGTCAGCGTCAGGCCGTCAGGCGAAAACGACCATTCTGTCGCGAGGCGCGGCACCAGCTTGAGGTCGGGCGTGATGTCGAGCAGCTTGTCGCAGAGGCCCTTGAACACGATGCGGCCGACGAAGGTGCGCGCCTTGTGTGGGTCGAGCACGTCGGGATCTTCCTGCAGGCCGATCCGCAGGGTCGAGGGCGCCTGCGCGACGGCGGGCAGGGCCGCGAATGTCAGAGCGGTGGCGCAGGCCAGGGCGGTGAGCAGCTTCATCGGATGTCCCCTGTTGTCGTTTGCCGTCATGATCGTCGAAGATCGTTCCGGTTGGTACCAGCCTGATGCAAATTTGAAGCGGCGTCGATGCCGCACCGTCGCGTCCGCATCTGGATTGCATGCCGTTATGGCGGCAGCCTGCATGCAATTTGGCGGCCAGCTTCGGTCTTCAAAGCTCGCATGCGTGCCCCCTGCACGCTCCGGATCGCCTTGACCGCAGCGGGCCGCTACAAGACCACCCAACGAGACCGGCACGAAGCCGAACGGAGGAACGACGATGCTGCTGGGTGTGATCGCCGACGACATGACGGGCGCGACGGATGTGGCGCTGATGCTCAATCGCAGCGGCATGCGCACGGTGCAGACGATCGGCGTTCCGCGGCCGGGCCAAGCCCTGCCGGAGGCGGATGCCGTCGTCGTCGCGCTGAAGTCACGCACAAACCCGGTCGCCGAGGCTGTCGCCGATTCGCTCGCCGCCTGCGAGGCGCTGCTCGCCGCGGGGGCACGGCAGATCCTGTTCAAATACTGCTCGACTTTCGATTCGACCGCACAGGGCAACATCGGCCCCGTTGCCGACGCGCTGGCGCAGCGGCTCGGCGCCGGTCTCGCCATCGTCTGCCCCGCCTTTCCCGCCAATGGACGCTCGATCTACCAAGGCTATCTCTTCGTCGGCGCGGTGCCGCTTCACGAAAGCTCGATGAAGGACCACCCGCTGACGCCGATGCGGGATTCGAGCCTGATCCGCCTGATGGGCGCGCAAACCAAGGGCGCCGTCGGGCTGGTCGATTACGCCACCGTTCTGGCCGGAGCCGGGGCGGTGAAGGCCCGCTTCGCAGCGCTGGCCGACCAGGGCATGCGCTATGTCGTGACCGATGCGCTCACCAATGCCGATCTGATGGTGCTGGGCGAGGCGGTCGCCGATCACAAGCTCCTCACCGGCGGCTCCGGCATCGCGATGGGCCTGCCGCAGAACTTCCGCCGCGCCGGCCTGCTGCCGGAGCGCGAGATCGCGGCCAGCCTCGCCGCGCCGAATGGCCGGGCCGGCATCATCTCCGGCAGCTGCTCGACGGCGACGCGCGGCCAGATCGCCAAGGCGATCGAGGCCGGCTTTCCGGCCCTGAAGGTCGATCCGATGGCGCTGGTGTCGGGCGAGCAGGACGCCGGCAAGCTCGCCGCCTGGGCGCTGGCGCAGGCGCCGGAGACCCCCTTCCTGCTATATTCGAGCGACGATCCGGCCGAGGTCGCGGCGATCCAGGATAAGCTCGGGCGCGAGCGGGCTGGCGAGACCGTCGAGCACGCCTTCGCGCAGACGGCGGCGCTGCTGGCGGAGGGCGGTGTCTCGCGCCTGCTGGTCGCGGGTGGCGAAACCTCGGGCGCGGTCGTCCAAGGGCTCGGCATCGGCCTGCTCGAGATCGGCCCGGAGATCGACCCCGGCGTGCCCTGGACCCGCGTGGCGCAGGGCCGCGACATGGTGATCGCGCTGAAATCCGGCAATTTCGGCGCGCCCGACTTCTTCCTGAAGGCCTGGGCGCTGCTGCGCTGACTCCGGACTGGCGCGGGCGGGCTTGCGCGCTACGCCCCGCAGGGCATGATGGCGCCGGGAGGTCCACAGCGACATGGCGTTTCTCGGCGAATTGCTGACCAATGTGGCCGATCGCGGTCGGGCCCTGATCGGCTTCGAGCGCTTCATGACGCAGCGCAACCGCCCGATCGACCGGCTCTGCGAGGATCTGCTCTCGGGCCGGGGAGAGGCCTCGGGCATGGCTTTGGCGCAGGGTGTGCTCGATGCCTGGGAACGGCTCGACAAGCCGGGCCGGCGCGCCTTCTTCGCCATGCTGCAGGAGCGCTTCGGACCTGATCACGAGCGGCTCGACCGGGCTATCGAAGCCTACCGGAAAGCGCCCGGAGCGGGCACGATCTCGGCGCTGCATGTCGCCTCCGAGCCGCGCCGCCAGGAGTTGCTGCGGCGGCTGAATCTCGCCCCCGGCGGCACCCATGTCCTGGTGCGGATGCGCGAGGCGCTGTTCGAGGCGATGGAGAGCGACCGCGACCTGATGACCGTCGATGCCGATTTCCGGCATCTCTTCGGCTCCTGGTTCAACCGCGGCTTCCTGGTGCTGCGTCGGATCGACTGGCGCTCGCCGGCCAATGTGCTGGAAAAGATCATCCGCTATGAGGCCGTGCACGAAATCCAGGGCTGGGACGATCTGCGTCGCCGGCTGGAGCCTGGGGACCGGCGCTGCTTCGCCTTCTTCCATCCGCAGCTCGTCGACGAGCCGCTGATATTCGTCGAAGTGGCGCTGACGCGCGCGATCCCGCGCAGCATCGGCGAGGTCCTGAGCGGCGACCGCGAGGTGCTGCCGGCGGCCGAGGCGACGACGGCGGTCTTCTATTCGATTTCCAACTGCCAGGAGGGCCTGCGCGGCATCTCCTTCGGCAATTTCCTGATCAAGCAGGTTGCCGAGGATCTGAAGCGCGAACTGCCGGGTCTGGACACCTTCGTCACCCTGTCGCCGGTGCCAGGCTTCGCCCGCTGGCTCGAAGGCCTCGTCGCCGCGCCGGGCGACCTCGCCCTGACCAATGAGGAGCGCTCGGAACTCGCCCGCCCGGCCGGGGAGACGATCTCGCTCGACGAAGCGACACGTGCCCGCCGTGACAAGCTGCTCGGCCAGATGATGGCGCATTACATGCTGAGGGCGCGGACACCCGCCGGTCGCGTCATCGATCCCGTGGCTCGTTTCCATCTCGGCAACGGCGCGCGGCTGGAACGCATCAATGTCGGCGGCAATCTCTCCGCGCGCGGCCTGCGCGAGTCGCATGGCGTGATGGTGAACTACCGCTACGATCTCGACGACATCGAGACCAATCACGAAGCGTATGCCACCCGTGACACAGTGGTCGCCTCCTCCGCCGTGCGCAAGATGCTCCGGCCGGCCGCGAGTTGACCTGCGATCCGCCTGACGCCAATGGAAATGCGCTCCGCCCCGGCGGGGCCGCTCGCGCTGTCTATGCCTGAAAGGACCTGATCATGGGCAACCACCTGTTCGACCTGGTCAGGTCGCGCATTCCTGCGCCGGATGCTCCCTTTTCCCTCCTCGACGACGGTCGGCGCTACTCCTATGGCGACATGGTCGACGTCTCGGCCCGCTTCGCCAACGCGCTCGTCGCGCTCGGCGTCCAGCCGGGTGACCGGGTGGCGGTGCAGGTCGAAAAGAGCGTCGAGGCGCTGATGCTCTATCTCGGAGCCGTGCGGGCCGGGGCGATCTTCCTGCCGCTCAACACGGCCTACACCCCGGCCGAGATCGAGTATTTCCTCGGCGACGCCGAGCCCGCCATCTTCGTCTGCGATCCAGCCAAGGCCGACGCCCTGAAGCCCTATGCCGACAAGGCCGGCGCGAAGCTCGAGACTCTGGGCGTCTGGCGCTCGGCCGACGTCTCCGCCGGCTCGCTCTCCGACAAGGCGCTCGCCGCTTCGACCGCGTTCGCCGACATCGCGCGCGGGCCGGACGATCTCGCCGCGATCCTCTACACCTCGGGCACGACGGGGCGCTCCAAGGGCGCGATGCTCAGCCACGACAACCTCGCGTCCAACGCGCTGGCGCTGGTCGATTACTGGCGCTTCACCAAGGACGACGTGCTGCTCCACGCGCTGCCGATCTTCCATACGCACGGCCTGTTCGTCGCGACCAACTGCGTGCTCTTCTCCGGCGCCTCGATGATCCTGCTGCCGAAATTCGACCCCGACCAGGTGTTCAAACACCTGCCGCGGGCGACCTGCATGATGGGCGTGCCGACCTTCTATGTCCGGTTGCTGCAGGACGCCCGCCTGACGAAGGAGGCGACCAAGCATATGCGCCTCTTCGTCTCCGGCTCGGCGCCTCTTCTGGCCGAGACGCATCGCGAATGGCGCGAGCGGACCGGCCACGCGATCCTCGAGCGCTACGGCATGACCGAGACCAACATGAACACCTCCAACCCCTACGAGGGCGAGCGGGTGGCCGGCACCGTCGGCTTTCCGCTGCCGGGCGTCTCCGCCCGCGTCGTCGATCCCGAGACGGGCAGGGGGCTGGCCGCTGACGAGATCGGCATGATCGAGGTCAAGGGGCCCAACGTCTTCAAGGGCTACTGGCGCAACCCCGAGAAAACCGCGGCCGAGTTCAAGCCGGACGGCTTCTTCATCACCGGCGATCTCGGCAAGATCGATGCGGCCGGCTACGTCCACATCGTCGGGCGCGGCAAGGACCTCATCATCACCGGCGGCTACAACGTCTACCCCAAGGAGGTCGAGACCGAGATCGACGAGATGCCGGGCGTGATCGAGAGTGCCGTGATCGGCTGCCCGCATCCGGATTTCGGCGAAGGCGTCACCGCCGTCGTGGTGGTGAAGCCCGGCGCGACCATCACCGCCGCCTCGATCGCGCAGACGCTCGAACAGCGCCTCGCCAAGTTCAAGCTGCCCAAGCAGGTCTTCATCGTCGACGACCTGCCGCGCAACACCATGGGCAAGGTCCAGAAGAACCTGCTGCGCGAGCAGTACAAGGACATCTACGCCCCGAAGGGCAAGGCGGGGGCTTAGGGCAATCCGCCCTCTGCGATTCCACTTGCCGCGAAATACGGCATTGCCGTAGTATCGGCAGATGCAGGCCATGTTGCTGACCTCGGTTTTCGAACGGCAGGCCAAGGCGGCTGGTCTCGGCGACGACGAGATCCAGGACATCGCGGTCGCCGTTGCGAGCAATCCTCTCGGCGGTGACCTGATGGTGGGGACCGGCGGCGCGCGCAAGCTGCGTCATGCCGGCCGGGGTGAAGGAAAAAGCGGCGGCTACCGCACGATCCATTACTTCGGCGGCGACGATGTTCCGATCTTCCTTCTGGCTCTGATCGACAAAGGCAAGCGGGCCAATCTGAGCCAGGCCGAGCGCAATGACCTCGCCAGGACGCTGCCGAAAATCGCGGATGCCTACCGGCAGGCGACCAACTCAGGAGATCGTTGAGATGCCGACATTCGGGCAGGATCTGGTCGCGAGCGCGACCGAAGCGGTGGCGATCGCACGAGGCGAAAAGGAACCCGCCAAGACGATCGCCGTGGAGGTCGTCGATGTCGCGGCCATTCGCAAGAAATTGGGCCTCTCTCAGGAGGCCTTTGCCCACAAGTTCGGCCTGAGCCCGGCGACCTTGCGCGACTGGGAGCAGGGACGCCGCAGGCTGGACAGGACGGCCCGAGCGCTGCTCAAAGTCATCGACCACGCTCCCGACACCGTCGAGCGAGCGCAGAAGGTCGCTTGATACCGGCCGGCCCTCGGCGGCCAAAGGCGAGTTCTCGGGGGCTAACCGGCCCCCTTGTGCAGCCGCTCCAGCGGAAACCGCGCCACATCGGCCAACAGCTCGACGAACCCCTTCGCCTGAAAGGCGGCCGTCGCCTTGCCCTTTTCGGCGGTGGCGAGCGAGGCGTCGCCCGCGGCGCCGGACGGGTGGACGTCCTGCGCCATCCAGGCCATCGCGTGCAGCCCGGTCGGCCGCAGCCAGCTGTAGCCCTCGGCCGCCATCTCGACCGTCAGCGGGTTGAAGGCGGCGGCGTGGCTCATATCGACCAGGTCCGGCCGGAAATGCAGCATCAGCGAGGTCTCGATGTCGCCGGCATGGATGCCGTGGTTGGCGTCGAGTTCGGCGAAGAGACCCGGCGGCAGGCCGAAGGCGCGCCAGGCGGTCGTCACCGCCAGCATGCCGTGGCGCACCCGCAGCTCCCGCGCCACCACCTTCATCGGGTCGATGTTGCCGCCATGCGAGGTCAGGATCACCAGCTTGCGAAGGCCCGCGCGCAGCACGCTCTCGCCGATCTCGATCCAGCTCTGTGTCGCGCTCTCCCAGGAGAGCGTCAGCGTGCCCGGCGAATGCAGGTGCTCGTTCGACTTGCAGATCGCCAGCGTCGGCAGCACCAGCACATCCAGCCCGGCCGGCACCAGCGGCATGGCTTCCGCGAGCATCGCGTTCATGATCGTGGTGTCGACCGACACCGGCAGATGCGGTCCATGCTGCTCGATCGCCGCCAGCGGCAGGACGGCAACGCTGTCCTCCGCGGACAGATGGGCGAAATCGGTGGTCTTCAGATCGCCCCAGAAGCGCGCGCCCATCGTCCTGCCATCTCCATTCACGTGATACCCACAGTCTAGCCTGCTCGCTCGGAAAAGGCAGTGCGATCGCCTGTGGGCAAGCGTCTCCGGCGTCGCCATGACGCGGTGTCGCGGTTCCTGCCGAGAGCTTGCCATGGCATACAGTTTGCTGGCGCGCAGCCAAGGCGTTCAGCCGAGGATTTTCAGGGGAGGTCACAGGGATGACGATGACGAAGTACCGCCTGACGCGCCGTGGTGCGCTCGGTCTCATCGGTGGATCGGCGCTGGTCGCCGTGCCCGGAGCGCGGGTGAGCGCGCAGACGCTCGACAAGGTGTCCTACCAGACCAACTGGCGCGCCCAGGCGGAGCATGGCGGCTTCTACCTCGCCGCCGCCAACGGCATCTACAAGAAGTACGGCATCGACGCCGAGATCCGCCCCGGCGGCCCGCAGCAGAACCCCTCGCAGCTCCTGCTCGGCGGCCGTGTCGACATGATCATGTCGAACTCCTTCGAGGCGATCCGCTATGCCCAGGAGAACATCCCCTTCCTCTGCATCGCCTCGATCTTCCAGAAGGACCCGCAGGTCATTATCTCGCATCCGGGCGTCGGCAACGACTCGCTCGCCGCGCTGAAGGGCAAGCCGATCCTGGTCGGCGCCGCCGGCCGCACCAGCTACTGGCCCTTCCTGAAGGCGAAGTTCGGCTACACCGACGAGCAAATCCGGCCCTACACCTTCAACATGGCGCCTTTCCTGGCCGACAAGACGATCTCGCAGCAGGGCTTCCTGTCGTCGGAACCCTTCGCGATCCAGAAGCAGGGCGGCGTCACGCCGGTCGTGCATCTCATCGCCGATGCCGGCTTCGAGAATTACAACACGACGATCAACATCTCCCGCAAGATGGTCGACGAGAAGAAGGACCTGGTCCAGCGCTTCGTCACCGCCTCGCTGGAAGGCTGGGCCGCCTATATGAAGGGGCAGGATGTCGCCGCCGCGAACGCGCAGATCCTGAAGGACAACCCCGACATGGATCAGGAGAAGATCGACTACGCGGTCAAGGTGATGAACGAGAAGGGCATCGTGCTCTCGGGCGATGCGCTGACGCTCGGCATCGGCGCCATGACCGATGCGCGCTGGGCGAGCTTCTACAAGACCATGACCGATGCGGGTGTGTTTCCGGCCGGCATCGACCTGAAGAAGGCTTACAGCCTGGAGTTCATCAACAAGGGCGTCGGCAAGGCGTGATGACACGTCATGCTCGGGCTTGACCCGAGCATCTCCTGACCGAGATTCTCGGGTCTGCGCTTCGCTGGCCCGAGAATGACGGCTCACATTGCAGAAGCGGATCATCAGGCTTTGGACACGGCCTCTCTGAGCACTCCCCATGCCGTTTGCCCCGAGGGTCGCAAGCCCCTGGTCTGCGTGCGCCATGTTTCCAAGCAGTTCGGCAACGGCACGCTCGCCGTGCGCGACGTCAATCTGAGCCTGGGGGAGGGCGAGTTCGTCAGCCTGCTCGGCCCCTCCGGTTGCGGAAAGTCGACGCTGCTGCGGATGATCGCGGGCCTCGGCGCGCCCTCCAGCGGGACGATCGAGTGGCCTACTACGGTCCATGACGCGTCGGGCGAGCCGCAGCGCGATCTCGGCTTCGTCTTCCAGGACCCGACGCTGATGCCCTGGGCGACGGCGCTCGCCAACGTCATGATGCCGCTGACCCTGAAGGGCGTGCGCACCAGCGAGGCGCGTGAGCGGGCAGCCGCGATGCTGGCGCTCGTCGGCCTCTCCGGCTTCGAGAAATCCTACCCCCGCGAGCTCTCCGGCGGCATGAAGATGCGCGTCTCGATCGCGCGCGGGCTGGTGCTGCGACCGAAGATCCTGCTGATGGACGAGCCCTTCGCCGCGCTCGACGAGATCACCCGCCACCGCCTCAACGACGATCTGCTCGAGTTGTGGTGGAAGGAGAAGTTCACCGCGGTCTTCGTCACCCATTCGGTGTTCGAGTCGGTCTATCTCTCGAAGCGCATTGTGGTGATGGCGGCGCGGCCCGGCCGCGTCATGGCCGATCTCGACGTCGACGCGCCCTATCCGCGCGACGACCTCTTCCGCACCTCGCCGGAATACGCCCATCTTTGTCGCGTGGTCTCGGGCAAGCTCAAGGAGGCGATCGGCTCATGAGCATGCCGTCGATCGAAGCCGCAGCCCATGCGCATGGCGGCACCGACTCCGAGGCGCGCCCCGTCTTCGTGACCGAACAGCGCATCCTCGGCCTGCCGGCCAGCGCCTGGCCACGCATCCTCGCGCCGATCGCCATCGGCCTGTTCTCGCTGGCACTGTGGGAGTTCGCGGTCCGCTGGAACGGTATCCCGGCCTATATCCTGCCCGGGCCGCTGCTGATCGGCCAGACGCTGGTCGCCGATTGGGCGACGCTGTCGGGCTCGCTCTGGATCACGCTGAAGATCACCTTCATGGCGCTGGCCGCGGCGGTCATTGTCGGCGTTACGCTCGCCGTGCTGTTCACCCAGTCGAAATGGCTGGAGATGTCACTCCTGCCCTATGCGGTGATCCTGCAGGTGACGCCGATCGTGGCGATCGCGCCGCTGATCATCATCTGGGCCGGGGACATCAATCTCGCCCTGCTGATCTGCGCCTGGATCGTGGCCTTCTTCCCGATCCTGTCGAACACGATCCTCGGGCTGAACTCGGCCGACCACAACCTCGTCAACCTGTTCCAGCTCTACGGCGCGACGCGCTGGCAGACGATGCGCTATCTGAAATTGCCGGCCGCGCTGCCCTATTTCCTGGCGGGGCTGAAGATCTCCGGCGGCCTTGCGCTGATCGGCGCGGTCGTGGCGGAGTTCGTCGCCGGCACCGGCGGCAACGCCTCGGGACTGGCCTATCGCATCCTCGAGGCCGGCTATCAGCTCAAGATCCCGCGCGTCTTCGCGGCCTTGCTGATGATCTCGCTGTCGGGCATCGCGATCTTCCTTTGCACGAGCTGGATTTCGCACATGCTGCTGCGGCGCTGGCACGAGAGCGCCCTGAAGCGGGAGAACTGAGATGAGCGCACTGCCCGAACGCCAGCCGAGGCCCGAGCGGGTCTCGCGCTACAACATCGCCGCGCTGAAGGAGGATCTCGCCGGTGTCGCGCTGATCAACGAGGCGCAGGTGGTGCGCAAGCGCTCGCGCGACTTCTTCTGGTACTCGCCGATCCTGAACCAGCAGCTGGCGGACAAGTCCGCGGACATCATCGCCATGCCCCGAGACGAGGCTGAGGTGGTGCGGATAGCGGCAGCTTGCGCGCGTCGACGCATTCCGCTGACGGTGCGCGCCGCCGGAACGGGCAATTACGGCCAGGCCGTGCCGCTCGAGGGCGGCGTGCTGCTCGACATCACCGGCCTCACCGGCATCGAATGGCAGAAGCCGGGCGTCGTGCGCACCGCGGCGGGCTCGCGCATGCTCGACGTCGACGTCACGCTGCGGGAAACCGGCTTCGAGCAGCGCATGCACCCCTCGACCAAGCGCAGCGCGACCGTCGCTGGTTTCGTCGCCGGCGGCTCGGGCGGCGTGGGCTCGGTGACTTATGGCGGGCTGCGCGAACCCGGCAACATCCTCGCTGCGCGGGTCGTCACGGTGGAGGAAGAGCCGCGCATACTGGAGTTGCGCGACGACGCGGCCCAGAAGGTAAACCGCGCCTACGGCACGACCGGCATCATCACGGCACTGGAAATGCCGCTGGCACCGGCCTGGCCCTGGATCGACGTCATCGTCGCCTTCGACAGCTACATGGACGCCTTCGAAACGGGCTACGAGGTCGCGCTAGCGGACGGCATCGTCAAGAAGCTGGTGACGCCGATCTCGTCGGTGATCACGCCCTATTTCGGGGCGCTCAAGGCCAATTGCCCGGAGGGCAGGAGCATCCTGATCTGCATGATCGCGGAAGGCTCGCTCGGGCCGTTCAAGGCCATTGTCGGCAGGCGCGGTACCGTAACCTATGAGGCGCCCTCGGAAGAGGGGCCTGGCACCGTGCCGCTCTACGAATACACCTGGAACCACACCACGCTGCAGTGGCTTAAGAGCGACCGCTCCATCACCTACCTCCAGTGCCTCTTCCCGCATGACCGGCTGGTCGAGAGCGCGCGCGAGACGATCGCGGCCTTCGGCGACGAGCTTCTGCCGCATCACGAGTTCATCCGCTTCGGCGGCAAGGTGACGGCGAGCGCGCTGCCGATCCTGCGCTACTCGACACCGGAGCGGCTGAACGAGGTCATCGCGCAGCACGAGGCGGCGGGCGTCTTCATCGCCAACCCGCATGTCGTTTCTCTGGAGGACGGCAGCCGGCACAAGCGGGCGGATGCCGACCAGTTGGGCTTCAAGCGCGAGGTCGATCCGCAGGGCCTGCTGAACCCGGGCAAGATGGCGAGTTTCGTCCCGGTCGCTCAGCCGAAATAGGCGAGCTTCCGCGAGGCGGGCATCGCGTCGATTTCCCGTAGCGCGGCCTCTGCCCCAAGCAACGGCAGTCCGGAGGCGGCGGCCATCGGCGCCGGGCCGGAAGCTCCATCGCGCCAGGGCGAAACGTCGTCGCCGGCACCGTGATCGGGCGTCAGGGCGGCCTCCGGCTCCTCGAAAACCACGTCGTCGTCCAGCATCATCATCGAGCCGATGGTCGGCTCGCTGCCGAGCAGGTTCGTGGCGTTCGCGCCACTGCTGACGGGAGCCGGCGGGAGATCGTCGATCTCGATAATCTCGATGTCGTCCGGCGCGGGGTAGGGGACGGTCTCGCGCAAGCCGAAATCGATGGGTGTCGGCATCGGCGCCACGAAGGGCTCGACCATCCCGGGAGCGGGTGCAACTCCTGCGACGGCCCGCAGGCTGCTGTCCAGCATCGCAATCGTATCGGCGATCTTGTCGATCTGCTGCACCGTCCCGTCGACGATCCCCGTCGCGGCCGAGATTTCGGCGGCGCGATGGTCGAGCCGGTCGCAGAGTTCTTCGCTGGCGCCGGCTTCGCGCAAATGCCAGGCCACTTCCTGGATGCTCTCGGTCGCCTGAACGATCGTGCCGGCCGCGGCCTCGATCCGCGCCGCGAGGCCCGAAGCCCGCTCTTCGGCACGCCCGCTGATGCGCTCCAGATCGATCCGCAGATCCGCGATGAGAGCCGCCGCCTCGCCGATCTCCGGCTCCGTGGCTGGGGTGGCGGTTGAGGGCTCGGCGAGACCGGAGCCGACGACGCGCTCGATCCGCTGCAGGGCGCCGAGCAGTTGCAGCGTATCGGCCTGCCGGTTGCGCCGGGCGAATTCCGCCATGAACCAGCGGCCTCGGGCGGTTTCCATCACCGCAGCCTCGATCGCCTCGTAATCCGTTTCGCTCAACGGGGTCAGCGAACGTACTTCGCTCATGGCCGATCTGCTCTTGAAGGACTGCGCGAATCGGAAGGGCAGGTCCTGATGCACCGTCACGATTCCTGACATCCGAGGACTTAACGAATGGTTCCCATGCGGCAGGTGCGGGCGCCGGTGGGCGCGCGAAGCATCGCCCAGGCCACTGAATCAGGCGGTTCTCTGTATGGTTGTTGCATCCGCGCCATTGCCAAGCGTCACCGCCGCGGCGATACAGGCGCTGAGGGGTGGACCGGTGCCTGCAACAGGCGTCGCTGATTGATGACGGTATCGTCGATCGCGGGCGAGGACATCACGCGGAACATGGCAGTCCCCGATACGGCTGAACCTCAGGCGGTCTTCCGCGACGACTCCGGAACGCTCGCCGTAGCTCTGGCCGGGTCCTGGAGCGCCGACCGGGCGCCGCGCGTCGAAAGTCTCGCGGCCGAGATCGGCGAGCGCGTCGCCAAGGCGAACAGGGCGAGACTCGACCTCTCCTCGGTCGAGCGGCTGGACACGCTCGGTGCCTATGTTCTGAACCGGGTCAAGCATGAGCGCGAGAGCGGCGGCGCTTCCGTCGAGATCGTCAGCCGGCGGCCGGAACATGGTGTCCTGCTCTCCGAGGTCGCGGTCCATGACCGGGAGGCAGACCATGCCGGCCCGCCGTTCCGCGTCGTCGACGTCCTCGTGCGCATCGGTGCCGCGGTCATCCGTTTCGGCCGCGACATGGTGGCCGGCTCGATGTTCCTCGGAGAGGTCGTCGTCGGCTCGGCGAGCGTGGTCGTCGGCCCGCGCAAGTTCCGCGGCCCCTCCATGGTCAACCAGATCGAGCTGATCGCCTTCAACGGCGCGCCGATCATCATGCTGATTTCGTTCCTGGTCGGCTGCATCGTGGCTCAGCAGGGCATCTTCCAGCTCCAGCAGTTCGGCGCCACCGCCTTCGTGGTGAACCTGACCGGCATCCTGATCCTGCGCGAACTGGCGGTGCTGCTGACCTCGATCATGATCGCCGGGCGTTCCGGCTCCGCGATCACGGCCGAGATCGGCTCGATGAAGATGCGTGAGGAGATCGATGCGCTGCGGGTGATGGGGCTCGATCCGATCGAGGTGCTCGTCGTGCCGCGCATCCTCGCGCTGATCGTGTCGCTGCCGATCCTGACCTTCATCTCGGCCATGTCCGGCCTGACAGGCGCCGCCCTGGTCTCTTGGCTCTACGGCGGCATCGGCATCGACACCTTCCTGGCGCGACTGCAGTCGGTCATCACCTGGAAGCATTTCGCGGTCGGGCTGGTGAAGGCGCCCTTCATGGCCTTCGTCATCGGGCTGATCGCCTCGATGGAGGGGCTGGCCGTGAAGGGCTCGGCGGAGTCGCTCGGCCGTCAGGTCACGGCTTCGGTGGTCAAGGCGATCTTCATGGTGATCGTCGTGGACGCGCTTTTCGCCATGTTCTTTTCATCCATCGCGTTTTGAGGACCGTATCCCGGAGATGAGCGAACAGGGGATACAGGAGCCGCCGGTTGGCGAGCGCGAACGGTCCGAGCGGGGACCGGAGGGGACCACGCCCGAGGGCGAGGTCGTGATCCGCGTGCGCGACCTCAAGGTCGCCTTCGGCGAGAAGGTGATCATGGACGGGCTGGATCTCGACGTGATGCGCGGTGAGATCCTTGGATTCGTCGGCGGGTCGGGTCAGGGCAAATCGGTTCTGACGCGCACCATCCTCGGGCTCGTTCAGAAGGCGCGCGGCACGATCGAGGTCTTCGGCGAGGATGTCGACACGCTCAGCACCGTCCAGCGCCGCGCCCTGGAACGCCGCTTCGGTGTGATGTTCCAGCAGGGAGCCCTGTTCTCGGCCCTGACGGTCAAGCAGAACATCCAGGTGCCGATGCGCGAATATCTGCAGCTTTCGCCGGGTCTGCTCGACGATATGGCGATGGTGAAGCTCGATCTCGTCGGCCTGCCGCCGGACGCTGCCGACAAATCGCCCTCGGAACTCTCCGGCGGCATGATCAAACGCGCGGCTCTGGCGCGTGCGCTCGCGCTCGATCCCGACATCGTCTTCCTCGACGAGCCCACATCGGGCCTGGACCCGATCGGCGCCGCGGAATTCGACGATCTCATTGTCACGCTGAAGCAGACTTTGGGGCTGACGGTGTTCATGGTAACCCACGATCTGGACAGCCTTTATTCCGCCTGCGACCGCATCGGCGCCCTGGCGGACAAGCGCGTCATCGCCGTCGGCCCGCTGGCCACGATGCTGGCATCCGACCATCCATGGCTCAAAGCCTATTTCGGCGGCGAGCGGGCACGAGCCCGCATGCCGGCGGAGCACCGGGAAACGACAGTCTAGCTCATGGAATCGCGCGCCAATTACGCCCTTGTCGGATTGTTCACGCTGGCGGTCCTCGCCGCGTTGTTCGGCTTCGTCTACTGGTTCAACAGCGGCAACGCCGGGGGGCGGCAGGATGTTCGCGTCATCTTCAGCGGCACCGTGACGGGGCTGGGCCGCGGTTCCAGCGTGCTGTTCAACGGCCTGCGCGTCGGCGAGGTGACCAAGATCGAACTGCAGCCGGATGACCCCAGCCGCATCAATGCGGTGATTTCCGTCGATGCCACCACACCCCTGCGGGTCGATACGCGCGCCAGGCTCGAGACGGTCGGCCTCGCGACCGGCATCGTCGCGGTCCAGCTCGTCGGCGGCGATCCGAAATCGCTGCCGCTCAAGCCGCCGGAGGGGCAGACCCTGCCGGTGATCGTGGCCGAGCGCTCCGAGCTGCAGGACATCGTCGAAACGGTCCGCAACATCGCCGCCAAGGCGGATGCGACTCTGAGTGGCCTCAACAATCTCGTGAAGGACAATGCCGGCTCGATCGGCAACACGGTCCGCAATGTCGAGAAGTTCTCCGCGGCGCTCGGCGACAACGCCGATGGCGTCGACAAGCTGATGAAGAGCTTCGGCAGCATCGCCGAGACGATCGCGCCGCTGTCGGAGAAACTCGGCGTACTCAGCCAGGAACTGACGGACATCGTCCGCTCGGTCGACCAGAAGAAGGTCGCCTCCATCGTCGAGAACGTCGACAAGTTCACGGCGGCGCTCGGCGGCTCCAGCGGCGATGTCGGCAAGGCTGTCAAGGACGTGGCCTCCATCACCGAGAAGCTGAACAAGGCGGCGGACCAGGTCGAGGGCGTGCTGGTGAGCGCGCAGGCTTTCCTCAACACCGCCGCCGGCAAGGACGGGCGCAGCGCCTTCACCGAGGTCAGCGACGCCGCCAAGTCGATCCGCGTGCTCGCCGACAACCTCGACAAGCGCACCGCCGAGATCACCAGCGGCATCAGCCGCTTCACCGGGCCGGGCCTGCGCGACATCGAGGCGCTGGCCAGCGACGGGCGTCGCACCCTGACGGACCTGAATCGCACCCTGCGGAGTTTGGAGCGTAACCCGCAGCAGTTCATCTTCGGCGGTAAGCCTCCGCTCCCTCAATATGGTGGATCCCGCTAAACCCATGTCGATCCCGATCTCGTTCTCGAATCTCCGCAGGCCGCGTGCGCTGGCGCTCTCCCTCGCGACCGCGCTGCTCCTGGCCGGCTGCGGCGGCGGCAGCGTTCCCACCACGTTCGACCTTTCAGCCCCGCAGAATGTCGGCCGCGTCGGCGGCTCGCGCGCCACACTGATGGTGCAGGAGCCGACGACCGTTCAGGCGCTCGATTCCGATCGGGTCATCGTGCGCGATTCCGCAGGGGCCCTGTCCTTCGTCGGCGGCGCGCAATGGGCCGACCGCGTGCCAAAGCTGGTGCAGGTGCGCCTGATCCAGACCTTCGAGAACGCTGGCCGCGTCGGCTCCGTCGCCCGCCCCGGCGACCGTGTCACGCCGGAGACCCAGCTTCTCACCGACATCCGCAGCTTCAACATCGACGCGGCCAGTGGCAGCGCGGTCGTCGAGATCACGGCGAAGCTCGTCGGAGATCGCACCGGCGACATCCGCCGGGCGAGGCTGTTCACGGCTCGCGTGCCGGCGGGAGCGGTCGACGGCCCCGGCGCCGCCCAGGCGCTCGACCGGGCACTGTCGCAGGTGCTCGTCGAGATCGTGCGCTGGGCGCGCTGACAAGCGCCCCAACCGCTCTCGCGAGCTGACGCTCGGCGAGCCTGCTGCCCGTAAAGCAGCGGCTTTTCGGCACCGTTCCCCCGATACTCATGCAAAAGGCCGCCCCGAGGGGGCGGCCTTTTCAATGTCCAGCCAGGAAGGCGCTCCTACTCGAAGCGGCCGCTCGCATGGGCGAGCATCGTGTAGACCTTGCCGGTCTCCGAGGTCAGATAGGTCTTGGCCACCATCGAGTCGCGGTCGTCCTTGGCGGCTTCCGCCAGCAAGCGCTCGAACTCGTCGATATAGCGGTCGACGGTCTCCTTGAACTCAGCATCGCGACGGTACTTGCGACGGATCTCGTCGAAGGTCTGCTGACCCTGCAGCGTGTAAAGGCGCCGCGTGAAGACGTTACGCTCGCCGCGCTTGTAGCGGTCCCAGAGCTCCACGGCCGCGTCGTGGTCGATCATGCGGGCGATGTCGACCGAAAGCGAGTCGAGCCGCTCGATCGAATGCGCCGTCGGCTTTGGCGTCTCCGGCGCCTTCTCCTCACGCGAGGCGCGGTTCAGCAGGTCCGAAAGCCAGCCGCCCTTGGCAGGCGCCGCCGGCTCTGCTGCGGCCGGGCGACGCGGCGCCTCTGCAGCGGGAGCAGGAGCCGGCGTCGGCGCCGCAGCCGGGCGCGGCGGCAGGCTCGGGCGCAGCTCGGCGCGGGGGGGCACAGGCTCCTCGGCTTCGGGCGTCGCGTCGAGCGATGGCCGCAGCAGCGGCTCCGCGGCCGGCAGCCGGGCCTGGGTCGTCACCGTGGCATAGGCCGGCTCCTGGCGGGGCAGGGTGGCCGCGGGTGCCGACCGCCGGCTCTGGCCGGCATCGACCGGCAGGGCGACGTCGCTGCGGCGGCCGGAGCGGGTGACGATCTCGGTCAGCTCGTTGAGCGCCTTGATCTGCTCCGCCACGACGCGGCGCATCGCGGAGGTCGATTCCTGCGTCTCGCGCGGGAGGTCGAGCACGCCGCGCTTCAGCTCGGCGCGCGTCTCCTCCAGCTCGCGCTGGATCTCGGCCGCGACGCCGCGCATGTCCTGCGCAGCGCCCTGGAAGCGCTCGGTCACCTTGGCGAGTTCGCTGCCGACTTCGGCCGAAACCTGCTGGTAGGCCTGGCGCAGGGCCTGGGCGGTGCGCTCGCGCTCCTGGCTCGTCGTCGTCCGGATGAGGTCGAACTGCTCCGTGATGGCGGTCGTCGTCGCATCGGCCGAATCCGTCAGCACGGAACCGATCTGGCGGGCGCGCGCTTCGGCGGTGCTCAGCGATTCGTCCATCAGCGCCGCGAAGGAGCGCGTGATCGACTCGACGTCATCCGTGCGCGTGGTGATCAGCCCATGGATCTCCTCCAGCGCCTGCTTGCGCTCGGTAAGCGCCTTGCCGACGCGGGCTTCGACTTGCTCGAGGCGGCTCGCGACCGCGTTGAGCGCCGTGGTGCTGGCCTCGGTGACCTCGCCCAGGGCGTGCCCCTTGTCGTCGAGCTGGCCGACGAGAACGGCGGTCTCTCGCAGAGCGCCTTCCGAAAACGCCTTCAGCTCGGCGATCTGCTGCGAGATCTGCTGCGAGGCCTTGCCGGTCTCGTCCATCACGGTGGCGATGACGCTCTGCAGGTCGCCGACGCGCGCCGACAGGCCGCCTTCGACGGCGGCGAGGTTCTTGTTCGCCCCGTTGACGATCTGCTGCATCAGCTTGTTCGCCTCGCCGAGGCGGCCGAGCATGCCGCCGAGCTCGCCGCGAAGCTGCTCGTTGGTGGCGACAAGCGCCTCGACCGACTGGCGCGTGCCGTTCTCGAGCGTATCGCGCAATGCGCTCGACGAGCTGTCCAGCGCGGTCGTGATCGCGGTGCCGCGTTCGCGCAGGCCCTCGATGATCGAGGAACCGCGCGTCTCGATGGCGCGCACGACCGTCTCGCCGATATTGGCGACCTCGTTGGCAATCGACTCGCCGCGCTGCCCGAGCGCCGCGACCATGCCGCCGCCCTTGTCGTCGAACAGTTCGCGCAGTTCCTCCGCCCGTGCTCCGAGAGCCGAAGAGATGGCGTCGGACTTGTTCTGGAGCGTCTCGGCGATCTGCTGGCCACGCGTGTCGAGCGTGCCCGAGACGGTGTCGAGCCGGTTGACGACGCGCTCCTCGAAGCGCGCGACGCTGCGGTCCAGCGTGTCGGCGATCTGGAGCGCGCGGCCGCCCAGCGTGGCGTTGATGGTGTCGGCCTTGTCGCTGAGCGTGCGGGTGAGCGACTCGCTCTTGGAGGTGACGACCTCGCCGATCTCGTCCGCCTTGGCGGCGAGCGCGCGGGTAACCTCGCGGCCGCCCTCGGCCAGCACCCGGGCAATGTCGACCGTGCGCTCGACCAGAGCCTCGTTGAGCGCCGTGGCGCGTGAGCCGAGATTGCCGTCGATGCGGGCGATCAGGCTGTCGAGCGACGAGGCGATCTCGGCGCTCTTGGCGCCGGAGCGCTCCTCGAAGAGCTTGATCTGGCTCTCCATCGCGTCGGTGGCCTCGCGCGTCCGCTCCGCCAGGATCGCGGCAGCCTCCGCCGCGCGCGTGCCGACACGGTCGGCCAGTGCCATTCCGTCCTCGCCGATGAGCTTTTCGACGCTGGCGATCCCGGTCGTGACCGCGAGCGTCAGTGCCTGGGCGTCATGCGACAGACGGCCGCCCAGTTCGCCGCCCTTGTGGACGATGACGTCCTCGAAGGCCGCCAGACGCGAGCCCAACGCGGTCTCGACCTCCCGGCCCTGATTCTCGAAGAGCTGTGCGAACGCGCTGAGGCGCTGCCCCATCGTCGTCTCGATGGCGCGGCCCTGCTCGTCGAACAGACGCGTCAGCGCGTCATGGCGACCGGCCAGGGCCTCGGTGAGCGCCTGGGCGCGGCTCTCGACCGAGCGCAGCATCGACTCGGCATTGGCGGATAGCGCCTCGTTGACGCGGCCGCCCTGCTGGGTGAGCGCCAGCACGATTTCCCGGCCGGTGCCCGCGAGCAGCGTGCGCGCTTCCTCGGCATGAACCGTGAAGGTCTCGCGCAGTCCTCGGGTCGCCTCGCTGACCCGCTCGGCCACGTCGCGGCCGTCGACATTGATGGTGTCCGACAAGGAGCGTGTCGCATCGGAGAGGCGACGGGCCAGCTCCTCGCTCTGCTCGCCGAGCAGGGTGTGGACCTCGCGGCCTGCGCCGGCCAATTCGCGCAGCAAGGTCTCGCGCTGGTCGCCGAGCAGCGTGCCGACTTCCTGGCCCGTTTCGGAGAGACGCTGGATGAAGCCGCTCTGCTGCTGCTCCAGGGCGGCCTGGGCCGCCTCCGCCGCGCCGGCCAGGCGGGCGGCGAGGGCGTTGCCGCGCTCGTCCAGGCGCTGGTCGAGGCTGTCGCCGGTTTCGGCGAGGCGGGTGATCAGGGCGCTGCTGCGCTCGGCCAGGACGCTGTGCACCGAGCGGCCGACATCGGCGACCCGCGTGACCAGGGCCTGGCTCTCATTGCCGAGCAGGTCCTTCACCTCGAGCCCAGCCTGCGACAGCTTCACCGTCAGCGAGGCGGCCTGCTCGTCGAGCAGGGCGCCGACGCGGGCGCCTGTCTCCGTCAGGCTGGCGGCGAGGGCGTCGCTCTGGACGCCGATCAGGCCATGGACCTGTTCGCCGGCTTCGCCGAGACGCAGGACGAGCGACTCGCTCTGCCCGTCGAGAAGTTTGGCGACCTCTGTGCCGGCATCGGTGACGCGGCTGACCAGCGCCTCGCCCTGTCCGGCGAGAAGGCTGGAGACGTTGGCCCCCGTGCCCGAGACGCGGGCCACCAGGGCTTCGCTCTGCTCCTCCAGCAATTTGGCGACATCCGAGCCCGTGCCCGAGACGCGCGCGACGAGCGTCTCGCTCTGGTCCGCCAGCAGCCTCGTGACCTGCTCGCCCGTGCCCGACACCTTGGACACCAGCGTCTCCGCTTGGCGGTCGAGCATCGACTGCACGGTCTCGCCAGTCTCCGAAAGACGCGACACGAGCAGGCTACCGCGCCCGTCGATGACGCCTTCGAGCCCCTCCGTGACGGAGGCGACGCGGGTCGCCAGTTCCTCGCCGTGACGGGCGACGACATTCCCCAGCGATTGGCCGGCTTCGTCCACACGCAGGATGATGGCGTCGCTGCGCTCGCGCAGGATGTCGTCCACGGTCCGCGCCGTGTCGTTGAGGCGGCTGACGAGCGTTTCGCTTTGCGTGCCGATCAGCGCGTTGACGTTCTCACCGACTTCGGTGAGGCGGGTGGCGATCAGCTCGTTCTGACGGGCGAGCAGACCGTTCACGCCGCGGCCGACTTCGGCCAAGCGGGTGGTGACGCTGTCGCCTTCCTCGGCCAGCGAGGCGCGCAGGGTCTCGCCGGTCTCGGCCAGGCGCTGACGCAGCGTCTCGCTCTGGCTGTCGATCAGCGCCACCATGGTGCGGCTGCTGGTCTCGAAGCGCTCCGCCGCCTCGGTGCCGCGGGCGGCAATGTCCTGCGCCAGGTTTTCGCCGGTGGCACGCAGGGTTTCATTCACGGTCTCGACGCGCGCCGTCAATGTATCGACGACCTGCGAGCCGGTCTCGGTGATGGCGCGGGTGACGTCGCGGGCGCCCGTGGCGAGGCCCTCGGCCAGCACGGCGCCCGTGCGCTCGAGCGACGTCGCGATATCGCGGGCGCGGCCATCCAGCAGCGTCGAGAGGCTGTCGCTGGCGCCGGAGAGGCGCTCGCTGACCTCGCCGGAGGTCACCTGGAGGCGCTCGACCAGCTCGCTGCCGCGGCCGCTGATCTCGTCGATGACCCGTTCGCCGGCGCGTCCGAGAGCCAGGGTGATCTGGTCGCCCTTCTCGCCGAGCGAGCCGGTCACGCGGTCGCCCGCCTGGGTCACGGCCTCCGCGATGGCGCGGCTGGCGTTATCGAGATCCTTGGACAGGTTTTCATGGGCGCCGCTGATCGCGAACTTCACCCGCTCGGCATTGCCGACGACCGCCTCGCGCTGGGTGACGAGCTCGTCGATCAGGGCGCGCAGACGGATCTCGTTGTCGGCATAGGCGCGCTCGAGCGTGGCGATCTCGCCGCGCACGATCGTCTCCAGCTCGCCGGCCCGCGCCACGGCGCGTTCGATTCCGTCGCCCATCGCGGCGACCTCGCGCCGGATCGTCTGGCTCAGCGAAAGCACCGAATCGGCGCCTACGACCTCTGGCTCGGCCAGCCGCAGCGCGACCTCGGTCATGGCGCGGGAGACCAGGCGCATCTCCTGCGTCCGGCGGTAGAGCGCCGCCAGCACGAAGAAGAAGACGACGGGCGCGCCGATGGCGAGCGCCAGCAGTGTCCACTCGCCGACCCCGAAGGCGGCGAAACGGTCCTGCAGGCCGCCGTCGACGGCGCCGAAGCGGTTGCGCAGCACGAAAGCCGCGCCACCGAGCCAGGTCAGCGTCGCCAGACCGGCGAACCAGTAAGGCTTGGCCGAGGGACGGACGGAGAAGGCCTGAACCAGGGAGCTGGAATCGCGCCGATCGTCATTGGCGACGCGGCTTGTGTCGGGCGCGATGGCGGGGCGCGGCGCCAATGACGATCGGC
>LSIG01000159.1 GCA_001556125.1 Rhizobiales bacterium CCH10-E5 | reverse complement strand
TGGCGGTGGCGGCGCCGAGGGTGACGGCGCCGCTGGCGTTGAGGGTTGCGTCGGTGCCGGCCAGCAGCGAGGCGATGCCAAGCGTTCCGCCGGCGGCGGTGACGTTCGCGGTGCGGCCGGTGGTCAGCGAGGTCGTGACCGAAACGGCCGTGCCGGCGTTCAAAGTCGCGTCGCGCCCGGCGATCAGGTTCGCCGCCGTGATGCCGGCGTTCGTCGAGGTGATCGCGAGTTCGCCGGTCGTGGCGGTGGCGGTGGCGAGGGTGACGGCGCCGGTTGCGTTGAGGGTCGCGTCGGTGCCGGCCAGTAGCGAGGCGATGCCAAGCGTGCCGCTGCCGGCAGTGACGTTGGCGGTTCGGCCCGCGGTGAGCGAGGTGGTGACCGAAACGGCCGTTGCGGCGTTCAGCGTGGTGTCGCGTCCGGCGACCAGCGTCGCCGCCGTGATGCCGGCGTTCGTCGAGGTGATCGCGAGGTCGCCGGTCGTGGCGGTGGCGGCGCCGAGGGTGACGGCGCCGCTGGCGTTGAGGGTTGCGTCGGT
>LSIG01000158.1 GCA_001556125.1 Rhizobiales bacterium CCH10-E5 | reverse complement strand
CGGTGGCGATCGACGGCAATGCCTATTCGGTGCCGTGGCGGCTGATCGGCGAGCGCGTCCGGGTCACCGTCGGCAACGAGATCGTGCGTATCCACCATGGCGGACGCGAGGTGGCCGTCCATGCCGAGTTGAAGGGGCGCCATGGCCGGATTGTCGATGATGCCCATCTGGCCGGGCTCGTGGGAACGCGCGAGCGGCCGGCTCATCTGGCCCCGCCGAGATCGCCGCCAGCGCCGGCTGCGTTGCTGCGTCCGCTGGCGGAGTATGAGGCGGTTGTCGGGGGAGGCTTCTGATGAACGACCATGATCACCTGACCGCCTTGCTCGGCCGGTTGAAGCTGACGGCGCTGGGACTGTCAGGATTTCCGTGTGCGGGCGGCCATAATGGACCCGATGGAGGTTCC
>LSIG01000157.1 GCA_001556125.1 Rhizobiales bacterium CCH10-E5 | reverse complement strand
ACCCACCCGTCCCCAAGGCCGGGTTTCGCCAAGGGCCGGCTCCCTTCCCCGGGGAGCCGGCCCGCTTGTTTTCGGGGATACGCTTAGTCCAGCCGCACGAGCCCGGCGGCGAACTGCTTCCAGCGGGCGACATAGCCTTGCGCGGAAGCGGTGATGCCGGCAGAGGCCGCTTCGTCCAGTGTGCGGATCGCCCGCGCCGGCGAACCGACGATCAGCGAATTGTCCGGGAATTCCTTGCCCTCGGTCACCAGCGCATTGGCCCCGACGAGGCTGTTGCGGCCGATCCTGGCGCCGTTCAGCACCGTCGCCCCCATGCCGACGAGGCTGTTCTCGCCGATGCTGCAGCCATGCAGGATGGCGCGATGGCCGATCGTGCAGTTGGCGCCAACCACCAGCGGCGAGCCCATATCGGTGTGGAGCACGCAGCCTTCCTGGATGTTGCTGCCCTGCCCGATCTGGATCCACTCATTGTCGCCGCGCAGCACGGCGCCGAACCAGATGCCGACATCGACGGCGAGCCTGACGCGGCCGATCACATGCGCATCGGGCGCGAGCCACCATTGCCCCTCGGCAGGCGTCTCGGGCACTTGTCCGTCGAGAGCATAAAGGGGCATGGCCGGTCGTCCTTCCGCGCGCTGGGGCGGCCTCAGGAGTGACTGGGCGCCGCCGCCTTCGTCAAGTCGCCAGCACGTGCAGCAGGTCGAGCACCACCCGGCCGGAGAGGATGCTCCAGACCGAGGCGATCAGCCCGGCGATGATCACGAACACCAGCGGCCTGCCCTCGATGCGCCGGCCGCGCACCGTATTGCGCAGGATCAGGAAGGGCGCGCTGAACACGACCACCGGTACGCTCGCCACGGCGACCAGCCCGCCGGCCTGCAGCAGGCGGAAATCGGCCCGCCGCGCGGTAAACAATTCGAAAGCGGAGGCGAGCAGGCCCGCGAAGGCGAAGCCGATCAGCAGCGACGTGAGGAGTTCGAAAGCAGCGGGGTCGATCGTCAAGGGGCCTGCTCCGGCGGTCGCGACGGCCGGACCCTGCAACATGGTTGACGAAGTGTGAAGAAAAGTCCGAACGAGTGGTTAACGGGCGCGCCGACCTTCGGCAGCGTCATGGTTTACGCGCCGTTAACGCCGCGATGCTTCACTGCCCGTGCATTTGCAAGGCGCCGACGTGACCGCATATCACCCCCAGGACCCGGTTCATCATGGAGCCCCGGCCGCGACCTCCGCCGCCGGACTGACCGAGGTCCTGCGCGCCCGCCTGAAGCGCCCGCCCCCGCCGCCGCCGCGCGCCGACGCCGCTCTCGCCAAGGCGGGCATCGGCATCATGCTGGCCGCGGCCCTGGCGACCGGCCTCGCCTTCCATCTGAGCCATCAGCGCGAGCCGAGCGAGCCCGCGCTCCAGCCCGCCCGCATCGGCAGCGTCTCGCTGCTGGTGCCGCAGAACCTGACCGGCGCCGAGCCCGACGACACCAGCCGTCTCGTCGGCATGGTGCGTTTGCGTCTCGACTGGCCGAGCCTCGGCCCCGCCCAGATCGGGCCGGGCCCCGGCCAGAGCCGCCCGCGCCTGCTCGTCACGCTGAGCCCGCCCGACAAGGTCAACGAGCCGCAGACGCAGCTCTCCGTCTATGCCCGCTTCCTGACGCCGACCGTCTGGTCCAATCCGGGCGGGCTCGTCGTGCGCGGCTTCCGCAAGGGCTCGCCCTATGAAGGCGACGAACTCTATGTCTCGGTGCCGGACGGTCGCGGCTTCGCCGCCCGCTGCCCGCTCGATGCAGCCCGCTCCGGCGCGCCGGGGCCGGATCTCGACGAGCCCTGCCGCGTCACCTTCAGGCATCGCGGCATGGATGTGAATATCCGCTTTCCCCGCGCCATCATCGCCGACTGGGAACTGATGCTCGGCGGCGTCCGCCGCACCATCGATGGCCTGATCCGCTGAACCCTGATGGGCGGCTGCCCGCCGCTGCCGGAATGCGCTCCGGCGGGTCGGCTGGCGTGGCGTTCGAGAACCGGAGCGGATCGGACTGGTGTCCGTGAGCACCGCAAGCGCAGAAGGCCGCGTCAGACGGCCTCCGGAGTAGCATTTCCGGCGCGGCGGGGTCAGTCGTCGAGATCGACGTCGAGGATCGCCATGGTGAAATTGAACGAGCGGTCGCCGTCCTCGTCGTCGACATGGATGATGCCGATGAACTCGTCGGCGAGATAGACCTCGGCCGAATCATTCTTCTTCATCCGCGCCCGCACGCTGATGCCGTGGTTGTTGAAGGTGCGCCGCAGATAGCCCTCGAGCTTGGCGAGTTCGGTCTTGTCCATGGGACGGGTCCTTTTCGAATTGGCCGGACGGATGCCATGGCCCGCCGGTGAGGGCAAGCCGCCAGACGACACCTCGCCCGATGATAGAACGGCATCGGCGAGACAAAACGTTCTTCGTCTCTGGATAAGGCGCCACGGTCGCGTCTCCCGCGCTGAACCAGATGATCAAGAACGATGAGCTAAGGACATGGCCGCGAAGCGCTTCTGGAGGTGGTCCACACCCGTTCGGCACATCCCTGCACTTTGATGTGTGTCAACTTAAGCGATCGCATCATATGTCACGCTTCCCTCACAGTCGCTGGAGGGGCAGATGCGGATCGTCCTGGTTCATCCGAACTACCATTCCGGCGGCGCCGAGATCGCCGGAAACTGGCCTCCCGCCTGGGTCGCCTATCTGTCCGGCCATCTGAGAGACGCCGGCTTCGACGACATCACCTTCATCGATGCGATGACCAACCATCTCAGCGATGAGGCGCTGCGGGCCCGGCTGGCCGAACTCCAGCCCGACGTCGTCGGCACGACCGCGATCACGCCCTCGATCTACAAGGCTGAGGAGGTGCTGAAGATCGCCTCGGAGGTGGTGCCCCATGCCGTCCGGGTGCTCGGCGGCATCCACGCCACCTTCATGTACAAGCAGGTCCTTTCCGAAGCCCCCTGGGTCGACGTTATCGTCCGCGGCGAGGGCGAGGAGATCTTTCGCGAGCTGATCCGGACGGTCGCGGCGGGCCAGTGGCCGGCGGGACGGGCTCAGATCAAGGGCCTCGCCTTCCGGGATGGCGAGCGGATCGTCGCCACCGCGGCCGCCGCCACGGTCAAGGAGCTCGATGCGATCAATCCGGACTGGTCGCTGCTCGAATGGTCGAAATACATCTATGTGCCGCTCGGGGTCCGCGTCGCGATCCCCAACATGGCGCGCGGTTGTCCCTTCACCTGCTCCTTCTGCTCGCAATGGAAATTCTGGCGCGACTATCGCGTGCGCAATCCGGTCAAGGTCGTCGACGAGATCGAGAAGCTCGTCAACGAGCAGCAGGTCGGCTTCTTCATCCTCGCCGACGAGGAACCGACGATCAACCGCAAGAAATTCATCCAGTTCTGCGAAGAACTGATCCGGCGTGGCCTGCCCGACAAGGTCAAATGGGGCATCAACACCCGCGTCACCGACATCTACCGCGACCGCGATCTCCTCTCCTTCTACCGCAAGGCCGGCCTCGTCCATGTCAGCCTCGGCACGGAAGCCGCGGCCCAGCTGAAGCTCGACCAGTTCAACAAGGAGACCAAGGTCGAGGAGAACAAGGAAGCGATCCGCCTCCTGCGCGAGGCCGACATCTTCACCGAGGCGCAGTTCATCGTCGGCCTCGACAACGAAACGCCGGAGACGCTGGAAGAAACCTTCCAGATGGCCTGGGACTGGCAGCCCGACCTCGCCAACTGGGCGATGTACACGCCCTGGCCCTTCACGCCCCTGTTCCAGGAGCTGAAGGAGAAGGTCGAGATCTTCGACTTCTCGAAATACAACTTCGTCACGCCGATCATGGCGCCCGAGGCGATGACGCGCGGCGAACTGCTCAACGGCGTGATGAAGAACTACCGCCGGTTCTATTCCCGCAAGGCCCTGTTCCATTATCCGTGGCGCGGCACCGGCTTCCGACGGCGTTATCTGCTCGGCTGTCTCAAGGCCTTCCTCAAGGCCGGCTTTGCGCGGACCTTCTACGACCTCGGCAAGGCCGGCTACTGGGGCCCGCAATCGAAGGAGAAAGTGAACTTCAACTTCGATCGCACGCGCAAGATCGCCCCGGCCCAGATGGACGACTGGGAGGCCGCCGCCGACCGCGCCTCGCAGGCCAGTGCCCGGCGCGAATCGCGTCAGCCTCTGGTCGCCTGCGGCGGCAGCACCGCCCAGCTCGACGAGCAGCCGCCCCTGGCCGATGCCACGCCCAGGCCCGCCGGCGCGGCGCCGTCCCCATGCTGAGCGCCGGCCTGACCTTCGCCTCGGTGGTCGATGCACGCGCGGAAGCCGGGCTCGTCGGCCCCAATGCCGTGATCCAGCTCGCCGAGGCGCTGCGGGCGGCACCCGACGCCCCCGGCCTGGCCGAGCATGTCTTCGGCCGGGCCGGATACGCCCGCCTGCTGCGATCGCCCCCCACCGACATGATCGGCGAGGCGATCGCCGCCCGCCTTTTCGCGACGCTCTGGCGCGAAATGCCGCCCGCGAGCGCTGCCGCCATCGCCCAGGACGCCGGCCGCAGGACCGGCGCCTATGTCCTGGCCCACCGCATCCCGCCGGTTGCGCGGCTGCTCCTGCGGACCCTCCCACCCCGCCTCGCCGCGCCGCTTCTGCTGCGGGCCATCGCCAGGCATGCCTGGACCTTCGCGGGCTCGGGCACCTGCCGCACCGCCTCGGGCCCGCCCTGCCTCATCACCATCGAGCGCAACCCGCTCGCCATGCCGGGCGGCGCCTGGCATGGCGGCGTCTTCGAATGCCTGTTCCGGTCGCTGGTCAGCCGCAGCGCCAGCATCCGCCATGCCGAGGTTTCGGGCGACGGCGGGCCCGTCTGCCGCTTCGAGATCGACATCGCGCCCCCCGCCGGCCCGGCCGGCGTCCCGCCGCAGCCGACGCGCGACCCGGCCTAGCCTCGGCCGAGCTTTCATCCCAGCCGAAATCCCCGCCCGCGCTCGCACGCAGGCGTCAACAACGAGGCGCGTGGGTAGAAATCTGCATCCGTTGAGCCAGGATGCGGCGCGGATGGATTGAGCCACCACCCGCACGCCCCGTGGCGCTCCGCTCGTCGGCGTTTTTCGTCTCCGGGCCGCGCCTATCAGGTCGAACGCCAGCCCTCGCCGCGAGCCCTCGGGCACCGGTTCCCCTCATCGGATTGTCGCGCCGTCCGGCGTGGGACGAAGGCGTGATGCCAACAACCGTTCCAGCGAGTTCCTCGCACGGGGGCCGTAGTACCCCATGCAGACACGCTTGCGCAGTCTGCATTACAACGCGTCAACCTAGAGGGTCGGTGATCGACGGCCTACCTCGGCGATACCTCGAAGAGATGACCTCCTAGGCCCATCGGGCTTCCCTCATGGCCGAGAGCGGGCCGAAACCGAACCGATACAGATGACGCACTGGTCCGTTGACACGTTGGTCGAGAAGCCAACGCCGACGGACCTTGTTTTGCGTCAAGCCTTCACACTCCCTTAGGCGACCCTACGGCACAGTCTCAGTGGCTAAGAGTGCACTCCCGACCAGAGGTCCAGATGTCGATCCTTGCCTGTGTCACGAACGGGACAGAAACGGGCGACGGCGCCAAAGGCTTTCTGATCGACCGGGTTCTCCAGTCGGTGCGCCAGCATTTGGGCATGGAGGTCGCTTATGTGTCGGAGTTCGTGCGCAACGACTCTGTTTTCAGGGTGGTCGATGCTCCCGGGCTCGAGGCCCTGATCAAGCCGGGCGACTCGCGCTCGCTGGATGATGTCTATTGCCGCCATATCCTGGCGGGCCGCTTGCCGGAGTTGATCCCCGATACCTCAGCCGTTCCGTTCGCCAAGGCCATGCCAATCACCCAGGCTGTCCCGATCGGCGCCCATGTCAGCGTGCCGCTGACCATGTCTGACGGTTCGGTCTTCGGCATGTTCTGCTGTCTGAGCCCTCATGCCAATCACTCGCTGAATGATCGCGACCTGCAGGTCATGCGTGCGTTCGCCGCGATCACGGCTCAGCACATCGATGAGGATCGGCGCAGCAGCAAGGATCGCGATGGCCGGCAGGCTCGGATCGCCCGGATCATCGACGATCGCGCCTTCGACATTCATGTTCAGCCGATCTGGGATTTCACGAGCGATCGTGCCGTCGGCTTCGAGTGCCTCGCGCGCTTCCCTCAGGAGCCCCGACGCTCGCCGGACAAATGGTTTGCCGAAGCTGCCGAGCTTGGTCTTGGCGTCCCTCTGGAACTGGCAGCGATCGAGGCGGCCCTAAATCAGGCCGGACATTTGCCAGACCATATCTACCTGACCGTCAATGCCTCGGCGGAAGGGGTGATGGCGCCCGAATTCGCCGACATCATTGGGAAGGTTGACCCGCATCGGCTCGTGATCGAGGTGACGGAGCATGGCGTGGTGCAGGACTATGAAGGACTGCTGGCCAAGCTGAATGGGTTTCGCAGGCAGGGCGTCCGCCTCGCTGTCGATGATGCCGGAGCCGGCTATTCGGGATTGCAGCATATCGTCCGCCTGAAGCCCGACATCATCAAGCTCGATATGTCACTCACCCGGAACGTGGACGCCGATCCGGCCCGACGAGCCCTTGCAAGCGCGCTCATCTTCTATGCACGCGAGACGGGATGCCAGATTCTGGCTGAAGGGATCGAGCGCGACGCCGAGTTGAAGACCCTGAAGCTGTTGGGTGTCAGCAAGGGTCAAGGTTACTGGCTCGGGCGGCCCATGCCGATCGAGGTCGCGGCGTCGGAACTGTCGTCGGCGGCCGCCTAGAGAGTGCAGCCGAGCCTCAGCGAGGTGCCCCTCACCTCATGAAATGCAGCTCCCGGAACCGCCCCCGGAACGCCGTCACATCCCGCGCGATCGCCTCCGCCGGGCGTGAGCCGTTCAGCCCTTCGGCGATGTAGGCCGCGAGTTCGGGCATGTCGGCGGGGGTCATGCCGAAACGGACGATCTCGGGGGTACCCAGCCGCAGGCCGTTGACGTCTCCCGCCACCTCCGGCAGCGGCAGGCCGATGCCGCAGCTCAGGATGTTGATCGCGCGCAGCTTCTGCGCCGCCGCCTGGCCGCCGCCATAGGCATGGGACTCGATCGCGAACTGATGCGAGGTGGTGATGCCGCGCTCGCGGGCATAGACCGGGATCTGCCGCTCGCAGAGCGCCTCGCCCAGCGCCTTGGCGGTGGCGGCCATCATCTTCGCGTAATCGCGGCCGAAAGCCTTCCAGTCGAGCAGCGTGATCGCGAGCGAAGCCGATTTCGCCGCGTCGAAATTCGCCGTCAGCCCGGGATAGGCGATGGCGTCGAGCCGCTTGGCGATGGCGGCGTCATTGGTGACGATCAGCCCCGAGGGCGGGCCGCCGAGGCTCTTATAGGTGCTCATCGTCATCAGATGGGCGCCCTCCTCCAGCGGCTGCTGCCAGGCGTGCCCCGCGATCATCCCCGACATATGCGCCGCATCGAACAGCACGAGCGCGCCGATTTCGTCGGCGATGGCGCGGATCTCGCGGATCGGATGCGGGAAGAGGTTCAGGCTCGCACCGATGGTGATCATCTTCGGCTTCAGCCGCAGCGCATCCGCCCGCAGCTGGGCGACATCGACGGTGTAGTTGACCGGATCGACCGGTGCCGGATGGGTGACGATGCCGTAGAGCCCGGCCGCGCCGGCGCCGTGATGCGTGACATGCCCGCCGATCGAGGGCGGCGGCGCGATGATGCAGTCGCCGGGCTTCGCCGCGACCATGAAGGCATAGAGATTGGCGATGGCGCCCGAGGGCACGCGGATCTCGGCATATGTCGCGCCGAAGACTTCGGCCGCGAGCTCGGCGGCGATGACCTCGATCTGCTCGATCGCCTCCAGCCCCATCTCGTACTTCTCGCCGGGATAGCCGAGCGAGGGCCGCGCGCCGAGGCCCGACGCCAGCGCCGCTTCGGCGCGCGGGTTCATGACGTTGGTCGCGGGGTTGAGGTTGAAGCAGTCGCGCTCGTGGATGTTGCGGTTCTCGGTGGTCAGCGCCGAAAGCCGCGCCTCGATCGCGTCCAGCGGCTGGCCGCTGACGCCGGCGGCGATCCCGAGCACGTAATCCTCGCTCGCGGCGGGAACCCAGTCGCGCCTGCCCAGTGCCGTCATCGCCGTTCTCCCGCCCCGCCGGGGCCTGCCTGAAATCGAGGCCATAGGAGCGGTTTGCGTGGGCCGGCGCAAACGAGTATTCGTCGCGCGGAGGCGGAGAAAATCTCAGCCTCGCGCCGGACCCTTCCATGGCCGTCAAGCCGCCCCGCCCCCGCCTGCCCTCGCTCAAGGCGCTGCGCGCCTTCGAGGCGGCGGCGCGTCTGGAGAGCTTCACCGACGCCGCGGCCGAGCTCGGCGTCACGCCCGGCGCCGTCACCCAGCAGATCCGCCAGCTCGAGGCCGCTCTGGGGCTTTCGCTGTTCCGCCGGCTGCCGCAGGGCGTGGTGCCGACGATGGCCGCCCGCGAGGCACTGCCCCGGCTGACGCGCGGCTTCGACATCCTGGCCCAGGCCGCCGAGAGCCTGCGGGAGAGCGAGAGCCAGCGCGCGCTGACCATCGCCGCCCTGCCCTGCATCGCCCAGCTCTGGCTCTCGCCGCGCCTGCCGGCCCTGCAGCGCGCCTGGCCGGATCTGCAGGTCTCGATTTCGGCGATGGAGGCGCCGCCCGATCCGCGCCGCGAGCCGCATGATCTCTCGATCTTCTACCGCGAGCCGGGCTCAGGCCCGCCGGCGCTGACGCTGCCCGGCGAGGATGCGATTCTGCCGGTCTGCGCGCCCGAGCTGGCGGAACGCCTCGGCTCGACGGCCGATCTCGCCGGCCAGACGTTGCTGCACGACGCCGTCTGGCACAACGACTGGGCCCGCTGGCTCGCCCATGCGGGAGCGCCACGCGGCCTCGATGCGACGCGGGGCCCGCGCTTCTCGCTCTACAGCCTGGCGCTGGATGCGGCGCTGACGGGCTCGGGCGTGCTGATGGGGCGGCTCTCGCTGGTCGCGCCGCTGCTGGCGCAGGGCCGGCTCGTCGCGCCGCTCCGGTCGCCGCTGCCGCTCAGCGAGCGGCTGACGGTGGCGCCTGCGGCGACGGAGCGCCCGCATCCGCGCCAGGCCGAAATCGCCGCCTGGCTGGTGGCGTAGGAGTGAGGCCAGAGGCGCGTGGCTCAGATATCGGCGCCGCAATCGCCGCAGAGGATCTGGTCCATCGAGCGCGAGGGCTCGGCGCAGCCAGCCTCGCCGACGACCTTGGCCGGCACGCCCGCGACCGTCTTGTTGCGCGGCACGCTCGCCAGTACGACCGAGCCCGCCGCGACGCGCGAGCACTGGCCGACCTCGATATTGCCGAGGATCTTGGCGCCGGCGCCGAGCAGCACGCCCTTGCGGATCTTGGGGTGGCGGTCACCGCCCTGCTTGCCGGTGCCGCCCAGCGTGACGCTGTGCAGCATCGAGACGTCGTCCTCGATCACCGCAGTCTCGCCGACGACGAGCCCGGTGGCATGGTCGAGGAAGATGCCCTTGCCGATCTTCGCGGCCGGGTTGATGTCGGTCTGGAAGACCTCGGAGGCGCGGCTCTGCAGATAGAGCGCGAAATCGCGCCGGTCCTGCCGCCAGAGCCAATGCGCCAGCCGGTGGCATTGCAGCGCGTGGAAGCCCTTGAAGAACAGCACCGGCTCGAGCACGCGGTAGCAGGCCGGGTCGCGGTCGAGCACGGCGACGACGTCGGCGCGCATGCCGGGCCCCACCGTCGCGTCGGCGGCGAGCGCCTCGGCGAAGGCCTGCTCGATCAGATCGGCCGGCACGGCGGGATGGCCGAGCCGCGCCGCGACGCGGTGGCTGACGGCGGCCTCGAAGCTCGGCTGGTTCAGCACGGAGGCGAGGATCAGGCTGCCCAGCGCCGGCTCGGCGGCGAGCGCGGCCTCCGCCTCGCGGCGCAGGCGCGACCAGACCGGGTCGAGCCGTTCGATCCCGCTCGCGGCATCGCGGGCTTCGGCGACGGAGCGTCCTGACGACATGGTTGTTCTCCGGAGAGGGTCGTTCGGCGAGGCCGATCCTAGCACCCGAGGCGGCATCGACGCCAAAGCTGTTTCAGGGCGATGGGCCACCCGCATGTGGGGCGCCGGATTCGGTTTGTCAAAACCGTTCCACAAACGCTTGTCGGAAGAGGGTTTTCGAACCGTCTTCCCGCGACCTCACAAACGCGACAGGAAGTCGAGCACCGCCTGCTTGTGGCTCTTGTCGCCGACGGCGAGATTGTGGTCGCGGCCGACGATGTCGAAGGCCTCCGCGCCGGGGATCAGCCGCGCCAGCGCCGGACCCGAGCCCGCGACCTCGTCGGTCGTTCCGACACTGACGAGGGTCGGTGCGGCGATCCGGCCGACCTCGGCCTCGCTCAACGTCTGCCGCGAGCCGCGGATGCAGGCGGCGAGCGCCTTGAGATCGCTCTTCGTCGCCTCGGCGAAGGCGCGGAACATGCGCTGCATCGGGTCGGTCAGACCGTCGAGCGAGGGCGCCTCCATGGCGTCGGCAATGCCCAGCGGCAGGCCGACGCCCTCGACGAGATGGATGCCGAGCCCGCCGAGCAGCAGCGCGGTCAGCCGCTGCGGATGCGCCAGCGCGAGATGGGCGGAAATGCGCGCGCCCATCGAATACCCCATCACCGCCGCGCGCGGGATGTCGAGATGGTCCATCAGCCGCCGCACATCCTCGGCCATGATCTGGGAGGAATAGGCGGCCGGATCGTAGAGCTTCTGGCTCTGGCCATGGCCGCGATTGTCGAGTGCGACGACGCGGTAGCCGGCATGGGTCAGCGTCTTCGTCCACTGCGTGTTGACCCAGTTGACCATGTGGCTCGAGCCGAAGCCGTGCACCAGCACCACCGTGGCATGGCGCTCGACATCCCCCGTGGGCGCGAGATCGACATAGGCGAGGCTGACGCCGTCGGAAGAGAAGGTCTGCATGGCGGTCCGTGGCGGGTGGCGGAGGCGAGACTGTCGCCCTCCCATGCCATCAACGCCAGGGCTTGGGTAGCGGTCGCGCCGCAGCCTGCCTATGAAGGCCGCCATGAGCGCCGTTCCCTCCGAAGCTGCCGCCCCCATTACCGCCCCCTCGCCGCGCCTGCGGCTGGAGATCGTCGATGGCGCCCGCGGCGTCGCGCTTCTGGCGATGTTCGTCTTTCACTTCGCCTATGATCTGTCCTTTTTCGGGCTGATCGAGACCGATGTCCCCTCCGAGCCCGGCTGGCGCGCGTTCGCGCGGCTGATCGCGGGCTCCTTCCTGACGCTGGTCGGAATCAGTCTCGTGCTGGCGACCCGGAACGGGCTGAACCGCTCCGCCTTCCTGAAGCGGTTGGCGATGGTCGCGGGCGCCGCCGCACTGGTGACGCTGGCGACCTCTGTCGCGATGCCGCGCAGCTTCATCTTCTTTGGCATCCTGCATCATGTCGCGCTGGCCAGCGTGCTGGCCCTGCCCTTCCTGCGCCTGCCGGTTGCCGCTGTTGCAGTCGCTGCGGTCGCCGCCTTCGCCCTGCCGGTCCTCGTCGCTCATCCGCTGCTCGATGCGCCCGCCCTCGCCTGGCTCGGCTTCTCCCGCGCCCCGATCGTGACGGCGGATTTCGTGCCGGTCTTTCCCTGGTTCGGCTGCGTGCTCGGCGGGATCGTGCTGGCCAGGCTGGCCTTGCCGCGGCTGACCGGCAGCGGGCTCGCCAACTGGCGCCCCGCCTCGCGGCCGGCGCGGATCCTCGCCTGGGGCGGGCGGCACAGCCTGCTGGTCTATCTCGTCCACCAGCCGGTCTTCATCGGCGCGCTGATGCTGGCGCTGCAGCTGAATCCGGCACGGCCGGTGTCGGAAGAGCGTGGCTTCATGCTCTCCTGCCAGCGCAGTTGCGGGACGGGACCGCTCGGCGCCGACGCCTGCGAGCGGCTCTGCGCCTGCACGGTCGATTCGCTGAAGCGCGAAAACCTTTGGCAGGAGACGCTCACCGACACCCTCGACCAGAGCCAGCGCGAGCGGGTGTCCGCTCTCGCCCAGGCCTGCCTGCGCCCGGCGACGCCACGCTGAGGCAATCGCGCACTGGCGCGCAGCGCTGCGGCGCGGTAGTTTGCAGCCACATCACGAAGCAAGAGCGACGATCATGGCCGATCACGGCATTCCGCATTTCCACAACGACAAGGGCGTCGCCGTCATCCATGTCGGCGCGCGCGAGTTCATGTGCATCGGTGCCAAGCCGCCCTTCGACCACCCCCATGTCTATCTCGACATGGGCGGCGACGACGAGATCGTCTGCCCCTATTGCTCGACGCTCTACAAATTCGACGCGAGCCTCAAGGCCGGCACCTGCTCGCCGCCAGACTGCGCCCATCACGAGACAGCCCAGGCCGCGGCCTGAGGCCAGGGCGGCCCGGACCGGCCGGCCGCTCCCCTTCCGGGCGGGCCGCAAGGCCCGGCCGCAGCGCTCGTTCGTGAAAGCCTGCCGCCTGTGTCCGCTCCCCATTTTCTGATCGCCGGCGCCGGGATCGGCGGCCTGACCATGGCCCTGTCCCTGGCGCGGCGCGGCATCGCGGCGACCGTCGTCGAGAAGCGCACCGGCTTCGGCGAGTTGGGCGCCGGCCTGCAGATCAGCCCCAATTCCGGCCATGTCCTCGACGGGCTCGACCTCGCTCTGCCGCTGAACCGCGTCGCGGTGAGGTCCCAGGGCCTCGTCGTCCGGCGCTGGCGCGACGGCCGGGCGCTGCTGGAGGCGCCGACGCCGGAGGCCGCGCAGCCGCCATACCGGCTGCTCAAGCGCAGCGACCTCCACACCGTGCTGCTCGATGCCGCCCGCGCCATGCCCAACATCCGCCTCGTCGTCGGCCGCGGTATCGAGGAAGTCGTCGAGACGGATGGCGGTGTCGCGGCGACGCTCACCGGCCAGAGCGGCCAGACGGAAACCCTGCACGGCCTCGGCCTCATCGGCGCGGACGGCCTCTGGTCGCGCGTGCGGGACCTGACGGGCGACGCGTCGCCCCCCGTCTTCACCGGCTTCGAGGCCTGGCGCGCCCTCGCCCCGGCCGGAACGCTTGGAAAAGCCCAGGTCGAGCTGCATCTGGGCGCGGGCCGTCATGCGGTGCATTACCCGGTCGCGGGCGGACGGGAGACCAATCTCGTCGTCGTGCGGCGCGCCACCGAGGCCCGCGAGGGCTGGTCCCGCGAGGGCGATGCGCGACAGGTCGCGGCGCAGGTCGCGGAAGCCTCGCGGCCGCTGCGCGATCTCGTCGCCGCCGCCTCGGGCTGGCAGGTCTGGTCGCTGTTCGACCGCAAGCCGGCCGTGATGGCGAAGGGGCGCGTCGCGCTGCTGGGCGATGCCGCCCACCCGGTTCTGCCCTTCCTCGCCCAGGGCGCCTCGCTCGCGATCGAGGATGCCGCCGTTCTCGCGCGCCTTCTGGCGCGGGCGCTCGAGACGAAGGGCGAGGCCGGCGTGCCTGCCGCGATGGCGGCCTATGCGAGCGCGCGCGCCCAGCGGGTCGCGCGCGTGCAGGAGGCCAGCCGCAGCAACGGCCGCAACTTTCATCTCGGCTGGCCGCTCGGCATCGCGCGCGACATCGCGCTCGGACGCCTCGGCGCCGAGGGCATGCGCCGCCGCTATGCCTGGCTCTACGACTGGCGCGATGGCTGACGGTCTGCGGCGCGATGATCTCGCCTTCGCCGCAATTCGTACCTAGCTTCGTGAAGCAGGAACGGATGACCCCACGATGATCCGCGTCAATCTCCATGAGCAGATCGGCGGCCGCGCCGCCACGATGCCGCGCTGGGCGGCTTGGCTCGCCATGGCTGCGAGCCTCGTCATCGGCGTCGTGCTCTTCCTGCTCGCCGCCAGCCTCGCGCTGATCCTGCTGCCGGTCGCGGCGCTGGCCGGCGCCATCGCGATCTGGCGCCTGCGCAGCCGGCTCAAGGCGGCGGGCTTCGGCCAGCCGGGCCCGATGCCGGGCGAGCCGCGTGGTGCCGCACGCGGCGAGATCATCGACGTCGAATACCGCATCATCGAGCCGAACGAGCCGCCGCGGCGCTGATCGTTACGCCGGCAGGCGGGTGAGGATCACGCCCGCGACGCCACAGACGGCGAGCGTTGGGATGATCCCGACCTTGAAGCGCAGCATCGCGAGCATCGCGCCCGCGCTGAGCAGCGCGGCGCGCCAGTCCAGCGAGGCCAGCACCGGCCAGTCCGGCGACAGCCCGAGGAACGAGACCGTCCGCACCTGCGCGAAGAGGACGTGCAGGCCGAACCAGAGCGCGAGGTTCATGATCACGCCGACCACGGCGGCGGTGATCGCGCCCAACGCCGCCGACAGCGCCCTGTTGCCGCGCAGCGCCTCGACATAGGGGCCGCCGAGGAAGATCCAGAGAAAACAGGGCGCGAAGGTGACCCACAGCGTCAGCAGCGCGCCGAGGCTACCCGCCAGCAGCGGCGACAACTCGCCGGCCCCGCGCATGCCGGCGAGAAACCCGACGAATTGCAGCACCAGGATCAGCGGCCCCGGCGTCGTCTCGGCGAGGCCGAGCCCGTCGATCATCTCGCCCGGCTGCAGCCAGCCATAGGTCTCGACCGCCGCCTGCGCGACATAGGCCAGCACCGCATAGGCACCGCCGAAGGTGACCACCGCCATGGTGCTGAAGAAGCGCCCGAGCTGCGTCCAGACGCTGCCCTCCCCCGTCCAGAGCCAGAGAACGAGCACCGGAGCAAGCCAAAGCGGCAGCCAGATCGCCAGCGTCCGCAAGGCCCGGCCGGTCGAGGGCCGGACATGGTCGAGTTCGCCGCGCGCGAACAGCGCGTCGACGACGCCCGTGACATCGGGCCCGGCCTGGCCATGGCCGGCCTGCGCGCCGAACAGCGCCGGGCTCAGCCGGTGGCCGGCCCAGCCGATCAGCCCCGCGGCGAGGATGATCGCCGGAAACGGCACCCTGGCGAGGAAGATGGCGAGGAAGACGGCGATGGCGAGCGCCACCATCGCCCGGTTCTTCAGCGCGCGACGGCTGATCCTCAAGCCCGCCTCGATCACCACGGCGAGCACCGCCGCCTTGATGCCGAAGAACAGCCCGTCGACGAGCGGAACCTCGCGATAGAGCACGTAGAGGATGCTCAGGCCCAGCATCACCGCCGCGCCGGGCAGGATGAAGAGCAGCCCGGCGATCAGCCCGCCGAGCGTCCGGTGCATCAGCCAGCCGATATAGACAGCGAGCTGCTGCGCCTCCGGGCCGGGCAAGAGCATGCAGTAGTTCAGCGCGTGCAGGAACCGCGCTTCGCCGATCCAGCGGCGCTCCTCGACCAGCACCTTGTGCATCAGCGCGATCTGCCCGGCCGGCCCCCCGAAGGAGAGCAGGCCGATGCGCGCCCAGACGCAGGTCGCCTCAGCCAGCGTCGGCAGTTCGCCGCCCGCGGCGCCAGCGCCTTCGGGCGTCGCCTGCGCCATCAATCGATCCGGCTGACCAGGATCTTGTCGATCCGGCGCCCGTCGAGATCGACCACCTCGAAGCGCCAGTGCCCCTTCTCGAAGACCTCGCCGACCACCGGAAGATGGTTGAGCTGCGCCAGCACGAAGCCGGCCACGGTCTGGAAATCGGCGTCGCGCGGGATCGAGATGCCGAGCTCGTGCGAGAACTCGTCGACCTGCATCCAGCCCGCCACCAGCCAGGATCCGTCGGCGCGCGCCACCAGCGGCGGCTCGTCCTCTTCCTCCTCCTGAAAGGCGCCGATGATCGCCTCCAGCACGTCGCCCGGCGTGATGATGCCCTCGAAATGCCCGTATTCGTCGAAGACCAGCGCCATATGGACGCGCGAGGCGCGGATCTCGCGCAGCACCTGCAGGGCGCCGGCCGTGTCCATCACGACGGGCGCCTCGCTGACCAGGCCGCGCAGATCATGCGTGCCGCCATCGGACAGAAAGTCGATCAGCTCCTTGACGACCACCACGCCGATGATCGCATCCGCCTCGCCGTCCTGCACCGGCAGGCGCGAACGACGCGTGGCGCGCAGCTGCTCGCGGATCTCGTCGGCGCTGTCGGAGAGGTCGATCACCTCGACCTCGCGGCGCGGCGTCATCAGGGCGCGCGCCGAGCGGTCGGCGAGGCGCATCACGCCCGAGATCATCTCGCGCTCGTCGCGCTCGAGCACGCCGGCCGTCTCCGCCTCGGCGATGATGGTGCGGACCTCCTCTTCGGTGACCTTCTCCTCCGGCTCGCCCTTCTGGCCGAGCAGCGCCAGCACCGCCCGCCCCGAAACATCGAGCAGAAAGACCAGCGGCGCGCCGATCTTGGAGAGCAGCAGCATCGCCGGCGCCACACGCGCCGCGACCCGCTCGGGATCGCGCAGCGCGATCTGCTTGGGAACGAGCTCGCCGATGATCAGCGAGAGATAGGTGATCGCGACGACGACGAGACCGACGCCGAACCCGTCCGAGACGACCTGCGAGAAGCCCTGCCCGACCAGCCACTCCGACAGTCTTGCGCCCAGGGTCGCGCCTGAAAAGGCGCCCGAGAGCACGCCGACGAGCGTGATGCCGATCTGGACGGTGGAGAGGAAGCGGCCGGGATTGTCGGCCAGGCGCATCGCGGTCTTGGCGCCTTTGCTGCCCTGATCGCTGAGGACTTTGAGGCGGGCGGGACGGGAGGAGACAACCGCGAGTTCGGACATGGCAAGCAGACCGTTGATGACGGTCAGGGCCACGACGATCAGAATTTCGGTTAACAAAACCAGTCCGTATCATGCAGAGCCGCAGCGATGGCGGCCTGCTTCTGCGCCCCTTATAGCGGATGTTGTGCCGCTGGCGATGGTTCACGGCCAAAATTTTTGCGGCGAGGACGCGTGATGACCGAGCAAAAGCCCGCCCCCTGGGACCCGGCGTCAGCGCCCGCGGATGCCGACCGGCGGCTTCATGCTCCCGCCGCCGCGCGCAACCGCGACGCGATCCTCGCCGTGCTGCGATCCGTGCTACCGCCGACGGGAACGGTGCTCGAGATCGCCAGCGGCTCGGGCGAGCACGCGGTCCATTTCGCCGAAGCCCTGCCGGGGCTGACCTTCCGGCCGAGCGACCCGGCACCAGAGGCGCTCGCCAGCATCGCCGCCTGGACCGCGCAGGCGGGCGCGCCCAACGTGCTGCCGCCGCTGCGCCTCGACGCCGCCGACCCCGCCTGGCCCGCGACCCTGCCGCCCGGCGAGACGCCGGCCACGATCCTCTGCATCAACATGATCCACATCGCGCCCTGGGCGGCGACGGAAGGGCTGTTCCGCGGCGCGGGCGCCCTGCTCCCCACCGGCGCGCCGCTGATCCTCTACGGCCCCTTCCGCCGCCCCGGCCGCCCGCTCGAACCCGGCAACGCCGCTTTCGACGAAAGCCTGCGCGAGCGCGACCTGGCCTGGGGCCTGCGCAACCTCGGCGAAGTCACGGCGCTGGCGATGGCGGCGGGTTTCGGCACACCGGAGGTGATCGAAATGCCCGCGAACAATCTGACGGTGGTGTTCGGGAAAGCAGGCAGGCGCTGATCACGCGACGGAACCCTTGGTGCGGACGGCGGGGATCGAACCCGCATAGCCTTGCGGCTGAGAGATTTTAAGTCTCTTGCGTCTACCAGTTTCGCCACGTCCGCTCAGGTAGAGAGCGGTAGCCGCCACGGGCGCGGCACGCAAGCGCCGCGGGTGGCGCGGCGGAACCTCAGTGGCGCCGCGCCGGCTTGTACCATTCGACGCCGTCCGGATCGACATAGAGGCCGGGCGCCACGTCGGAGCCGATCGCCTTCTGCTGCATCGGGACGCGCACGGTGTCGTCGCGGTCGCCCCGCTTCATGTAGGGAGCCCCGCTCGGAGGCGCGCCGTGGCCGGACCCGTGGCCGCGCGAGGCGGCGAGGCCGATCGTCCCCTGGCGTCCGGCGACCTTGTCCTGCAGCTCGCTGACGCTGCGTCCCGCGAAGGGGGGACGGCCGGCGCCCTCGATCACGGGCCACGCGCGGCGCGCGGCGCCCTCCCCGGCCACCCTTACGCCGATGAAGCGCGGCACATAGGTCGCCCCGCCCTTGCCGAAGCTCTCCCAGCCGCCGGATGCGACCATCTGGGCACCGCAGCGTTTGTGGCTGCGCTCGCACAGCGCCCGCGAGGCGTAGCGCGGCGCCTTCTGCTCGAATTCGGCGCGGGCATTGCGATAGGCGAACTCGCATTGCTCCGCGGTCAGGATGCCGCCGGCGATGCACTCGTCGCGGCGCTCATAGACGGCGCCGCGCTCCTGCGCCGCGAGATCGACGGGCGCCAGGAACAGCAGCGGGGCGAGCGTGGCGGCGCGCAGGGCCCCGAGCAGCGGAGCGGCGGAAGCGAGCAGAATCATGGGCCGCAGCATCCGCATGATTGTGGCTTTAGAGAAGCGAGCGCCGCGACCGGGCGAGTTCGAGCGTGGCGCCATAATCGATCTTGCCATTGCCCAGCACGGGGATGGAGTTCGTCACCAGGATGGCGCGCGGCACCCAGAGCTCGGGGAACCCCTGCGCCTTCGCGGTCTCCTGCAGCACGCTGCGCTCGGCATTCGGCTTTTCCGTGACGAGGACGAGCTGCTCGCCCTTGCGCGCATCGGGCAGCGCCACGACGACATGGTTGGAGTCCGGCCAGAGCCCGGACACCATCGATTCGACCGCTGCCAGCGAAACCATCTCGCCGCCGAGCTTGGCGAAGCGCTTGGCACGCCCCTTGATGACGACGAAGCCGTCGTCGAGCGTGACGATGTCGCCGGTGTCGTGCCAGCCGCCCTCCGGCGGCAGCAACGTGCCGGGCGCGTCCGCGCTGAGATAGCCGGCCATGATGTTGGGACCGCGCACGCAGAGCTTGCCGCCCTCATGGATGCCCTCGACCGGCTCCAGCCGCGCCTCGATGCCCGGCAGCAGCCGCCCGACGCTACCCTCGCGCATGGCGACGGGCGTGTTGCAGGCGAGCACCGGCGAGCATTCGGTGCAGCCATAGCCTTCGAGGATCGTGGTGCCATAGGGCTCCCACATTCGACGCGTCTCGGGCTTCACCCGCTCGGCCCCGGCCACGACATAGCGCACGCTCTTGAGGTCGTCCGGGTCCGCAGCGCGGGCGTAACCCTGCAAAAACGTGTCGGTCGCGAACAGGAAGGTGCAGCCGGTCTCGCCGATCAGCTTCGGCACCTGCTTGTAGTGCAGCGGGCTCGGATAGAGCACGACCTTCATGCCCGAGAGCAGCGGCATCAGCAGGCCCGCCGTGAGCCCGAAGGAGTGGAAGGCCGGCAGCGGGTTCATGACGATGTCCCGCTCGGACAGGAAGCCGGCCGCGAGCGCGAAGATCTGGCGCGCATTCGAGACCAGATTGGCGTGGCTCAGCACCACGCCCTTCGGCTTGCCCTCGGTGCCCGAGGTGAACAGGATCACCGCCGCGTCGTCCGGAGCCGCCGCGTGGCTGCGATGCACGAAACCCGGCGCGAGGCTCGACAACGCGCCCAGCGCCTTGTCGAGGCTGGTGATCTCCTTGCGGACGTCTTCGAGATAGATGACCCGCCTGTTCTCGCCGAGCGCCTCCAGCTCGTCCTCGAGCTTGGCCTGGTCGACGAAGCGCCGCGAGGTGACGATGGTCTTCAGCTCGGCGAGTTCGCCGGCCGCCCGCAGATTCTTGACGCCGGCCGTGAAGTTCAGAAGCGCCGGCACGCGGCCGAAGGCAGACAGGCCGAACAGCGTCACCGCGAGCGCCTGGACGTTCGGCAGCAGCACGCCGACATGTTCCCTGGGCTGGGTGAAGCCGGCGAGTTTGCGCCCGAGCACGAGCGCGCCCAGCACGAGGTTGCCATAGCTGAGCGGCTTGCGCTCGGCATCCTCGACCGCGACGCGGCCCTTGCCATGGCGGGAGACCGATTGCAGCAGCGCCTGGAACAGGGTGATCCGTGCGCCCGCCGCATCGAAGACGGGCAGCTGTCGTTCGGTGTCGGCCATGCTTGGCTCGGCTCCCGGCTGGCGTTTCCTCTCAGCCTAGGTAAGCCGATATCCTGAGGATGCAACGACGATCGAAGCCCGCCCACGCCGTCATTGCGAGCGAAAGCGAAGCAATCCAGGCCCCGAAGCGCTCGATGTCCGCTTGGATTGCTTCGTCGCGACGCTCCTCGCAATGACGGATGCCGCCAGGCTTGAATCCCTAGCCGAACGCCCCGATCTCGTGCTGGATCGCGCCGGAGATCTCGCGCAGCAGCTCGAACAGCGCCTGCATCGGCGCGATCACGTCGCGATGCAGCGCCTCATAGGTGCCGGTTTCCCGCGGGCCTGGCGGCTCGCCGAAATCGAGCCCGATGGTCGGGTCGGGCCGCAGCGGGAAAATGTCGGCAAGCAGGGCGAGGCAGGCCGGCACGTCGAGCCGCAGCAGCCGCTCGACCAGCACCTCGCGGGTGATGCCGGCATGGGGCCGGAAATCCGGGATATGGCTGGCCCGCAGCCAGATGCCGTGCATCGCCGCCAGCCGCAGCGCATGCAGCGCCACCAGCCGCGCCGGCATCTCCGGCACATCCGGCGCAGCCGCCTTCAGCTTCAGCGCATCCGAGGAGAGCCGCCAGAACAGGCTGCGCAGCGAAGGCGCGAGATCGAGCCGCGACAGCGCCTCACCGACCGCGAGCAGCTCGTCGCGACGTCCCTCGCGCAGCGTGCGCCGCGCCCGGTCGAACCAGCTGCCGGGGTCGAGCGAGTCGAGATAGGCGCGCAGCACGTCGAGATCGCTCGCCGCCAGCGCGTGCTCGGCCAGCCGGTAGGCCCGGTCGAACCGGTCGGAGCGCTCGCGCATCGCGTTGACGAGGTCGGGCGCGCGCGCCGCCGCCTGGCCGATACCGTGGACGCTGTTGGCGAGCCAGCCGAGCTGCTGCAGGATCGCGTTGTTGGGAATGGCGCGCAATTCGCGCGGATGCCGGATGCGCGTCGGCCCGCCGGCATCGCTCTGGCGCGCGGCGGGCCGCGAGCCGGTCTTGTCGAGCAGCGAGGGGCCGAAGGTGCCGATCAGCGCGGCGTAGCCGGGGTCGTCGACCAGCGCCGTCATTTCCTCGCGCACGGTCTGGAAGAACTCGCTAGCGAAGTCGGGCTCGTCATAGATCGGGTCGGAGACATCGTCGGCCACCGGCACCAGCACCGCCTCCGCGATGCGCCCGATAGTCGCCGCCGCCAGCTGCGGCGTGCCGAACATCAGATAACCGTCGCTGCCCTGGAAGCTGGTTTCGCGCACCGAGCGCAGGCCGGCCCTGGCGAAAGCCGCGCGCGCCCAGGCGGGTTCGAGATAAGCCAGCCGGTCGGCGAGGCTGCCGGGATGGGCGCCGCGCCCGGCGGATTCGCCATGGGTGTCGAAGATGACGAGTTCGACCTCGGCGAGATCGTAGCGGCGCAACAGCTCGCAGATGCGGATGCGCAGCCGCTCGATCCAGAAGGTCGCGGCGACCTGCCCGATATAGCGACCAGAATCGGAATAGCCGAACTGAACGCAGAAGCGGCCATGTCGCTTGAGATAGGCGCGGAAATGCGGGCTGCGCAGCGCCTCGTCGATGATGCGCGGCCCCTGCTCCAGCGCGTCTTCCGTCTCGAAGAGCGGCGAGATCTCGACCCGGTCGGCGATGCCGAAGCGGCTGGCGAGCCAGAGCGCGCAGAGCAGCGTGTAGCCCGTCTCCGTCTCGGCCACGAGAAACCGCACCGCCTTGGTGCCGTCGACATGCTTCACGATCTGCGCGATCGTCATCAGCATCCGCGTCGCCGAGGCGCGCTCGGCCGCCAGCGCGCCGAAATCGACCGCGATCGGCGCGACCTTCGCCAGGAGCCCGTTCACCGCCGAGAGGAAGGCGCGCCGCTGCGCCGGCTGCGTCGGTTCCTCGTCGAGCGGGATCACGCCGCGCATCGCGTTGTGGAGCTGCGAGGCGTTGAGCCGGAAATGCGGCAGCGCGATCGAGACGCCATGGGCGACGCAGCCGGCCCTGACCAGACAGAGCGCCATCGTGGTGTCGTCGTCGGAAGAGAGCCCGATCGCCTCGTCCAGCGCCGCGATCAGGCGCGAGGCCTCCGGCAGCGCCGCCTCGCGCTCGTTGACCAGCGCCAGCGCGAAGGCCTGCAGCGCCGGCAGGGCCGGCTGCGTCGTAATCGGCGGCGCCAGCGCCAGTTGCCGCTCGACCGCCGCCAGCGCCGTGCCGACCAGCTCGCGCACGGCAGCGGTTGCCGGCACGGCCGGCAGCTTCTCCAGGATGCGCGCGAACTGGCCCTGCTTCGATTCCAGCCGGTAGCGCAGCGTGTCCCACCAGCCGATATCGGTGCGCCCGTCGGTGTCGCAGCCGACCCAGGAGGCGAGGATGACCGGACACGGCGCCAGTTCGTTCCAGCGCTCGGGCGCGAGCCCCTGCGCCGCCCGCAGCAGCGCCGCGTTCAGCCGATCGATCGCGTCGCGGGCATGGCGCACGGCGTAGCGCGCCTGCTCGAACTCGTCCTGCAGCGTGATCCGCCCGTCGGGCCGGAAGGAGAGCGCGTCGTCGCCGATCACCGCCTCGCCGCCGCCCTCCCCGCTGGCCTCGGCCGCGAGCGCATGGGCGAGCTTCCGGCTCATGCCGAAGGTCGGATGCGCGGTGAAGACGGCCGCGAAGCGCAGCCGCTCGACGGCCTCGCGATAGGCGGCCAGCGGATCGGCAGCGCCCGCGGCTGACTCGGCCAGCCTGCCGGCCAGCGTGGCGAAGGCCGCCTCGCCATCGCCGTCGAGCCCGACATAGGCCGCCAGCCGCCCGGCCCGCTGGCGCAGGGCCTCGCGTCCCAGCCGGCGCACCAGCCCGCAGGCCGCCTCGACATCGAGCTCGCCGCGGTCCATCCGCCGCGTCAACCACAGCGTCACGCGCAGGACCGGATTGCCGAAAGGGTCTTCGCGGGCATCGGCCCGCGCCTGGGCGATCTCGTCCAGCAGCCGCGCGGCCAGCGCCGCCTCGTCGCCGATCACGCTCTCGACCCCGTCGTTCATCGCGCAGCCCTCCCGGAATCGGCCGAGGCAAGTTTCAGACCGGAACACCAAGGCAGCGCAAGCAGGCCCCGGCATGGCTCTTGCTGGACCGGCAGGCGCATCTTGCCCGCCCTGCCCGGCATGCGATGCTCGCCCTCATACGCCTCGATGCCCAGCCGGAGATGCCGATGCCTGCCTCGTCCGCCGCCGCAGCCGGCCTGCCCGAACAGGATGCCGCCGCCTCGATCGTCCTGCCGGCCCGGCCGGAACCGCTGCGGCTCGATCCGGAACGCACGGCGCTGATCGTCGTCGACATGCAGAACGCCTATGCCTCCGCAGGCGGCTATATCGACCTCGCCGGCTTCGACATCACCGGCACGCCGGCCGTGATCCGGCAGGTCGCGCTGGCGGCCGAGGCCGCCCGCAGCGCCGGCATCCCGGTGATCTTCCTGCAGAACGGCTGGGACGCCGCGTATCGCGAAGCGGGCGGGCCGGGCTCGCCGAACTGGCACAAGTCGAATGCGCTGAAGACGATGCGCCGCCGGCCCGAACTCGACGGCAAGCTCCTCGCCAAGGGCGGCTGGGACTACGCCATCGTCGATGCGCTGACGCCGCAGCCGGGCGATCTCGTCGTGCCCAAGCCGCGCTACAGCGTCTTCTTCAACACCAACATCGACAGCCTGCTGCGGGCGCGCGGCATCCGCAATCTCGTCTTCACCGGCATCGCCACCAATGTCTGCGTCGAATCCTCGCTGCGCGACGCCTTCCATCTCGAATATTTCAGCGTCGTGCTGGAGGACGCCACCCATGCGGCCGGGCCGGACTTCGCCCAGAAGGCCGCGCTCTACAACATCGAGACCTTCTTCGGCTGGGTCTCGACCGTGGCCGATTTCGCCGGCGCGGTCGGCCAGCAGCCGCCGGCCTGATCGCGACATCGTCCCGCGCCGCCCAACTGCCCGAAAGCGAGCCCGCCATGCCTGCCGTCGACACCGAAGCCTTCCTGCGCGATCTCTACGAGCTGCGCGGCATCGGCACCTTCAAGACCGGCGTCCACCGCCCGACCTATTCGCCGCAGGACATGGAGGCCCGCCGCTGGCTGATGGCGAAGCTGACCGCATGCGGGCTGGAGGCCTCGATCGACGGCATCGGCAACGTCTATGGCCGCCATCCCAGCCCCGGCCCGCATCTGCTCGTCGGCAGCCATATCGAATCGCAGAACGAGGCCGGCTGGCTCGACGGCGCGCTCGGCGTCGTCGCCGGCATCGCGCTCGCCCGGGCAGGCCTGCCGGTCGATGTCTGCGCCTTCGCCGACGAGGAGGGGCATTTCAGCCTCAGCCTGCCCGGCAGCCGCTCGATGATCGGCGATCTGACCGAGGAGGCGATCGACGGCGCCCGCAACCGCACCGACGGCACGCCGCTGCGCGAGGCCCTGCGCGCCGCCGGCCTCGAGGGCCTGCCGCGCCGGCAGCTCGAGATCGGCCGCTACAAGGGCTATTACGAGATGCATATCGAGCAGGGCACGCAGCTCGAAGGGGCGGGCCTGCGGCTCGGCGTCGTCACCGGCATCGTCGCGATCTGGCAGTGGCGCATCGTCGTCGAGGGCCAGCAGGATCATGCCGGCGGCACCACCATGGCCGAGCGCAAGGATGCTGGGCTGAGCGCGGTCAGGCTGCTCGCGGCCATCGACGCCGAGTTCCCCCGCCTCGTCGGCGAGCGCACGACCTGGACCACCGGCCGCTTCCGGCTCGAGCCCGATGCGCCCAACATCATTCCCGGCCGGGCCGAGGTCCTGTTCCAGTTCCGCGACGTCTCGGTCGCGGTGCTGGAGCGGCTGGAGGCGGGGCTGAAATCGCTGGTGCAGGAGGCCAACCGCCGCGAGCGCTGCAGGATCACGCTGACCTCGGTTTCGAAGGCAGTCCCGGCGCTCTGCGACCCCGCCATGATGCAGGCCCTCTCCGACGCCGCCGAAGCCTTCGCGCCCGGCGCCTGGCAGACCATGCCCTCCGGCGCCGGCCATGACGCGCAGGTCATCGCCCGCACCATGCCCGCCTCGATGCTGTTCGTGCCCTCGATCGGCGGCATCTCGCATCACTGGAGCGAGGACACGAAGGACGAGGACCTCGCTTTGGGCATTCAGGTGCTGCACGGCGCAGCCGAGCGCTTTCTGGCGGGGTAGGCCGCGCCGGGCGCAGGGCTGCGCCGGCGCCGGCGCCCCTTGCCCTGCCGCCACCGTGGCCGCATAGCAGCCGGCGCATCCGGAGCCATTCTCCGGCCCCGGCCCTCGCGAAAGCCCCCCGTGTCAGATCTCGCCTCTTCCGCTCCGGCCGCTCTGGCGCGCCGCAACCTCTGGCTCGGCATCGGCTGCGGCCTGCTGACCAGCCTGATCTGGGGCGTGCAGTCCGTGGTCTCGCGCCAGTCGGTCGCGGACGGGTTGAGCGCAGCGGACGTCACGATCCTGCGCTTCGTCGTCGCCTCGCTCCTTCTGCTGCCGCTCGCGCGGCGGCGGATGCGGCCCTTTCCGGTCGGCGCGCTCGGCTGGCGGCGGGCGCTGATCCTGACCGCACTCGCCGGCGCACCCTATGCCCTCGTCCTCGTCGGCGGCGCGACCTTCGCCCCGGCGCTGCACGCCTCGGTGATCGTCCCCGGCCTGATCCCGGTGATGACGGTGGCGCTGGCCTTCTTCGTGATGGGCGAGCGGCCGGGGCCGCTGCGGCTGCTCGGGCTCGCTCTGGTGCTGGCCGGCATCGGCGCCTTCGGCTGGCAGGCCTTCAGGGAATCGGGCGCGGGGGCCGGCGCCTGGATCGGCGATCTCTTTTTCGTCGCCAACGCCGTGATGTGGTCGGTCTTCGGGCTACTCGCTCTGCGCTGGCGGACGGACGCCATCGACGTCACCATCGCGACCTGCCTGCTCTCGCTGCTGTTGCTGCCGGTCTTCGCCCTGACCATGCCGATCCGGCTCGGCGAGGTCGCCTGGCCGGCGATCGCGCTGCAGGCGGTGTATCAGGGCGCGCTCGTCGGCGTCGGCGCACTGTTTCTCTACACCAAATCGGTCGAGTGGCTCGGCGCCTCGCGGGCGACGCTGTTCCTGCCGCTTAACCCGGTCGTCACCGCGCTGGCCGCGATCCTGCTGCTCGGCGAATATCCCTCTTCCATCGAGGTCGCCGGCATGGTGCTGGTGATCGCCGGCATGAGCGTAGCGCTGCGGGCGCGCTGAACCTCGCTCTCAGTGCCGGCCGATCCAGCGGCGCACCCGGCCGCGATAGGCCAGCCAATCCGGACCGAACACCGCTTCGAGATGGCGCTCCTCGCGCTCGATCGCGAGCTTCAGCACCAGGGCCGCGGCGACGAGCCCCGTCACGATCAGCCAGAGATTGCCGAGACCGAGGCCGGCGCCTGCCATCATCAGCGTGTTGCCGAAATCGATCGGGTTGCGGCTGATCGCGAATGGGCCGCTCTCGACCAGCGCGGTCGCGGCGCGATGCGGCAGGATGTTGGCGCGGGCGCGGGCCATCGTCGCCATCGCGGAGAGATCGAAGCCGGCGCCGAGCATCAGCAGCGCCCAGCCGACGGGGTCGAGCCAGCCTGCCAGTGCGCCGTCGGGCGCCGGATCGGGCAGCGGCAGCAGCCACTGCAGTGCGATCGCGAGCAGGATCGCTCCGCCATAAAGCAGGGGCGGCCAGGGAATGCGGTTGGGCCGGTCCGTCGCTGCGTCGATCATCGCGATCTCCTCAAGACGGTGGCGGCCGGCCCACCCTCAGTCCTTGCGGTCCTCAGCCCTTGTGATCCTTGGCGATGGGCTCGACATAGGATAGCCCCATATCCCAAGGGAAATAGATCCAGGTGTCCTGGCTGACCTCGGTGACGAAGGTGTCGACGGTGGGCACGCCGGCGGGCTTGGCATAGACCGTGGCGAAATGCGCGTTCGGCAGCATCTGGCGCACGACCCGTGCCGTCTTGCCGGTATCGGTCAGGTCGTCGACGACGAGCACGCCCTTGCCCTTGCCGTCGCCGATCGCCTTGATCGAGGGCGCGACGTCCTTGAGGACCTTGAGCTCGGACTGGTTCTTGTAATCGTGATAGCTCGCGACGCAGACCGTCTCGATCAGGCGCAGGCCGAGTTCCCGGCAGATGATCGCCGCAGGCACCAGCCCGCCGCGGGTGATGCACACGATCGCCTCGAACGGCCCCTTCTCCGCCAGCCGCCAGGCGAGCGCGCGCGCGTCGCGGTGGAACTGGTCCCAGGAGACGGGGAAGGCCTTGTTGGAGGTCGGCTCGGCCATGGCGGGGCTCCGAATGAGGGCGGCCGCGAACGGCCCTTCAGCCCGTGGCAAAACCCTATCGGCGCGCCGCTGGCAAGAGGCGACGCGCCGCTCCTCCCTGCAAAATCCGGCTTTGGCCGGCGTCAGAACTCGGACCAGCCCCTGTCCCCGGCAGCGGCGGCTCGCTTCCGGGGCGGGGACAGCGCCGCTGCGGGCAGTCGCGGCAGGCCCACCGAGCCCGCGATCTGCTTCGGCTGGCGAAGGTCCTCTGTCGGGCGCGCTGGCGCCGGCTTGCCTTCCCGGTCGACCGTGAAGGAAGACACCATCCCGCTGAGGGCGGCGATATCCCGCCTCAGGTCCTGCGCCACCTTGGCGCTCTGGTCGGCGAGCGTGGCGTTCTGCTGCGTCAGCTCATCCATATGCGCCACTGAACGGGCCATCTCGTCGATGCCTTTGGACTGCTCCCCCGCCGCAGCCGAAATCTCGTTGACCGTCGCGGCCACCTTGGATGCGGCGGAGACGATCTCGCCGAGAGTCTGGCCAGCATCCTTCACCAGCCCAACACCGGCTTGAATCTGCTGGGCAGAGTTGGCGATCAACGTCTTGACGCCATTAGCGGATTCGCTGCAGCGCGCGGCCAACGCTCGGACCTCGGAGGCGACGACCGCGAAGCCACGGCCGGCCTCGCCTGCCCTCGCCGCCTCGACGGCGGCGTTCAGCGCCAGCAGATTGGTCTGGAAGGCGATCTCGTCGATCATCGAGATGATCTCCGAAATGCCCGAAGACGCCTTCTCGATGCGCTCCATCGCGCCCACCGCCTCGGTGACAATGGCGCCGCCGCGCCTTGCAACCTCGCTGGCTTCTTCGCCCAGCGCGACCGCTGCACGCGAATTGCTCGCACTCGTCTTGACGGAGGCCGCCAGTTCCTCGGTCGTCGCGGTGGTCTCCTGCAGGTTGGCGGCATTCACCTCGGTCCGCTGCGCCAGCTGCAGGCTGTCGGCGGAAATCTGCGTCGATGCCGCGTCGATCCGATCGGCGATAGCCCGCACCGCGCCGACGACATCCGTCAGCGTGTCGAGGAGATCGTTGACGCCTCCGCAGAGGACCGCCACCTCTCCGCTCTTGCCGGCCAAGTCGATCCGGCCCGTCAGGTCGCGGTTCTTGGCCCGGGCGATGACCTCTCCGGTTTCGTGGACCGCCTGTTCGAGTTGCTGGCCCTTGTGGCTGGCTGTGATGTCGGTCGCGAACTTGACGATCTTATAGGGGCGGCCGCGCGCATCCATGATCGGGTTGTAGCTCGCCTGAATCCACACCTCGCGCCCATCCTTTGCGATGCGGCGGTACTGGGCGGCGGCATATTCGCCGCGGGCGAGCTGGACACCCGCAAGAACCGGTTGATTTCTGGCGGTACGGTAGGGTCGGCGCG
>LSIG01000156.1 GCA_001556125.1 Rhizobiales bacterium CCH10-E5 | reverse complement strand
GTCTCGGGCAGGTCCCAGCCCTGGAGCGCCGCCGCCTGGTCGAGCGCGTTCGGCTTGCTCTCAATCAGCGCCAGATAGTGCAGCGGATCGGCGACGAACACGCCGGTCCCGTAGCTGCGCGGGTGCCGGGCGATCTCCTCGCCCCGGCACAGGATCACGACCTCCTCGACGAAGCCCTTCGCCACCACGTCCTGGAAGCCATAGGCCGTCGGCACCGAGTAGTCGTTCGACCGATAGCGGACCAGCGCCGTCGACGAGACCCGCCCGCCACGCTTCTCGCACGGCTCCAGCGGCAC
>LSIG01000155.1 GCA_001556125.1 Rhizobiales bacterium CCH10-E5 | reverse complement strand
CAACCCCTTGGAATCACGAGTGCCCCAGTCGCTCAACCCTTTCGGGACGGGCTCTTAGACGAAATCCGCACAAAATCAGGCCAAGATGCTAGGGGCGTGTTGCTGCTGACCCCGAGTTTCACGGGGACACACCATTCGGCGGGAGTTGCATTTGCCCAATTACCGGTTGCAGTTTCGGGCCTAGGGAGGTGCGAAATGCCGCCGAAGAAGGTCAAGGTTCATTACCGCAAGCTCTACAGACATGCCCAGACACCCTTCACAGATACGCTGAGCAGCATTGTTCATCAGTCGGTGAACACGGTCTGCGACGGGTTGCCGATATCGAAGGTCGTCAGTGCCCGGGCCTTTACTGACCAGGATGGAAACATCCTCGTCCTCAATGGCCTCTTCTCTCCACAGCCCTCAATCGTGTTCGCCGAATTGGTCCGCTACGATCCAGGTACGAATATTCCACTTCTTGTACAGAACCAGGAAAGCGCCTCAGAACTCGAAATTCGCACTATTGGGAAGCCGAATGACGCAGAGATTCTCCGAGGCCTGAATTTTTTCATGGTCCGCGATGACCACATCTTAGCGATCGAATGTGACCTCGCAATTGGCGCCATCGAACGATATCTACGTTGGCTCGTGGGCACTCAGGCAAAGGTCGTGAAGGACAGCCGGCTTATTCTGGCGCCGAAAATCCTGCTTGAAGATGAGAAGGCCGCGCTGAAACGCGTTCGCACCATCTCGCTGGAGCCGCCTGCTCAAAGCTCGACCTTATTCGGGCGCGCAGTTGGCGCCAACGAAGCGGAAAAAGAAGAGTTATTCGTCGGCGATCGAAACAAAGTTCTCGACGTCCTGAGCGCAGCTCATTTTGACACTGGTGTTCTCAATCGGTTGATGGCTGACGACCAAATCGCGGTGAAAATAAAGCTGTCGGTGTCCTTCAAGGCGGGGCGGAAGCAGACCACTGTAGAGGGCGAGGATGCGCTGGCGCTGCTGCGCAACGTGGATGAGGAAGACCTCATCATCGAGGGCGAGAACGCGCGAAAAAAGCGAGGAGTAGTTGAGCGCCTGACCGTTACCGACTATGTTGAACGAAATGAGAACATCGTCCAGCGGAAGGACGCATGGCGTGCGCTGGAAGACGCCTATACTCATTATAAGAAGGTCGGGATCATCGATTGATGCGCGGATGGGAGACAGCAGTCGCTATCGCAGCCGCAGGCGTCGCCGGCTGGCTCGCGCCTGCCGATCTCTACAGAGAATCCAGCGCGGAAATCGTAGCTGCAATCGGTTTCGTCATGGCGGCGCTCGTCCCAGCTATGGTGCTTAGCGCGACCGCATTGAGAGCTGGCAACTTCTCACCTCTTGCCCTGCAGCGATTGCACGCTGAGTTGTCCCGGCAGATTTCGCTGTTCGGCGGGCTATTCCTGTACTGCCTCGCGACAGTTAGCTTAGTGCTGATCGGCAAGAGCCTTCAATGGGGCTCTACGCTCGGCGTTTGGACGCCGGATTGGTGGCCAGGCTCGCTTGGTTTCGGGCGCGTTATCGTGACGCTTGTGACGTTCGGAGTGGTCTTCGTGGCGCTGCGGTCGGCGACCTTGGTCACCGGTATAGGAAGCATTTTGCGTCTGAGCGCCGATCTAGCGATCAGCGAAGCTGTTATCAGAGCAGAATCCGACAAGCCCATTAGCTCGGTCGCGAGCTATAAAATGCCGGAGAACTATGGGGCCCGGATCGATCAGCCCCACTGACGGCGACCACTCACCATTACGACTAGCCCTTCACGTAGCTGCGACGGCTAATGTTCTC
>LSIG01000154.1 GCA_001556125.1 Rhizobiales bacterium CCH10-E5 | reverse complement strand
CTAGGCTTCGTGGACAAAGGGTAGCCAGAGTTTGACTGCGGCGATGGCGACGAATCCGAGGTAAGATTCCTTGCTTTTGTCGTAGCGTGTTGCGACGCGCCGCCAGTTCTTGAGCTTGCTGAACAGTCGCTCGATCAGATTGCGCCACTTGTATTTCTCGGCATCGTGCGGCGCAGGGTTCTTGCGGTTGCGCTTGGCCGGTATGACGGCCTCGATCTCGGCTTTCGCCAACTCCTCGCGAATGGCGTCGGCATCATAGCCCTTGTCGGCCAGCAGCGCTTCGATCTTGTCGGCAACCATCCGCAGCAGCGGCGCGAAGCCCTTGACGTCGTGTGTCTCTCCGCCCGTCAGGACGAAGCCGAGCGGGCGGCCTTTGGCATCGCAGCGGGCATGGAGTTTGGTGGTGAAGCCGCCACGCGATCGACCAAGCGCCTCTGTTTGCTGAGTCCCCTTTTTATGCCGACTGCGCAGTGATGCGCCCGGACGACGGTTGAGTCGATCATGTCGGCGGAGGGGTCTCGCTCGACCATTTCCGCCAGGCTTTCCAGCATGGCGTCGAAGACACCGACCTCCAGCCAGCGCCGGTAGCGGCGGAAGACGCTGTTCCATTTGCCGTAATCGTCGGGGAGATGCCGCCACTGCGCGCCCGTCCGCGCCAACCACATCATGCCCTCAAAGTAGCGGCGGTTGTCCTGCGCCGGTCGGCAACCGCGCCCGTGTTCGGCCGGCAGCAAAGGCCCAATCAACGCCCACTCCTCGTCCGTCAGACCGATCCGCTCGCCCAAGGCTTCCTCCAAAAAGAAGCCTTGAATCAATCCGCGAGTCTCAGGTCAAGCTTTGTCCACGAGGCCTAG
>LSIG01000153.1 GCA_001556125.1 Rhizobiales bacterium CCH10-E5 | reverse complement strand
CCCCCGTTGAATTGGTCCACCCTGAAGTATGTCTTTTGGCAGACAGGAGGACCGAGATGCCGAAGAAGCGCCACAAGCCCGAAGAGATCGTCGCGAAGCTGCGCCAGGTCGATGTGCTGGTCTCGCAGGGGCAATCCGTTGCCGACGCGATCCGCTCGATCGGCGTGACGGAGGTGAGTTACTACCGCTGGCGTCGTGAGTTTGGCGGCCTGAAGTCAGATCAGGTGAAGCGGATGAAGGAGCTTGAGGCCGAGAACGCCCGGCTCCGTCGGGCCGTCGCGGACCTGACGCTCGACAAGCTGATCCTGAAGGAGGCGGCTTCGGGAAACTGGTAAGCCCCG
>LSIG01000152.1 GCA_001556125.1 Rhizobiales bacterium CCH10-E5 | reverse complement strand
GCAGGCCCTCATCCGGCGCTCCGCGCCACCTTCTCCCATCCGGGAGAAGGGAAGGCGGCGTCGCGGTTCCCCTCTCCGTCATGCTCGGGCTTGTCCCGAGCATCCACGTCTTGAACACCGCATTCGACCCGCGAAGACGTGGATGGTCGCCACAAGGGCGACCATGACGGGAGAGCGGGGGGCGTCGCGCCTGCGGCGAAGGGGGCGATCCCTTCTCCCCTCGGGGGAGAAGGTGGCACGGCGAAGCCGTGACGGATGAGGGCAG
>LSIG01000151.1 GCA_001556125.1 Rhizobiales bacterium CCH10-E5 | reverse complement strand
ATCCGTCACGGCTTCGCCGTGCCACCTTCTCCCCCGAGGGGAGAAGGATCGCGCCACACCGTCACAGCCCGCCCCCTTACCCCCGCCCGGGAATCATCCGGATGGCGTTGCCGAGATGGGTGGCGCAGCCCTTCATGTCGTTCTTCGCCATGAGGTCGGTGGCGAGCGTCAGCTCCTTCATCGCGACCGCCTTCCTGTCCGGGTCCGTCATCTTGGCGGTCTCGGCATTCATCTTGGACAGCTCTTCCGTGCTGCAGGTCGTCGGCGGCAGAGGCGTGGTGTCCGGCGCCGCCGGAGCGGTCTGCGCCCCGGCCGGCGCCAGCGCCAGCCCGACGCCGAACGCGGCGAGGATGAGGGTGGTCCTGAGCATGATCTCTCTCCCTGAAGGAGCCGGAACGGCCCTTTCGCGGGAAACAGGGGGTGGGGAGGATTGTTCCGGGTGGTGCGAGCGCAAGAAACCGCACCCCAGTGCGAAACCTCGCTCGCAGCCCGCCCCATCTAAGAGAAGTTTCCGCAGACGCAGTATAAGCGCCCGCTTCGCTTAACGAGATAGGGAGGCGTTCAAGGACGAAAAAGGGGTACCAGCGGACAAATGGTTGAACAACGCCGTGGGGCGGCGCGCTCTCACGGGCCACTGCCGTCGCAAGCCGGTCGACCTCTGTCTTTACCTCCAAGGCCTAATCATACTAGGCCAATTCAACGGCTTCGACGCTAGCAAGATGGCTGGGTAAATATCATTGGCTGCTGACTTGACGCCCCGGCGCCACTAATCCAATTATCAACATAGAATTCATTTTGATCTCCGGAGCATCCTAGTGGCGCATCTATTTATCGAAGATATTGTTGGCAAATTGAAAAGAGGCGAACTTCGCATTCCGGCCTTTCAGAGAGGCTTCGTATGGACACCAGATGATGTTGCATTTCTTATGGATAGTATATATAAAGATTATCCGTTTGGAAGCGTGCTGCTTTGGCGAACAAAGATAAAATTGACACAGGAAAGAAATTTAGGACCTTTTGAGATTCCGGAACCAGCTGCTGACTATCCGATCGATTATGTTCTAGACGGACAACAGCGACTGACATCAATACTTGGCGTTTTTGCAAATGATTTGCCTCGGACAAATATTATAGAGTGGAAAGATATTTATTTTGATATGAGCGCAACAGAAAGTGCGCAAAACTCACAATTCATTGCGCTTGATAAATCTGAAGCAGATCCAGAGCGGCATTTTCCCTCTGAACATCATTTTCGATTCGACTGCCTACAGAAAGACAACTCGTGAGTTTGATGACGCGCGCAGCTTGCGCTTAGACGATTTGCAAAAAAGGTTTCAGCAAGCTCAGTTTCCCTATTTCATGATGGAAACAGAAGAAAAACAAAAAATAGCTATTGTTTTTGAACGAATCAATAGAAAAGGCATACCATTAGATACTTTTCAGCTTTTAACGGCATGGACATGGAGCGAAGATTTTGAACTAAAGCAACAGTTCGAAGAACTAGCCGATGAATTAGAGCCTTTTGGCTTTGAATCCATAGGCGACGATACAGATCTGCTTCTACGTTGCGCCGCGGCTGTCATTCTGGCTAAGGAAAGCCCGGAAAGCCTTCTGTTGGTTGATGGATCCACAGTACGAGACGCGCTCCCTCGCATAAAAAAAGGAATAAAGGCTGCCATCGATTTTCTAAAACAGAACTTCAACGTTCAACGCCTAGGGAATCTGCCTTATCCTACAATGCTGATCCCACTCACAGCATTTTTTGAGGGACCTGAGAGCCCGTCCCGAAAGGGTTGAGCGACTGGGGCACTCGTGATTCCAAGGGGTTG
>LSIG01000150.1 GCA_001556125.1 Rhizobiales bacterium CCH10-E5 | reverse complement strand
CCCCTTGGAATCACGAGTGCCCCAGTCGCTCAACCCTTTCGGGACGGGCTCTAAGGTTTGGTCGCTGCTTCGTGAGCGGCCCGGCAGTTCCAGCGCGTCGCGCTCCCCCCGACCGCTGCCGGAGTAGATCAGTGTGAACGCGCTGGTCCTTTTGTTGTTTTCGCAACAGTTTATCGGTGATCTGTCGCTGCGATTGCATGCGAATACAGTTTCGATCGATAATCATTTCACGATTGCGGTCAGGGCGATGTCGTGCTTCAATCTTTGACATAGGTCAAAGGAACTGCCTTCCAGACCGTCGGTGCCTTCGGGCGCCATCACGTAACAGGACCGACAGAGTTCCTGGCTGGATCGGACGGTTGCCTGAGGGAGGTGACCTCATGCCTGACTCGGGACGCGCTTTCCTGGCTGCTCGATCGACCTACTCCGAGGACCAGGCCGCGCGACGCGACCTGCCCGGGGCGGAGTGGTGTCCACTCGACGGTCTGGGCCCCGCCGCGGTGCCCGGACTGAGAGCCGATCTCGCTCGCACCATCGAGGCCGAGATCATTCCGAGGCTGATGCTCGCGCATCGGGCGCCCGGCTCGGCTGGCGCCAAGAGCGAGCCTCAGGCGGCCATCGTCATTGATGACAGCGACATCGCGGCCTTTGCCGAGATGATCGTTCACAAGCCGCTCTCGGCGGCGCGGGCGCATCTCGATGCGCTGCGGGACCGCGGGCTGACGGCCGAAGCGATCATCACCACGATCCTGTCATCGACGGCGCGCCATCTCGGCGTGCTCTGGGAGCAGGACCGCTGCAGTTTCGTCGATGTCACGGTCGGGCTGTCGCGGCTGCAACAGCTGCTGCGAGTCTACGGGCCTGATTTCGAACTGGCGCCGGCTCCCGAACTCGATCGCGGGCGAATGCTCCTGGCCGTCGTCCCAGGCGAGCAGCACACCTTCGGCCTCGCGGTGGTGGAAGAGTTCTTCCGCCGGGCGGGCTGGCAGGTGCAGTCCGAATTCCTGCCGTCGCGGGCGATCCTGCTCGGCCATGTCCGCAACAATTGGTTCGACGTCGTCGGCCTCTCGGCCAGCGGCGAGGTCGCCGCGGCGGGCGTTGCGGCGATCGTCGAGGCGGTGCGGGCGACTGCGCTCAATCGCGACGTCCGCATCATGCTTGGCGGCAATCTGTTCTCCGGCAACCCGGAGCTGGCTGTCTCGCTGGGCGCCGATCTCGGTGTTCGCGATCCAGCGGATGCGGTCCGCCAGATCGATCTCATGATCGACGGCAAAAAGATGCCTTGTTGAAGACCGGCTGGGCCTTTATCAGCTTCACGCTTGCTCGACGCCCGTCACAGCCAGGAACCGGGTTTTCGTCGCTATGGATGTCTTCGCGCCGCAGACGCCTACACTCGGGTTCAAGGGTCAGTCGGGCTGGCTCGGCAGACTCGCGCCGGAAACCGCCGGCAGCCTGATCACCGCCTCCAGCGACATCGCTCTCGTCCTTGACCGTGAGGGCGTGATCGTCGATGTGTCTTTGGGGACGCCGGAGCTTCGCCGCGAGGATTGCCGCTCCTGGATCGGACGGCCCTGGACGGAGGTGGTTTCGGTCGAGAGCCGGCCCAAGGTGCAGGATCTGCTCAAGGGCGCTGCCGACGAGGCGGCGATCCAGTTTCGGGAACTCAATCATCCGCTGCCGGGCGGGACGGACCTGCCGGTGCGCTATTCGGCGATGCAGGTCGGCCAGGACGGGACCATCGTCGCGCTGGGGCGCGATCTGCGCAACCTCGCCCATCTGCAGCAGCAGCTGGTCGAAGCGCAGCAGGCAATGGAGCGCGAATATGCGCGGCTGCGCATGGCCGAGACGCGCTACCGCATGCTCTTCCATTTGACGTCGGAGCCGGTGGTCATCGTCGAGGCAACGCAGCTGCGCGTGGTGGAAGCCAATCCCGCGGCGCAGCAGCACCTCGAACTGCCGGCCGACAAGCTGACCAATACCTCGATCCTGGCGGGGCTGGCGCCGGAGAGCGGCGAAGCGCTTCAGGGCATGCTGCGGACGGTGCAGGCGACCGGCCGCGCCGACGAGACGGAGATCGCGTTGGCCTCCGGCGGAAAGCGCTTCCGCGCGCTGGCCTCGGCCTTCCGCCAGGATCAGGCCGGCTATCTGCTGATCCGCCTGACGCCGCTCGCCGGCGAAGGCGCAGCCGGCTCAGGTTTCGAAAGCCGCATCCTTGGCCTGCTCGAGCACCTGCCCGACGGCTTCGTCGTCATCAGCCCCGAGCTCAAGATCCTCGAGGCGAACCGGGCCTTCCTCGATCTCGCACAGCTCTCGAGCAAGCATCAGGCCCTTGGCGAGCCCCTCGACATGTGGCTCGGGCGCCCCGGCATCGACCTGCAGCTGCTGATGGTGACGCTTACGGAGCACGGGGTGGTCCGCAACTTCAACACCATCATCCGCGGCCAGTTCGGGACGGTCGAGGAGGTCGAGATCTCAGCGGTGCCGGCCCTGAGCGGGTCGACGCCGTCCTATGGCTTCGTCATCCGCAGCCTCGGTGTCCGCAATGCGCTGGCCGGCCAGCGCGGCCGCGGGCTTCCGCGCTCGGTCGAGCATCTGACGGAGCTGGTGGGGCGCGTCTCGCTGCGCGAACTCGTGCGCGAGACCACGGACGTCATCGAGAAGCTCTGCATCGAGGCGGCGCTCGAGCTGAGCAAGGACAACCGCGCCTCCGCCGCCAACATGCTCGGCCTCAGCCGCCAGAGTTTCTACGCCAAGCTGCGCCGTCACGGCCTTGGCGATCTCGACGATGGCGAGGACGATGGCAGCGATCTGAACTGAGGGAGAGCGGCGTCAATTTTAGTTGACGCTCTTTGGCTTCCCGATTTGTCAATTTTGATTGACGGTTTTGGTGTGCGGGCCTAGCCTTCGGTCTATGAAGCGCTCGCCACCCGCAGCTGTTCAGACCCGCAGTGCGCGCTCTCGCGCCGGGCGGTCGCCGTGCCCCGGATGTCGATCAGGGGCTGCGCGATGAGTGCGCCGCTGGGCTGGTTCGGGATCGTCCGTCTCGGGCTCGTCCAGACGGCGATCGGCGCCATCGTCGTTCTCACCACCTCCACCATCAACCGCGTCATGGTCGTCGAACTGGCGCTGCCGGCGGTGCTGCCGGGGCTTCTGGTTGCGCTGCATTACGCGGTCCAGATCCTGCGGCCGCGCTGGGGGCACGGTTCCGACGTCGGCGGACGGCTGACGCCCTGGATCCTCGGCGGCATGGCGGTGCTGGCGCTCGGCGGCTTCGGTGCCGCGGTCGCGACCGCCCTGATGGGAAGCGCCTTCTGGCCCGGCGTCCTGCTCGCGGCCTTCTCCTTCGCGGCGATCGGCATGGGGGTCGGCGCCAGCGGCACCTGCCTGCTGATCCTGCTCTCGCGCCGGGTTGCCGATGCACGCCGGCCGGCCGCGGCGACCGTCGTCTGGGTGATGATGATCGCCGGATTCATCGTCACGGCCGGGCTCGTCGGCCATCTGCTCGATCCGTTCTCGACGGCGCGGCTCGTCGCGATCTCCGGCACGGTCAGCGCGATCGCGCTTACCGTGACCGTGCTGGCGGTCCGGGGCGTGGAAACTGAAGCCCGCGCCGCTGCACCTGACGAGCCGGTGGCCTCTGGCGACACGAGCTTCCGCATGGCCCTGCGGGAGGTCTGGGACGAGCCGCAGGCACGGCTCTTCGCCATCTTCATCTTCGTCTCGATGATCGCCTACAGCGCGCAGGACCTGATCCTCGAGCCTTTCGCCGGAACCGTCTTCGGCTTCACGCCGGGTGAGAGCACGCGGCTCGCCGGCGTCCAGAACGGCGGCGTGCTGACCGGGATGGTGCTCGTCGCCGTCGTCACGACGCTGGCCGGAGCGCGAGCCGGTTCGCTGCGGCTCTGGGCCGTCGGCGGCTGCCTCGCCTCGGCGCTGGCCTTGGCCGGGCTCGCCCTGTCGCCCTTCGTGGGGGCAAGCTTTCCGCTGCGCGGCACCGTCTTCGCTCTCGGCTTCGCCAACGGCGCCTATGCGGTGGCGGCGATCGGTTCGATGATGCGCCTCGTCGGCGAGGGCCGCTCCGAACGGCAGGGCGTGCGGATGGGGCTCTGGGGTGCGGCCCAGGGCGTCGCCTTCGGGCTCGGCGGGCTCTGCGGCGCCGGCGCCACCGATCTCGCACGGCATGTCACGGGCACGCCGGCCTTGGCCTATGCCGGCGTCTTCGCCGGCGAGGCCCTACTGTTCGTCGTCTCGGCCGTCCTCGCGCTGGCCGTGGCACGGCAGGCGACACAGCGCGAGCGCCGCACAACGCGCGACGGTGACGGACTTCTCCTTCCCAACCCAGGGTGACCGCGATGAATCAGGTCCAGCCGCCTCTGCATGACGAATCGGAGATGACCTATGACGTCGCCGTCGTCGGCGGCGGGCCCGCGGGAGCGACGGCGGCCGACGACCTCGCCCGTGCGGGACACAGCGTCGTGCTGATCGACCGGGCCGGACGGATCAAGCCCTGCGGTGGCGCGATTCCGCCACGGGCGATCCGCGATTTCGCGATCCCGCCCTCGCAGATCGTCGCCCGTATCGCCTGCGCCCGCATGGTCGCGCCTTCGGCGACCAGCGTCGATATGCCGATCGACGACGGCTATGTCGGCATGGTCGATCGCGAACCTTTCGACGAATGGCTTCGGGAGCGCGCGGCCCAGTCGGGTGCAAGGCGCATCACCGCGACCTTCGAACGGTTCGAGCGCGATCCCGACGGGACGGCGCGGCTACATCTGCGGCCGCGGGACGGCGAGGCGCCGCTCAGCCTGCGGGCGCGGATGGTGATCGGCGCCGACGGCGCGAACTCGCCGCTGGCGCGCGCGGCGATGCCCGGCAGCAAGCGCCCGCCCTTCGTCTTCGCCTATCACGAGATCGTCCGCGTCCCGACCCAGGCCGGCGGCGGCTATGACGGCAAGCGCTGCGATGTGGTCTATCAGGGGCGGATCTCGCCCGATTTCTACGGCTGGATTTTCCCGCATGGAGGCACGGCCAGCATCGGCACCGGCAGCGCCCATAAAGGTTTTTCGCTCAAGGACGCGGTTGCCGTGCTACGCCGCGAGGCGGGGCTCGAAGGCGCCGAGACGATCCGCCGCGAGGGCGCGCCGATCCCGATGAAGCCTCTGAAGAAGTGGGACAATGGCCGCGACGTCCTGCTGGCGGGCGATGCCGCCGGGGTGGTCGCGCCGGCCTCGGGCGAGGGCATCTACTATGCCATGCTGGGCGGGCGGCTGGCGGGCGAGGCCGTCCAGCTCGCGCTGAAGACCGGCGATGCCCGCGCGCTCGCTACCGCCCGCAAGCGCTTCATGGCCGATCACGGCCGGGTCTTCTGGATTCTCGGCCTGATGCAGTGGATCTGGTATCGGAACGACAAGCGCCGCGAGCAGTTCGTGAAGCTGTGCCGCAATCCCGACGTGCAGAAGCTGACCTGGGATTCCTACATGAACAAGCAGCTGGTGCGCGGTAAGTTCATGGCCCATGTCAGGGTCTTCTTCAACGATCTCAGCCATCTGCTCGGCATGGCGCGCTGATGGCGCTGCCTGGGCTCGCGAGCGTCGTCGATCTGGCGCTCGCCATCATCGCGGTCGAGCTGCTGTTGATCGGGCTATCTCTGCGCCGCCGCCCTGGCGCATCGCTTGCGGGGTTGTTGCCGACCGTGCTGTCCGGCCTCGGGCTGCTGCTGGCGTTGCGCAGTGCGCTGGCCGGGGCGGCGCCGGCCCTGACGCTTGCGGCGCTCAGCTTCGGCGGCCTCGCCCATGTCGCGGATCTGGTGCTGCGGCTGCGGCGGCACGGCCCACGCTGAGGACGACGCGGCGCGTCAGGCCGGCTCGTCCTGATCAACGAGGGCGCCGAGCCCGTGGCGCCGCAGCTTCGCATAGAAGCCTTGGCGGCTGAGGCCTAGCATCTGGGCAGCGGCCGCGCGGTTGTCCCGGCTGAGATCGAGCGCCGATTCGATGCAGAGCTTCTCGATGACGTCGCTGGTCTCGCGCACGATGTCCTTGAGCGGAACGCTGCCGACGAGCTGAGACAGCTGCTCGACCGAGCGCGGCAGGGCCGGGCCGCGCTGTGGCTGCGGTGCGGCGAGCTGCGCGCCCTTGCTGCGGATGATCAGGCCGGTCGAGCCCGTTTCGCCGGCCCAGGCCGTCACCGCCGACAGTTCCACGGCCTCGACGCTGCCGAAGGCGCCGCGGATGATCGTCGGGAAATTGCGGACGACGCCGTGGTCGGCGAGCGTGCCCTGGATCAGCGGCAGATCGATGCCAGGCCGGCCGAGCCAGCGGTCCAGTGGCTCTCCCAGTGCCTGATGGCGCGAGGAGAGCTGGGCCAGTTCGAGGAAGGCCCGATTGGCGTGGAGCACCAGCCGGTCCGGGCTCATGATGACGCAGCCATCGGGCGTCTGCTCGACCATGCCGTGGACGTGGCGCAGGGCCGGGTCGGTCGCGACGCCGGCGCCGTCTGACGGGGTGATCCCGAGGCGGACGAGCAGATGCACCGCGCCATCCTGGCGGAAGGCGATGGCACGGATGGAGGTCCGGCGCGTGGTACCCGCACGAGCGACCTCGATCTCGGCGGCTTCGCCGGAATGGCGCGCGGCGGCCAGGACGGATGCGAGCGCGTCGCCGCTCAGCGGCGAAAAAAGAGAGGTCAGCGACACGCCGGCCAGACGATCCGCCCGCAAGCCGAGTTCATCAAGGGCGGCTGGGTTGGCTTCCACCAGCCTCAGCGTCGCGGCCTCGGCGATGACGATCGGTTCCGGGGCGGAGCGGAAGATCATGCGATAACGCGTTTCCGCGAGCCGCAGCCGCGCATATTCGCGCTCCATCGCCTGCTGCGCCTCCAGCAGGTTCTGCTGAAGCGCCGCAACTCCCGCCAGATCCCGTCCGACGAGGCAACGCAGGCCCCTGTCCGCAGGGGCGATCACCCGGTAACTGAAGGGCCAGGAGCTGCCGTCGGTCCGGAGATGGTTGAGCTCGGCCGCTCCCATCAGGCGTGGATCGCCGCCGGCGGCGAGGCCTGCGGCCTTGGCCCGGCTGTCCGTCGCCACGACATCCGCGAAGGCGCGGCCGATCCAGCCTTTTCCCGGAGCGAGCCTCGGCAGGGTGCTGCCGGTCGCGGAGCGGATGATGCCGTCGCCGTCGATCGTCAGCAGGATATCGGCTGCAGCCTCGGCGACGGCACGGGCGAGATCGGCTTCGCCTGCCGGCCATGGCTCGGCGGGTGACTGCGTGCTGGGCTCCCGGGGCGGCGGAGAAGACATGGCAACGAGGCCCGTTCCGTTGTCGGCCGGCATGGACGGAAGGCTGATCCGAGCGCCGGAACGGCCGGCGCTGGCGGCATTGTCCTGATCTCGCCCCCAGCCCCTCAAAACGGATCCGGCCTCGCCGATGACGGCGTTTCGCCGTCTCGCAATACCGAGCCCGACCCTGAGACGATGCCGTTTGGTGCCGGCTACACCGGCAGGGGTCACGCGCCTGTGCGGCTTTGCCCGATGGCGCTGCCGCGAACCGATCCCGTTGAGGGAAAGTAGCGCAAGATGTCGGAATGTAAAGATAAATATACACATTGAGCGCGATCGATCGTCAATCAAACTTGACATATGCAGCGTGCGGAGCGAGCCTCGTCTTTGCCGCGAGCGCAACCGCCATCCGGTTGTCGGCGTTGGCAGGAGGCGTCCCATGACGTTTCACGCAGAACTGAGCCGGCCGGTCTTTTCCCGCAGCGCGAACACGGTGCCATCCGCCTTTTCTGGGGCGGCGAGGGGTGCGTCGGCGCGTCGCGAACCGCTCTACGACGCCCTCCACGCCTGCCCGACGCGAAGGATGCTGGGCTGGCGGATGTCCGACTCCGTCAGCATCGCCCCGGAGCCGGAAGGCGGTGCCGCAGTCTCCGCAAACGAGCGGTCGTGACATGGTCGCGCCGGGCGCGCAGCACCGGGCCGACGGCGCGACGCCGATCCGCGTCGTCATCGTCACCATGGACACCCATGTCGCCAGCGCGACGGTCCGCGCGCAGGCGGCGCTGACGCGCGACCTTCCCGGGCTCGAACTCAGCGTGCATGCGGCCTCCGAATGGTCGGCCGATCCGCGCCTGCTCGCACGCTGCAAGGAGGCCGTCGCGGGCGCCGACATCGTCATCGCCACGATGCTGTTCATGGAAGACCATTTCCTGCCGCTGGTTCCCGCGCTGCAGGCGCGGCGCGAGAGCTGCGACGCCATGATCTGCCTGATGTCGGCCGGGGAGATCACCAAGCTCACCCGCGTCGGGCGGTTCCGCATGGACGGACCGCAGAGCGGGCCCATGGCCCTGCTCAAGCGCCTGCGCGGCAGCAAGGGCAAGGCCGCCAGCGGTGGCGCGGGCCAAATGAAGATGCTGCGCCGGCTGCCGCAGATTCTGCGCTTCATTCCCGGCACCGCCCAGGACGTGCGCGCCTATTTCCTGGCGCTGCAATACTGGCTGGCGGGCTCCGAGGAGAACATCGCTAATCTCGTCAGGCTGCTGGTCGACCGCTATGCGGACGGGCCGCGGCGCGTCCTGCGCGGCACACTCAAGGTCGGCAAGCCGGTCGATTATCCCGAGACCGGGATCTATCACCCTGCCATGCCCGGCCGCGTCGGCACCGATCCCCAGGCGCTGCCGGCCGTGCCCGGAGCCAAGGGGACCGTCGGGCTGCTGGTGCTGCGCTCCTATGTGCTGGCGGGCAATGCGGCGCATTACGACGGCGTGATCCGCAGCCTCGAGGCCAGGGGTCTCTCGGTGCTGCCGGTCTTCGCCACCGGTCTCGATGCGCGCGAGGCGATCGACGCCTTTCTCGTCCGCGACGGCCGGCCGGTGGTCGACGCGCTGGTCTCGCTGACCGGGTTCTCCCTGGTCGGCGGGCCAGCCTACAACGACTCCGCCGCTGCTCAGGACGTGCTGGCGCGGCTCGATGTGCCCTACATCGCCGCGCATCCGGCCGAATTCCAGACACTCGACCAGTGGGGGGCCTCCGATCGCGGTCTGCTCCCGGTCGAGTCGACGATCATGATCGCGATCCCGGAACTCGACGGCGCGACCGGTCCGATCGTCTTCGGCGGACGCACGGACCAGCCGGGCCGATGCAGCGGCTGCGCCCGCGCCTGCACCTTCCCGGCCAGCGAGGGCCAGCGCGACATGCATGTCTGCGCCGAGCGGGCGGAGACGCTGGCGGCGCGGGTCGAGAAGCTGGTGACGCTGCGGCGGCGCAGCCGTGCCGAGCGTAAGATCGGCATCGTGCTGTTCAATTTCCCGCCCAATGCCGGCAACACCGGCACGGCAGCCTATCTCTCCGTGTTCGAATCGCTCCACCGGACGCTCGGTGCCCTGCAGCGCGAGGGCTATGCCGTGGAGATGCCCGCCAGCGTCGAGGCGCTGCGCGAGGCGATCATCCAGGGCAATGCCGCGCGCCATGGCGCGATGGCGAATGTCCATGTCCGTATCGGCGCGGCGGACCATATCCGGCGCGAGCGCTGGCTTTCCGAGATCGAGGCGCAATGGGGCCCCGCCCCGGGCCGCCAGCAGAGCGACGGAGCCTCCCTGTTCGTGCTGGGCGAGCGCTTCGGCAATGTCTTCGTCGGCATCCAGCCCGGCTTCGGCTATGAGGGCGACCCGATGCGGCTGCTCTTCGAGAAGGGTTTCGCGCCGACGCATGCCTTCTCGGCCTTCTATCGCTGGATGCGGGAGGATTTCGGGGCCGATGCCGTGCTGCATTTCGGCACGCATGGCGCGCTCGAGTTCATGCCGGGCAAGCAGACGGGACTCTCGGCCCGGTGCTGGCCGGACCGGCTGATCGGCGACCTGCCCAACATCTATCTTTATGCCGCCAACAACCCGTCCGAAGGCGCGCTCGCCAAGCGGCGAGGCGCTGCGACCCTCGTCAGCTATCTGACGCCGCCGGTCGCCTCGGCCGGCCTCTATCGGGGGCTGATCGAGCTCAAGGGCTCGCTCGACCGCTGGCGCGGGCTCGCGCCCGAGGAGATGCGCGAGGCGGCGGAGCTGGCAGTGCTGATCCAGGCGCAGGCCGCGGCGCTCGATCTGGCGCCGGCCGAGCCGGAGTGGAGCGGCGAGGAGCGCCATGGCCGAATCGGCAAGCTCACCGAGGCGGTGCTGGAACTCGAATACACGCTGATCCCTCACGGGCTGCACGTCGTCGGGGAGCCGCTCTCGCAGGCGGAGCGCGTCGACATGCTGATGGCGATCGTCGAGTCGGGTTCCGGCGTCAGGCCGGCGCGGGCCGTCGTCGAAGGGCTGGTGGCCGGGTTGAGCCCGGAGCAGGCGTTGCGGGCGGCGGGTGCGGAGCCGGACCCCGCGGTTCTGGCCGGGCTCGCCGAGCTTGCGGCGACGGATGCCCTGCTGGCGCGCGACCACGAACTCGACGGGCTGCTGCGGGCTCTGGATGGACGCTTCATCCGACCGGCGCCGGGTGGGGACCTCTTGCGGACGCCGGCCGTGCTGCCGACGGGGCGCAACCTGCACGGGTTCGATCCCTTCCGCATTCCGAGCGCCTATGCGGTGCGCGACGGGGCGCGGCAGGCCGCCAGGCTGCTCGACCGGCATGTCGCTGACGGCCACGCCCTGCCGGAGACGGTGGCGCTGGTGCTGTGGGGCACCGACAATCTCAAGACCGAGGGCGGGCCGATCGCCCAGGCGCTGGCGCTGATGGGCGCCGAGCCGCGCTTCGACAGCTATGGCCGGCTGGCGGGCGCGCAGCTTTTGCCGCCGGAGACACTGGGCCGGCCGCGCATCGACGTCGTCATCTCGGTCTCGGGCATCTTCCGCGACCTGCTGCCGCTTCAGATCCGGCTCCTGGCGGAAGCGGCCTTCCTCGCAGCCTCGGCCGACGAGCCGCCCGAGAGCAACTTCGTGCGCAAGCATGCGCTCGCCTACCAGGCCGAGCATGGCTGCGATCTCGAGACCGCGGCGCTGCGCGTCTTCGGCAATGCCGAGGGCGCCTATGGCTCCAACGTCAACAACCTTGTCGAGAGCGGGCGCTGGCAGGACGAGGACGAACTGGCCGAGACCTATAGCCGCCGCAAGGGCTTCGCCTATGGGCGCGGCGGGCGGGCGGTGCAGCAGCCCGAGTTGCTGCGCAGCGTGCTCGGAGGCGTCGAACTCGCCTATCAGAACCTCGATTCGGTCGAGCTCGGCGTCACCACGGTCGACAACTATTTCGACACGCTGGGCGGCATCAGCCGCGCCGTCCGGCGGGCCAAGGGAGGCGCGGCGACGCCGGTCTATATCGGCGACCAGACGCGCGGGGAGGGCGCGGTTCGCACGCTGTCCGAGCAGGTTTCGCTTGAGACGCGCACCCGCATGCTCAACCCGAAATGGTATGAGGGCATGCTCAAGCACGGCTATGAGGGCGTGCGGCAGATCGAGACCCATGTTACCAACACCATGGGCTGGTCGGCGACGACGGGCCAGGTCGAGCCTTGGGTCTACCAGAAGCTGACCGAAACCTATCTGCTCGACCCTGCCATGCGCGAACGGCTCGCGGCCTTGAACCCGACGGCCTCCGCCAAGCTCGCCAACCGGCTGATCGAGGCGCAGGCACGGCAATACTGGCAGCCCGACGCGGCGACGCTGGCCGCGCTGCAGGAGGCCGGCGACGCGCTGGAAGACCGTCTCGAAGGCATCGGGCTGGAGGCGGCGGCGTGAGCGAGACCGGCGCCACGCTCCAGCCCGGTGCCGGCGCAGCGATCTATCCGGCGCCGTCGGCCGTGCTCGAACTGCTGAAGCCGATCACCTGGTTTCCGCCGATGTGGGCCTTCGCCTGCGGGGTGGTGTCGTCCGGCGTGCCGCTGATGGCGAACGCTCCCGTCGCACTGCTCGGCATCCTGCTCGCCGGCCCGCTGGTCTGCGCGATGAGCCAGGCGATCAACGACTGGCACGACCGCGAGGTCGACGCGATCAACGAGCCGCATCGGCCGATCCCTTCGGGCCGCATCCCCGGGCGCTGGGGGCTCTACGTCGCCGCGCTGTGGAGCGTGCTGTCGCTGGCGGTCGCCTCGCTGCTCGGCGCCTGGGTGCTCATCGCGACCTGCCTCGGCCTCTTTCTCGCCTGGGCCTACAGCGCGCCGCCCTTGCGGCTCAAGCGCAATGGCTGGCTCGGGAATGCGGCCTGCGGCTTCTCCTATGAGGGCCTGGCCTGGGTGACGGGGGCGGCGGTGATGCTCGGCGGCGCGCTGCCGCCGGTGCCGGTGCTGCTGCTGGCGCTGCTCTACAGCCTCGGCGCCCACGGCATCATGACGCTCAACGACTTCAAGGCGATGGAGGGCGACCGGCAGATGGGGATCCGCTCGCTGCCCGTGCTGCTCGGGGCTGCGGGCGCGGCCAAGGCCGCCTGCCTCGCCATGGCGCTGCCGCAGGTCGGCGTCATCGCGCTTCTGCTCCACTGGCAGCGGCCGCTGCAGGCGGCGATCGTCGCAGGCCTGCTCGCGGCGCAGGCCCTGCTGATGGTCCGCTTCCTGCGCGATCCGGTCGGCAAGGCGCTGTTCTACAGCGGCTTCGGCGTGCCGCTCTTCGTCTCGGGCATGATGGCGGCGGCCATCGCCATCCGCAGCCTGCCGGGGCCTTGAGGCGCCCGCGTGACGCCGGCTTCGTCTTCCCTCCACCGGGCACCATCTTTCGGGTCGCCATTCGTCGCGGCGCCCCGTAAAACCAGATCATCCCATCGCACGGTCGCGGCCGCCGCGAGCGGTTCTTCCGTCCCCATGCGCGGCCCCGGCCGCCAGGCCAGGTCAGCCCCATCATGCTCGTGAAAATCGGCACGCGACGCAGCCCCCTCGCCATCGCGCAGACGAATTACATCGCCTCGCTGATCAAGGCGAAGCATCCCGATACCGAATTCTCGCTGCATCCGATCGCCACGATCGCCGACAAGGACCGCGTCTCCGAGTTCCACCAGTTCGGGATCATCGGCGTGTTCTCGACCGAGCATGAGGACCAGCTCACTTCGGGCGAGGTCGACATCGTCGTGCATTCGCTGAAGGACCTGCCGACGACGCTGCGCGAGGGGCTGGTGCTGGCGGCGGTGCCCGAGCGGGTCGATCCGCGCGACGTGCTCTGCGGCGCGAGCCTCGCCGCGCTGCCGCAGGGCGCGCGTGTCGGCACGGGGTCGCTCCGGCGGCGCTCGCAGATCCTGAGCCTGCGGCCGGATGTCGAGGTCGTGCCGATCCGCGGCAATGTCGGGCCGCGGCTCGCCAAGATCAACGGCGATGACGGGCTCGACGCGGTGATCCTAGCGCAGGCCGGTCTGCAGCGGCTGGGCCTGGACGGCGCGACTTCGGAGCTGCTCGACCCGATCCTGTTTCCCTATGCGATCGGGCAGGGCGCTCTCGGCGTCCAGGCGCGGGCCGAGGACACGACCCTGCTCGCCATGCTGAAGGACATCGAGGATCCCAAGGCGCGCGCCGAGGTCGATTGCGAGCGCGCGCTGCTGCATGCGCTCGGCGCCGGCTGCAGCCTGCCGGTGGGGGCGAGCACGACCTGGGAGGGCGGCCGGCTGCGGCTGCATGCCCAGATCACCGCGCATGACGGATCGCAGCGGATCACCGCCCATGACGAGCGGCCGGGCCATGAGGCGGTAGAGCTGGGCCTCGCCACGGCGGAGGCGCTGCGGCTGGCCGGCGGCGTCGACGTGCTGGAGGCGTCCTATCGCAGCGTGGGCGCTCATTTCAAATATGTCGGCGCCTGAGGGCGCCCTCAGCCGCGCGCGGCGTTGGGGTTCATCCGCCAGACGGTGAAGTTGAGCAGGGCGGCGAAGCTGACCCAGGCGAGATAGGGCACGAGCAGCCAGGCGGCGAGCGAATCGATCGGCGCGAAAAGCACGATCAGCGCGACGATCGACAGCCAGAGCGCGACGACGTTGACGAAGGCGAGGTCCATCCGCCGCAGGCCGAAGAACACGCCCGACCACATCGCATTGAGCAGGAGCTGCACGCCATAGACGGCGAGCGGCAGCGCCGCGCCGGCAAAACCGGCCTTGCGCCAGACCAGCCAGCCGGAGGCCGCGATCAGGCAGTAGAGCAGCGTCCAGGCCGGCGGAAAGAGCCAGTTCGGCGGGCGCCACCAGGGCTTGGCCAGTCCCTCATACCAATCGCCCGGTTTGAAGATCGCCCCTGAACTCGCGACGGCGACGCAAGCCGCCACGAACCCCATCAATCCCAAGCCGTCGGTCACAGTCATCGGCGCAATCCGCATCCCCACGGCAAGAGGCTGCAGGCTAGCACATCATTGGCGGCCGGTGCGCGGCAAGGGCGCGACAAGAAGGCAAAGTCGCTCCCGCTCGCGCTGGACCCCGATCTGCCCGGGGCAGGCGTGGGCCTGTCGTTGCGCTGCGTGCCGGTTCCTGACGGGCCAATCGTCCGGCCGGCCTTGAACGGTGGCCGCGTCAGGCCGCCCGCAGCCTCAGTCTCGCGGCGGGATCGTAGAAGGCGCCGAAGCGGTTGGACAGGAAGGCCTCGAGCGGAACCTCCTCCTGACGGACGAAGCCATGGCTCCGTAGCTCGCCACTCGACAGGAGATCGAGCACGGCGGTGATGCCGGCGGCTGTCGTGATCTGGATCGCGCTCATCGGCTTTCCGGCGACGGTGCCGGCATAGACCTTGTTGGCGTAAGTCTCCTGCACATAGCCCCCCGCCTTCCAGCCGCAGACGGTGACGAAGATCACGATGACGTCCTGCATGGTCGCCGGCAGCGCGTTCTCGAAGAGGTCCTTCAGCAGGTCGCGCCGGTTCCTGAGGTTCAGGTCGTTGAGCAGCGCCTTGATGATCGACTGATGGCCAGGATAGCGGATGGTGCGGTAGTTCATCGTCCGCACCTTGCCCTCGAAGGTCTTGGCGAGGGTGCCCAGTCCACCCGAGGTGTTGAAGGCCTCGTAGGTGACGCCGTCGAGCGAGAACTCCTCGCGCTCCTCCAGCGCCGGCACGCTCACCAGGCGCCCCTCGACGATCGCCTCGCAGGGCTCGATGTACTCGTTGATGAGGCCGTCGGTGCTCCAGGTCAGATTGTAGTTCAGGGCGTTGGACGGGTATTGCGGCAGGGCGCCGACCCGCATCCTGACGCTGTCCAGCGTGTCGAAACGCCGGACGAGATCATGGGCGACGACGGAGATGAAGCCGGGAGCGAGCCCGCATTGCGGGATGAAGGCCTTGGTCGCACCCGCCGCGAGCTGCTCGACCTTGCGGGTCGTCGCGACATCCTCGGTCAGGTCGAGATAGTGGACACCGGCGGCCCGCGCCGCCTCGGCCACCAGCCCGGTCAGGTTGAAAGGCGCCGCCGAGAGGACGGCGAAACGTCCTTCCAAGGTCGCCGCGAGTGCCTGTGAATCGGTGATGTCGAGGGGCTGCGTGGCGATCGCCGGGTGACGCTCGACCTTGGCGAGTTGCGCCGCGCTGCGATCCGTGACCAGCACGCGATAGTCGCCGGCATCGGCCAGCATGAGTGCGATGGCGGTGCCGATCTTGCCGGCTCCGATGACGACGACGTCCTTCATGCGATCCCCCGCTTGGTCTGTGGCAAAGATCATAGGGGCGCCCCTGTCGGTCTGAAGTGGCATTCCGCACGAATCTGCGTATCGGTATCGTCATAGTGACGATCCTGTTGGTCGATGTGCGGAGGAACGCCGGTGGAGCTGAGCGTCAAGGACAGGGATCTGCTGGCGCTGTTGCGTCAGAACGCGCGCATGCCCGTGGCGGCGATGGCCAAGCGCCTGTCGCTGTCGCGCACGACGGTCCAGGCCAGGCTGGAGCGGCTGGAGCGGGAGGGGGTGATCGCGGGATATGGCGTCCGGCTGTCGGAGCGCTATGCTTCAGGCCTCGTGCGGGCGCATCTCCTGATCACGCTGGCGCCGAAGGTCCTGGCCAAGGTCTGTGCCGCGCTTGACGGCCTGCCGGCGGTGAGCGAGCTGCACTCGGTCAGCGGCGCCTTCGACCTGATCGCGGTGATCACCGCGCCGTCCATCGCCGAGCTCGACCGCCTGATCGACGAGATCGGGATGATCGAAGGCGTCGAGCGGACCCTGTCCTCGATCATCCTGTCGACCCGTATCAGCCGCTGAGGCTTCATGATGGGCCGAGGCTGCATCAGGAGCGGATGAACGGCGTCCGCAGCCGAACTTCGCTGCTTATGCCTTCAGGGATGTGGGAATGGCTGGCTGGGGCGGGAGGATTCGAACCTCCGCATGGCGGTACCAAAAACCGCTGCCTTACCGCTTGGCGACGCCCCAACGCGCCGCGCCTTCTAGAACGCGTCGGGGGCGTGCGCAACCGGCCAGATCGTCGCGAGAGACCTCCCGTGCCGGTCTGCAGGGGAGGCGCGACACCAGCGCGCGTTGCGGTGTCGAGAAGATGTGCGGATATTTCGTCACTCAAGGCCGCCGGGCCTGTTGCGCCGCGCCGCTGCGCTGGCTATAAGCCCGCCACCAGTTGATCGGAGTGTGGCTCAGCCTGGTAGAGCACCTCGTTCGGGACGAGGGGGTCGCAGGTTCAAATCCTGCCACTCCGACCAAAATTTCCCGTGACATCGCAAGACGTTCGGAGACAGGCCCTCGCGGGCCTTTTTCTTTGGCGTCGTCGGTTCGGGCCTCAGAGCCCGTCCGGCGTCATCGCCATCACGCGGTCGAAGCCGCGATCCCGCGTGAAGAGGCAGCGCAGCTTCTTGCGCCCCTCGCGGCCCTTGTCGACGGTGCCGTCGATCTGAAGGCCGCCCTCGGCCGAGGGAACGATGCGCGCTGCGAGGGCGATCCGGCGGGGACTGACGCCGTACATCGGCGCCGCCTCGGCCCTGCAGCGGTCCCGGAGCATCGCGTCCGAGATGCCGGCGCTGCTCCCGCCCGGTCGGCCCGTGATCTCGATCGACAGCGTGTGCCGACAGGTCTCGTTGCGGCGGGCCGCGCTCCTCATCAGGGAAACCTGCGCGCGGTAGGTCCCGGCCAGCGTCGCCGTCTGCCCGAATTCGTTGCCGGCGACCGAGCCGATATGGACCGCCTCGCCGGCGCCCGGTGCGTAGACATTGACGGTGCAGGAGCGGTTCGACGGCGTGAACAGCAGCTGCAGCGTCTGCCCGGCTGTCGCCTCGAAGGTGTAGGTGATGCCCTGTTGCCCCCGGGCTGTGCCTTTGACGGTCGCGGCCGTCGCGCCGGGCTGGAACCGGACCGGCATGGTGCGGTCCTGAGCGAAGGCCGATGGCCCGGGCGCCACCGCGAGAGCCGTCATGGCGATGGCGAGGCGCGCGATCATGGTCACCCTCCCGAGCGATCTTCTTACGGGATCATCGCCTCCGGCGGTCGGGGCGGCAAGAGCAGAGGCCTTTGTCGCGGCGATGGTCATTTGCCGGGCGAGGCTCTAGAAATGCCCGACAGCATCACGGGCATCATCATGAAGCGCGCTTTCCAGCTCCTCGGCATCCTCGGCCTCGCGACCCTGCTCGCGGGCTGCGACAAATGCGGCAACCTCGGCCCCTTCTTCACCGGGCCGGACCAGAAGACCTGCACGAGTTCGACGCCACAGGGCTGAGCGGCACCGGACGAATCAGGCTGATATGAAAAAGGCCGGGCTTGCGCCCGGCCTCGATCGTTCGTCAGTGCAAGCGTTCAACCGCGGCGCTGCAGCGCCGACCAGCCGGCGCGGGCGAGGCAGGCGACCAGCGCCAGCTTCAGCAGATCGCCCAGGATGAAGGGCTGCACGCCGAAGGCGAAGGCCTTGGCGAAGCCGATCCCGGTGGTGCCGGCGGCCATCTGGGCGCCCAGTGCCAGCCAGCCAAAGCCCAGCGCCATCATCACCACCTCGGCGAGGACGAGGCCGCCGACGAGGCGCGCCAGCGAGGCACCGCGGACGGAAGCCCAGCCGGCGATGGCGGCGGCGGCGACGAAGCCGACCAGGAAGCCGCCCGTCGGGCCGACGAGATAGAGCGGGCCGGCGGCGACCGGGGGCGTGTTGGTGAAGACCGGCAGGCCGGCGAGGCCATAGGCGATGTAGAGCGCAACGGTGGCGGCGCCGAGCCGCGAGCCATAAGCCGCGCCGAGCCCGAAGACGACGAGCGTCTGCAGCGTCATCGGCACCGGCCAGAACGGCACCTTGATCTTGGCGGCGAGCACGAGGAGCAGGCTGCCGGCGACGGCGAGCGCAATGTTGCGCAGGAGCGCGGCGCGCGGGCCGGAAACGGCGGGCAGGGCCGCATGGGCCAGCGTCGGAGCCTGGAAGGGAAGCATCTGCGCCATGGGCGTGTCGTCCTGTCTGCGATGGCCGCGCTGCGCGGCCGGCTTTTCCGTCTATAGAAAATGCGGCAAAGCCCCACAAGCCGCGCGTCCCGCGCAGGCTTGCCCGGCGGCCCTGCGGAAACAGGCATGAGCGACGAGATCGAATTCGACCGCAGCGCGACGGCTCCTCCCGGCGAGGTGGTGCGGCTGTCGCCCCTGGTGCGGCGGCTGATCGCCGGCAATGGCGGGCCGATGACCTTCACCGGCACCTGCAGCTACATCGTCGGGCAAGGCAAAGTCGCGATCATCGATCCGGGGCCGGAGGACGCGGCGCATCTGGCGGGGCTGCTCGCGGCAGTGTCCGGCGAGACGGTGAGCCATATCGTCGTCACGCACACCCATCGCGACCACTCGCCAGGCGCGCGGGCGCTGAAGGCGGCGACGGGCGCCGACATCGTCGGCTGTGGGCCGCACCGGCCGTTCCGCGAGCTCGCGGAGGGCGAGGCCACCCGCCTGGATGCCGCCGCCGATTTCGAGCACGCGCCGGACCATGTCCTGGCGGAGGGCGACGCGGTCACGGGGCCGGGCTGGAGCCTGACGGCGATCGCGACGCCGGGACATACCGCCAACCATCTCGCCTTCGCGCTGCCCGAGGAAGCGACGCTGTTCTCCGGCGACCATGTCATGGCCTGGTCGACCACCATCGTCGCTCCGCCGGACGGCTCGATGGCGGCCTATATGGCCTCTGTCGAGAAGCTGCGCGGGATGGAGCATGCGCTCTACCGGCCGGGCCATGGCGGGCCAGTGACCGAGCCGCAGCGCTTCCTGCGCGGGCTGGTGCTGCACCGGCGCCAGCGCGAGGCCGCGATCCTCGGCCGCCTGCGGGCGGGCGACGAGCGAATCGCCGAGATGGTCCCGCCGATCTATCAGGGGCTGCCGCCGGCGCTGCACGGGGCGGCGGCCCTCTCCGTGCTGGCGCAGCTCGAGGATCTCGTGCTCCGCGGGATCGTCCTCTGCAACGAGGCGGTGCCGGGGCTCGGGAGCCGGTACCGTCCGGCCTGAGGCTCAGCGCGTCTCGACCAGCAGCTCGACCTCCTCGGCGAAGGCGGCGATCCGGGCCGCGTTGACGCCGAGGTCATGGGGGCCGAGGCGGGAGGCCGAGCGGATGTCGATGCGGCTGCCCTCGGCACGCGGGCGGATGCGGATGGTGATGTCCTCGGCCGTGCGCAGGAGGCGGGCGCGGGCCACGGCCTCGATTCGGCCCGCACCACTGCGCCCGCCCGGTCGCGTCGCCTCCAGAACCTGCCAGCCGCGGGCGATGGCGGCGCGGCGGGCGATGTCGAAGGCCGTCTCCGCGGGAACCTCGAGCACGATCGGCACCGTCTTGGGATAGGCCCGGCGCTGCAGGCGGCGGCGCTCGGCCGGAACGTCGGGCGGCACCCGCCCGGCGCGGGCGTCGAGCGCGGCGCGCGAGCGGCTGAAAGCGGGGGGATCGTCGAGATCGGTCGAGATATCGGCCAGCGCCGGCAGGGTGACGAGCTTGAACACGACATAGGCGGCTGGCACCAGCATCAGCACGCCCATGAGGAAGGCGCCGGCGGCCATGCCGACACCGCGATGGCCGGTCTGCCAGATCCGCGCGAAGGCCAGCAGCGACAGGCACAAAGCGATCAGCGCGACGCCATAGGCGGCGACGACGGGTGCGAGGCCTTCCAGCGTCGGCTCGCCGCTGCGGAACACGAGCAGGGCCAGCAGCAGCACCGCAAGCGCGAACCAAGCCAGGCGCCGGCTCCAGAGCGCGGCGCGCGAGACGGGTTCCTCGAAGACGAGACGGCGATGCATCGGCCATCGATGACGCGAGGATGACACCGTGGCAAGGCGGGATCGTCCGCTCAGGACCATCTCGCCTGCGGCGGCGAGATGGTTTAGGCGTGATCAATCTTGACGAAGGACGAGGCCGTGCCGGATTTGAAGACAGCGCCGCGTGCGGATGCGACGGAGCCGGACCGCGTCTGGTTCCGGTTCATGCGGCTGCACCAACGCATGCTGGGGCAGATGACGGCGCGGATCCGCGCGCTCGGCCTCTCGATTCCGCAGTTCGATCTCCTCTCGACGCTGACCGAGCGCGAGGGCATCAGCCAGAACGAACTGGCGGAGCGCCTCTACGTCACCAAGGGCAATGTCTCCGGGCTCGTCGACCGCCTGGTCCAGGCGGGTCTGGTGGAGCGCCGGGCCATTGCCGGGGACCGGCGCTCCTATGCGATGCATCTGACGCCGGAGGGGCGCAGGCTGGCGGAGGCGGGCATCGCGGCGCAGCGCGATTTCGTGGCGCAAACGCTGGGCAAGCTGCCGGCGGACGATCTGGCCGAGCTCGACCGGCTCGTGCTGTCGTGGCGCGATCTCGCCAGGGCGGTTGACGAGGGCTGAGCGCTGCTCAGGCGCCGACGGCCTGCACCTTCTCCAGTGTCTTGCGACCGCCAGGCAGCTCGCGCATCACAAGGCGCTCATCGGCGGCGATCTCGCCCAGCGGGATCTCCCCCTGGGCCATGATCGCGGTCGCGACCTTGTTGACGAAGACGATCACCGGGCGGTCGCCCGCGGCGGCCCAGCGCCGGAGCTGGCCGAAATAAGGCTCCTTGCGCCAGGACTGTGCGGCGCCGGGATCGACCTGGACGAAGAGCCAGCGTGTCGTCGGATCCATGGTGAGGACGAAGCGGGCGCGGTCCGGCTTCCACTCCGGGCCGAGAAAATCCTGCGTCATCCAGAGACAGAAGAAGGCACGGCAATGCTGCGGGCGGGTTTCATGGATGCCGCAGCCGCGGCCCGGCAGGCAATGGCGGCACCATGTACCGGCCTTGCTCTCCACCGCCGGCACCTCATAGACCTTGCAGCACAGCGTGCAGGCGCCGCAGTCCCGACCCGGCGCGGGCCGGTTCACCATTGCTGCCGGGTCGATCATGCGGCCTCTTCCGAACGGTTCCAGACAGGCGCCGACGATGCCGAGGCGGGAGCCGCGTGACAAGCCCGGCCGGCCTGAGCGGCCGCGGCGATGGACGGGTCGAGATCCGCCGGCCCTGCGGCAGAGTCTGCCTCGGGTTGCGATAAATTCGCTCAGCGCTTGCGCGGGCGCCGGTCTATGCTGGTGAAAGGCACCACTCGCATCAGGGGATCCGCACGATGCTGTCCAACCTCGCCGTCCGCGACATCGAGACTCTCGTCCACCCCTATACGAACCTCGCCGCGCATCGGGAGACGGGTCCGCTGGTGCTGGAGAGCGGCAAGGGCGTCTATGTCTATGATAGCAACGGCAAGGAATATCTGGAGGGCATGGCGGGCCTCTGGTGCACGGCGCTCGGCTACTCCAACCAGGAGCTGATCGAGACCGCCTATGAGCAGATGAAGAAGCTGCCCTTCCAGCACATCTTCGGCGGGCGCAGCCACGACCCCGCGATCGAGCTGGCGGAGAAGCTGAAGGAGATCGCGCCGGTTCCGATCTCGAAGGTATTCTACGGCGCCTCCGGCTCGGACGCGAACGACACCCAGATCAAGATCGTCTGGTACATGAACAATGCGCTGGGCCGGCCGCAGAAGAAGAAGATCATCTCGCGGCTGAAGGGTTATCACGGCGTCACCGTCGCCTCGGCCTCGCTGACCGGCCTGCCCAACAACCACATCGATTTCGACCTGCCGCTGCCCGGCATCCTCCACACCTCCTGCCCGCATCACTACCGCTTCGCCGAGCCCGGCGAGAGCGAGCAGGATTTCTCCTCGCGCATGGCCGCCGAGCTGGAGGAGATGATCCTTCGCGAGGGGCCCGACACCGTCGCCGCCTTCATCGCCGAGCCGGTGATGGGCGCGGGCGGTGCGATCACGCCGCCGGCCGGCTATTTCGAGAAGATTAACGCCGTCCTGGCCAAGTACGATATTCTCTTCATCGCCGACGAGGTCATCACCGGCTTCGGACGGACCGGCAACATGTTCGGTACCACGACCTACGGGCTCGCCGCCGACACGCTGTCCTGCGCCAAGCAGATCACTTCGGCCTATTTCCCGCTCAGCGCGGTGATGATGAACGAGCGGGTCTACGAGGTCCTCGTCGACCAGAGCCGCAAGATCGGCACCTTCGGACACGGCAACACCTACGCCGGCCATCCGGTCGGCTGCGCGGTCGCGGTCAAGACACTGGAGATCTACCAGCGCGACCGAATCGTCGAGCATGTCCGCAGCGTCTCGCCGACCTTCCTGCGCCGCCTGACCAAGCTTGAGGAGCATCCGCTCGTCGGTGAGGCGCGCGGCGTCGGCATGATCGGCGGCGTGGAACTGGTCCGCGACAAGGCGACGAAGGCGTCGTTCGAGATCAAGAAGGGCGTCGGGCCGAAGTCGGTGCTGTTCGCGCAGCAGGAAGGCCTGATCCTGCGGGCGATGGGCGACCGCGTCGCCTTCTGCCCGCCGTTGATCATGAAGGAGGCGGAGATCGAAGAAATGTTCGACCGCTATGAGCGCGCTCTCGACAAGACCCTGGCCTGGGCCAAGTCGGAAGGGTTGCTCGCCGCCTGACGCGGCGGCGGCCCTTCGCGGCATGCGTTGTGTGCGGGTCTTTTATGATTGTGGCGCGGGGCGAACCTCCGGACACAATTTGCCCGAAACGCATCATGATGATGCCGTTTTGGCGTCCCGATCCTTGGGCAGGTTCCGTGGCAGCGACGGTCCCGTCGCTGCCACGGAAACCAACCCAGTCGGAACCCATGACGACCCCGTCTCAACCCCGCCGCGCGATCCCCGTCCATGCGAGTTTCCACGATGCCCACGCCAGGGAGGCCTACGCATCCTGGTTCAAGCCCATCGCGCTGCCTGCATTGGCCGCTGGAACAAGGCGCGCCCCGGCTGCGTTGGATCACCGTGCGAAGGATGCACCATCCCGGCTTGCCGGTGTCCTCCGCAACGGATTCGACGACTGACTTCCTAGACCCCTTCGAGACCCTCCATGCTTGACCGGCGCAGAGTTCTTCGGACTCTCGCCGGTCTTTTTTTGGCCATGGCGGGGCCGGGCGCCTATGCGGCGGTCTGGGAGCCGGGGCGGCAGAACGTGACCCGCTACCGGCTCACCCCGCGCGGCTGGCCGGAGGGACGGCGCCTGAGGTTGGCGATCCTGTCCGATCTGCATGTCGGATCGCTGCACGTGCCGCTGGCGCGGGTCTCCGAGCTCGTGGCTGCGACCAATGCGCTGGCGCCTGACCTGACGTTGCTGCTGGGCGATTTCGTCGCCAGCCGTGCGCGCATCGCCTCCGACCCCACCCTTGCGGATCTGGCTGCCGAACTCGCCCGGCTCGAGGCGCGGGACGGCGTCTTCGCCGTGCTGGGCAATCACGACTGGTGGCATGACGAGCCGACACAGCGGCTGCGACAGGGACCGACGCAGGTCGGTCTCGCGCTGGAGCGCGTCGGCATCCCGGTTCTGGAGAACAAGGCCGTCAGGCTCGAGACGGCAGGCGGGCCGCTCTGGCTGGCCGGGCTCGGCGATCAGATCGCCTTTCTGTCGAGGGGGAGACGTCCGCGCGGTATCGACGACCTCGCAGGCACGATGGCGCAGATCGCCGATGACGGGGCGCCGGTGATCGTGATGGCCCACGAGCCCGACGTCTTCGCCCGCATGCCCGACCGGGTGGCTCTGACGCTCTCGGGGCACACCCATGGCGGGCAGGTGCGGTTTCTGGGCTGGGCGCCCATCGTGCCGTCGCGCTACGGCAATCGTTACGCCTATGGCCATGTCCGCGAGGCGGGGCGCGATCTCGTCGTCTCGGGAGGCATCGGCACCAGCCAGCTGCCGATCCGCTTCGGCATCCCACCCGAGATCGTGCTGATCGAACTGAGCTGAGCGCCGGACGGCGCCCCGCTCAGATCAGGTCACGATCACCTTCGTGCCGTTGGGCACACGGTTGAACAGGTCGATCACGTCGATGTTGCGCATCCGGATGCAGCCGGAGGAGGCCGAGCGGCCGATCGTCTCGGGTTCGTTGGTGCCGTGGATGCGATAGAGCGTGTCGCGGCCGTTCTGGTAGAGATAGAGGGCGCGGGCACCGAGCGGATTGTCGGGGCCGCCCTCCATGCCGCCGGCGCGCGGCGCCAGATGCGGCCAGCGCGCGATCATTTCGGCCGGCGGGGTCCAGCGCGGCCATTCCGCCTTGCGCTGGACGACCGCCTCGCCGGTCCAGCCGAAGGCCTCGTCGCCGGTGGCGACGCCGTAGCGGATCGCCTTCTTGTTCGGCAGCACATAATAGAGATACTTCTCCCGCGTATCGACGACGATGGTGCCGGGTGGCTGGCCCGTCGGGTCGGCGATCTCGTAGGGCAGATGGGTGAGATGGTGCTCGAACTTCGGCACCAGGGCGATGTACTCGGCATCCCTCTGAGACAGGGCCGGCGCGTTGACGCTCTTGTACTGGCAGGCTCCCAGCAGGGTCGAGAGCGCCAAGGCAAGGATCGCGGTCTGTTTCATGACGTCCACCAGACGGCCCGAAGGCGATCTTTATGATGAATTCAGGGTTAACGCTTCGTATCCGTCGGCTTCAGCTCGACTTCGCGCGCTGGCGGATGGTCTAGGGCGCAAACGGACACGGCGCAATTTTGGTTCCGCTGGGGCGCGCCGAATCACGCGTTTCGCACTGCACCGTGGCCATCTTGCCACGTTTTCTGTCTCTAACCGTCCCGAGGGGCCCCGCCTGTGACGACACTCCTGCTGACGCACCCCTCCAGCCTTGCGCATGAGACCCCGCTCGGCCATCCCGAGCGTCCCGACAGGCTTCGGGCCGTCGAAGCGGTGCTGGAGACCGAGCGTTTCGCGCCGCTGATTCGCGAGGCGGCGCCGCGGGGCACGCTGGAGCAGGTCGGCCTTTGCCATCCGCACGACTTCGTCGAGGCGGTGCTGGCGGCCTCGCCCGCGCAGGGGCTCGTCCCCTTCGATGCCGACACGACGATGTCGCCAGGCACGCTCGAAGCCGTGCTCCACGGCGTCGGCGGCGCGGTGCAGGCGGTGGACGAGGTGATGACCGGCCGCGTCGCCAACGCTTTCAGCGCCACGCGGCCGCCCGGCCACCATGCCGAGAGCGTCAAGGCAATGGGGTTCTGCTTCTTCAACCAGGCGGCGATCGCGGCCCGCCATGCCCAGCGGCGCCACGGGGCGGAGCGGGTCGCGATCATCGACTGGGACGTCCATCACGGCAACGGGACCCAGGAGATCTTCTGGGACGATGCCAGCGTGCTCTACGCGTCCAGCCATGAGATGCCGCTCTATCCGGGCACGGGCGCGGCGTCCGAGCGCGGCGCCCACGACACCATCGTCAACGCGCCTCTCAGCGCCGGGGATGGCTCCGACGCCTTCCGGGAGGCGATGGAGAGCGTCCTGCTGCCGCGCATCGCCGGATTTTCGCCGGATCTGATCATTATTTCGGCGGGATTCGATGCACATTGGCGCGATCCGCTCGCCAACCTGAATCTGAAGGAGCCCGATTTCGCCTGGGCGACGCAGAGGCTGATGGAGATCGCGGATCGTCAGTGCGGCGGGCGCATCGTTTCCGTGCTGGAAGGCGGCTACGACCTCGAAGGTCTGTCGCGTTCGGCGGCGGCACATGTGATGGCGCTGATGCGTGGATGACGCAGCGTCGCATCGGCCCATGCGTGGTGTTCATCATGAGTTCAGAGGTGCGTGGGCAGGAGAAGCGTGCTAGAGCGAGGCCGCGTTGCGGCACTCGCCCGGCCGGGGGAATCGATCGGAAAAGGCGCGGGATCGTGCGTTTTCCAGCAGGCAAGAGGTGCGTGACAGCGGCGTCGGATCGGGATGCGGGCGAGGGCGCCGCGCTTCGCGAAACCGGTCGGCTGCGCGCAGCGGGGCGCAATGAACGACATGACCATGCTGCCGGGAACGGCAGATCAGGCGAGCCCGACCCCCGTCGCCATGATGGCGGGCGACAAGCGCCCCGAACTGTTGCGCGACGAGGTCCTGGGCGAAATCCTAGCCGCCACCGTCGCGGACCGGGGAGCGCATCCCGCGCTGGTCGATGGCAGCCGCCGCCTGAGCTATGACGAGATCTGGGCGCTGGCTGGCCGGCAGGCGCGCGGGCTCGCGCTGCAGGGCGTCGGACCGGGCGATCTCGTCGGTCTTTGGATGCCGCGGGGCATCGATCTGCTGGTCGCGCAGATCGCGATCACGCGCGCCGGCGCGGCCTGGATCCCTTTCGATGCCGAGGCGCCGGTCGAGCGCATCGCCGTCTGCCTGGCCGATGCGCAGGCCAAGGGGATCGTCACCTGCGACGCCTGGACCGGCCGTGCCGCCGCCACGGGGCGCAGCGTCTGGACGCCGGATGGCCTCGCGCAGGGCGATGACGGGCATGCGATGCCCGCCCGTGCCACCGGGCTGACGCGCGAGCATCCCGCCTATCTGATCTATACCTCCGGCTCGACGGGTACGCCGAAGGCGATCGTCATCAGCCACCGCAACATCTGCCATTTCCTGCGGTCGGGGAACGCGCTCTACGGAATCGGCCCGGACGACGTCGTGTTCCAGGGCGCCTCGGTCGCCTTCGACCTCTCGATGGAAGAAATCTGGACGCCCTATCTCGCGGGCGCGACGCTCTTCGTCGCCTCGCCGGAGATGATGGGCGATGCCGAGAAGCTGCCGGCGATCCTGACCCAGGCCGGCGTCACGGTCATCGACACCGTGCCGACGCTGCTCGGCATGCTGCCCGCCGACGTGCCCTCGCTGAAGCTGATCCTGCTCGGCGGCGAGGCGCTGCCGCCGGCAACGGTGCAGAAATGGTCGAAACCCGGCCGGCGCATCCTGAACACCTATGGCCCGACCGAAGCGACGGTTGTCGCCACCGCGGCCGAGGTCCATCCGGGCGAGATGGTGACCATCGGCCGGCCCATCCCGAACTACACCGCCTATGTCGTCAATGAGGCGATGGCACTGGTCGGCCCCGGCGAGCAGGGCGAGTTGCTGATCGGCGGGCCGGGCGTGGCGCAGGGCTATCACGGCCGCCCCGAGCTCACCGCCGAGAAGTTCATTCCCAACCCATTCGGGCAGCCCTTCGGCCCCGAGGATCCGGTGCTCTACCGCTCGGGTGACGCGGTCAGCCTCGACGAGGCCGGCAACATCGTCTTTCACGGGCGCATCGACGACCAGATCAAGATCCGCGGTTTCCGTGTCGAGCTCGGCGAAATCGAGTCCAAGCTCGCCGACGAGCCCGGCGTGCACCAGGCCGCCGTGGTGATGCGGACCGATGACGAGATCGAACGGCTCGTCGCCTTCGTCGTGGCCGAGCCCGGTGTCGCGGTCGACGGCGCGGTGCTGCGCGCGGCGCTGCGCGAGAAATTGCCGCCCTATATGGTGCCGGCGCATTTCGAGGCGGTGGGCTCGCTGCCGCGCATGGTCTCCGGCAAGGTCGACCGGCGGATGCTGAAGGCCGCCCCGCTGACGGCGCCGAGCGCGCAAGGCGAGCAGGAGCCGCCGCGCAACGCCACGGAAGCGGCGCTCCTCGACGCCGCCAAGCGCGTGCTGGGGGCGTCCAGCCTGCCGCTGGAGGCCGATTTCTTCGTCGATCTCGGCGGGCATTCGCTGCTGGCGGCGCGCTTCATCTCGATCGTGCGCGAGAACCCGGCCTATGCCGGCATCACGCTGCAGGACGTCTATGGCGCCCGCACCCTGCGCGGCATGGCGGCGTTGCTCGACGGGCGCGGCATCGCCGAGGCACAGGACCTGTCCTTCACGCCGCCGCCCTTCCTGCGCCGCTTCCTGTGCGGACTGGCGCAGGCCGTGGCGCTGCCGGTGATCATCGGCCTCTCGACGGCGCAATGGCTCGGCATCTTCGTCACCTACATGCTGCTCTCCGGCGAGGATCTGCCGCTGATCGGCCAGATCTTCGCGCTGCTCGGCGTCTATGTCGCCATCACGATCGTCACGGGCCTCATCGCGATCGCGCTGAAATGGATCGTGCTGGGGCGGACCAAGCCCGGGGTCTATCCGCTCTGGGGCGTCTATTACTTCCGCTGGTGGTTCGCGGCGCGCGTCGCCGGGCTCGTCCACATCAAGTGGCTGCAGGGCTCTCCGGTAATGCGGGTCTACTGGCGTCTGCTGGGCGCCAAGGTCGGGCGCGACGTCATCATCTCCGATTACGAGGCCGGCGCCATCGACCTGATCGAGATCGGCGACGGGACCACGTTCGGCTCCAAGACGACCTTCGCCAATGGCGAGGCGATCGGCGACAAGCTGATCATCGGACGGATCACCATCGGGCGCGATGTCTGCGCCGGCGCCTCCGTCGTTTTCGGTCATGATTGCGTCATCGGCGACCATGTCGAGATCGGCGATTTGACCGCTATCCCGCCGCGGGCGCAGATCGCCGAAGCCGAGATCTGGGACGGCTCGCCCGCCCGCAAGACCGGGTCGGTCGACCTCGCCGCGCTGCCGCCGCAGGCCGAGGCCGGGCCCGGCCGCCGCGCGGCGATGACCGCCTTCTGCGTGCTGATGCTCGTCGTCGTGCCGCCGATCAGCCTGCTGCCGATCTTCCCGGCCTTTTGGCTGTTCGACCAGATCGACGACTGGATCTCCTCCTGGTCGGAGATCAGCTATCTCTGGTATCTGCCGCTGCTGACCTGGCCGACCGCGATCGGGCTGATCTCCTTCACCGTCTTCCTGATGGCCGGGCTGCGCTGGGCGATCCTGCCGCGGGTGACCTCGGGCTCCTATTCGATCCATTCCGGCTTCTACGCCCGCAAATGGACCGTCTCGCTGGCGACGGAAGTGACGCTCGAGACGCTCTCTTCGCTGTTCGCGACCATCTATATGCGCGCCTGGTACCGGCTGATGGGCGCCCGCATCGGCTCCGGCGCCGAGATCTCGACCAATCTCTCGGGGCGCTTCGACCTGACCGCCATCGGCGCCGGAAACTTCATCGCCGACGAGGTCGTCTTCGGGGACGAAGACATGCGCCGCGGCTATATGCGGCTCGACATGACGCGCACCGGCGAGCAGGTCTTCGTAGGCAACGACGCCGTCGTGCCGCCGGGCGCGGTCATCCCGGACCGCGTGCTGATCGGCATCAAGTCGAAGCCGCCGGCCAATGACCGGATGCAGCCCGGCGACACCTGGTTCGGTTCACCGGCCATCCGGCTGCCGACGCGGCAGAAGGTCGATCTTGGGGCGGACTGGACCTACAAGCCCTCGCTGCGCAAGCAGGTGGCGCGCGGCACCTTCGAGGCCCTGCACACCTCCTTTCCGGCGATGCTGTTTATCACCTTCGGAACCATCGCGGTCGATCTCGTGCTGCAGCAGCGCATCAACGAGCAGGACTGGGGTGGGCTGGTGCTCGCCTTCATGGGCGTCGCGGTGCTGATCGCGATCACGCAGGCGGTCATCTGCGCCACGATGAAGTGGCTGATGATGGGCGTCTATAAGCCGGTGATGAAGCCGATGTGGTCCTGGTGGGCGATGCGGACCGAGGCGGTGGCCGTGCTGTACTGGGGGCTCGGTGGCAAGGTGCTGTTCGACCATCTGCGCGGCACGCCCTTCCTGCCGTGGTTCCTGAAGCTCTTCGGCGCGAAGTACGGCAAGGGCGTCTGGCTCGACTCGACCGACATCACCGAGTTCGACTGCATCAATGTCGGGGACTATTGCACGATCAACGCGCACTCCGCCCTGCAGACGCATCTCTACGAGGACCGGGTGATGAAGGTCGGCCGGGTGAAGCTCGGCAAGGGCGTCTGCGTCGGGGCGGGGGCGACCGTGCTCTACGACACCCATGTCGGCGACTATGCCCAGGTCGGTCTGCTCACCGTCATCATGAAGGGCGAGAACCTGCCGGCGCATACGCGCTGGGAGGGGGCGCCGGCCGTGCCGGCGGCGGTGTCTGCGGGGCATTAGGGGCGTCAGTTTCCGCAAACTCTCGCATTAGAGACTGATGTTACCCTGCGTGCTATCTGCGTTCTTGAAACCGTGTTTCTGGAGCGCGCGCTATGGATGATCAAGAAGGCCCGAAGGTTGCTCCTGAAGGCGTTTCAAACAATGATCCACGAACATTTCGTGCTCGGCTCATACACGACAAGGCACCCTTCATCCCGCTAGGTACTTTGTCCCTGGCGGGTGTGCCGCGCAAAGGCGACAGCATTGGTTTCACATTCGATGGAAAATTCCATATGCCGTCGGTATCATGGGTAAACTGGTATCCGGGACACAATGAGTACGATGTCGAAATCGCGGTAGATTTGCTGGGCGCTCCAGAGAGTATTGGTTCGGGTACGCAAGTGGATAGCCAAGCGGAACTAGCGAAAATAGTCGAACTGAATGCTAGGATTTACGAGAAAGCAGCATCTCATAACAACGTGATGATGCTGGCCGGATATGCTGGAATATTTGCAATTTGGGGATTTGTTAAAGATTTCCTTAGTAAGGGCGCTTCACTCTGGGTGGCGATTCTTTTAGGTATATCGCTCGTTCTTTTCGTAATATTTGAACTGATATCAATGTATATGAGATCTAGGCCTGCGCTTAAATTTGCAAAAATCCCAATTTCAAATGCGGAAGACTATCTAGGCCGTCGACTCATTACCGCGTAGCCAGATCCTGACGCATACGAGCTTGAGGC
>LSIG01000015.1 GCA_001556125.1 Rhizobiales bacterium CCH10-E5 | reverse complement strand
GGAATCCCGGCCGGTCAATTATCGGAATGATGGCCGGTCGGAATCGGAATCCGCACGGCCCGCCGCCGACGATCTACAATCGCTTCAACCGATGGCGCAAAGCCGGCGTCTGAGATCGCCTGATGGACGCGATCACAAAGGCTTACGACGGCAACGTCCAGATGATCGACACCTCGGTCGTGCGGGTCCACCGCTGCGACCGGAAAATGGGGGGGGCGAGATCGTTGTCTCGGTCGCTCGCGAGGTGGGCTTACCACGAAGATCCACGCCCTCGTCGATGCCCAGGGGCGCCCGATCCAGCTCAAGCTGACGGTGGGCTAGGCCAGCGACATCGCCAGCGCCGCTGAGTTGATCGGCCATCTCACTCCCGGCGCGATGCTAATGGCCGACAAGGGCTACGACGCCAACGCCTTGCGCGCTCGTCGGCGAATGCGGAGCCTGGGCCAACATCCCGCCCAAGAGCAATCGGAAGAACCCGATCTGCTTCAGCCGCCACCTCTACAGGGACAGGAACCTGATCGAGCGCTTCTCCACCGAGATCAAACAGTTCCGCCGCGTCGCCACACGCTACGACAAGCTCGCAGAGAACTTCCTCGCAAGCCTTAAGCTCGCATGCGTCAGGATCTGGCTACGCGGTAATGAGTCGACGCTCTAAAAGCGTTGCAGATTGACCTGTCTCATGGAGCGACAGAGCTATCAGGCTGTTGAAGAAGGCGCTGACTGGGCGGAGTGGTATCGCTTACCGGCAACATTGGGATGATCGCAGGCGCCTGTTGAGCGCGTTTAGAGTCGTCGGCCTGGCGCGGGGCGTCGCATTGCTTCGACGATGATCGTCGCGCAGGCCGCGTCGGTGATCTCGCTTATGCCAGTGTCGCCGACAGTTTCGGCAGGCGGACGAGGTTGTAGGCGGCGGCGGCGAAGGTGAAGGCCCATCCAACCCGGACGACGCCGCGCAGCTTGGGCCTGTCGAGCCCGGCCACCGCCTCCATTCAGCCGAAGCCTTCCTCGATGCGCTTGCAGACCCGCTGGCTCGGTGCATAGCCGGGATGGCGGGTGGTGCGACCGCCGATCGCCGAGAGGTTGCGGCAACGGGTCAGGTTCTGCGCTACATGCGGGCGCACGTTCATCGAACGCCACTCGTTCGCGAAGTCTGACGCGTCATAGCCGCGGTCGGCCCCGAGTGTGATGGGGCGCGGCCGGTCGGCATGCGGTTCGATCATCGCCAGTGCCGCCACCCGCTCAGCATGGCCAGACACCGTCGTCAGGCAGGCATCGACGATAAGGTCCGAGCGGTTCTCCATCAGGGCATAGCCGAGGAAGGCGAGCCGCCCTCCATGCCGGGGCCCTTGCGATCGAGCTTGGAGGCCGGATCGGTGGTCGAGGCGTGGGTCGCGTTCGAACGCTTCTCGCCACGGAAGCCGGCCTGGGTTTTCGCCCGCCCGACGCCGGCGGCGGCTCGTTCGGGCCGGAGCCTCGTCCAAGCTCTTCGACCGGCCTGAAGCTCTTCATCGACGCCCAAGCCTGGCTCAGCGTGCCGTCAGCGCTGAAGTGCTCGCTCGACAGGAGCCGCTTCACACAGCGCCCGGCCAGCATGGTCGACAGGAATTGTGCGGCGACGTCACCGGCGAGCAGCCGGTCGTGGTTCTTCGAGAATGTCGAGTGATCCCAGACTGAGTCGTCGATGCCGAGCCCGACGAACCAGCGAAACAGGAGATCGAACTCCAGCCGCTCCATCAACTGGCGCTCAAAGCGGATCGAATAGAAGGCCTGGAGCACCATCGCACACAGCAGCTTCTCAGGGGCGATCGATGGCGGGCCGAGGCCCGAATAGAGCGCCGAAAGGTCGCTCCCCATCACTGAGAGAGCCTCGTTCACCAGCGACCGGATCCCCGCAACGGGTGCCCCCCGGGCACCCGGGCCTCCAGGACCACGTAGCTGAAAAGCGCCCCGTCCTCTCGTCCGATCCCCGCAAATCAACCTCCTAAACCAGGCAGGTGGGATTGTATCACGCCACACCGGGCCGGCGAGCAACTTCTTCAACCGCCTGCTAGGCTCCGTGGTCCCAGGTGAGCGATTGACGAAGCGTACTGGGTAGTTCGCTCATGGATTGGACAATTGCCGTGCGAACGGCTTCAGCACCGTGGCCCGCACGGGGCGGGCCGTTCTTAACCCCCTGTCCACGCTGATACCCCTCTTGGCGCGGCAGGTGCAGCAACATCGTGAAGTGCGAGCTGCGTTCGACGAGAATGCCGATCGCCGAGCTGTGCAAGCCCAGGATGAGATCACCTAGCCAGTGTCCCGGGATCGCTCGGTCTTCGACCTCTGGCGGCCGTTCGCTGATCATGACGGCATCGCCACGAAGGACTTTCCACGACCGCGGGTCCGCTCACGCGGACCCGCAAAGCTCGGCCTGAGCGTAAGCAAGCCGTCAGCTCACGGCGCAACGCCCCGCGACCTTGAACGTACAAGGACTGGTAGATCGCCTCGTGACTGACGCGCATGGTGGGATCCTCCGGGTAATCGATCCGAAGATGGGCGATCTGCTCGGGGCTCCACGCGGTTGACCAGCGCCGGCTCTGCCGAAGCACAGCGCGACGCTTCTTCCATATCACCTTGGGACCCGCAAAGCTGGCACCATCGACGTTCGTGACCTGACCCGAGAAACGCCGCTCGACATAGGCGCATAGATAGGGGTTACGGGCCAGCTCGCCCAGGCGAGGTCGTCACGCCGCGCGGTCAGCACGCCATTGCGCTGCAATTGCGCGATAGTCGAGGTTGCTACCGCGCGTGGCGGCGTTGCGGCGCATTTCGCGTGAGATCGCGTATTAGGCGAGTGCGCAAGCTTCGGTGCAATCGCACGGGTCGCCGTTCCCTTGGCAAGCTCGATCGCGATCTCCTCGCGCTCACCGAAAGACAGATATCTTCCGGTGGGCACAGGCGCCGAAGGCGCAAGGTGGGTTGGCAGCATCACTCCCGAACTCCGAAACCAGCGCGGCCCCAGTGGCGTCGAAATGCCGGCGTCGGCGGCGCCTGCTCGCGCGTACGTCCGCGCGCGACAGCCTACCAGAAACGGCAATCATGCTCACGCTGCCAGGCAGGTGGTCGTCTTAGCGAACGAAACTTTCGCCGTTTGCATCGTTCCGAAGCGCGCCGACCAGCCATCGTCAAAATGAACCGCCCCGAGTTTTCTAGACGCCCTCGGCTCGCGCTTTGTGCTGCCGTTCGAACTCGACGGGCGACAGCATCCCGTTTCGTGCATGCTTGCGGGTCGGATTGTAGAACATCTCGATGTAGTCAAATACGTCGGCCCGCGCCTCATCCCGCGTTCGGTAGACCTTGCGCCTGATCCGCTCGCGCTTGAGCAGGTTGAAGAAGCTCTCGGCCACGGCGTTGTCGTGGCAGTTGCCCCGCCGGCTCATGGATGGCTCCATGTCGTGGTGCTTCAGGAACGAGACCCACTCCAGGCTTGTAAACTGGCTGCCCCGATCCGAATGCACCAGCACGCGGCCCTTCGGTTTGCGCCGCCAGATGGCGGCGAGCAGAGCTTACAGGACGACATTGGTCGTCTGCAGGGGCTGCATCGACCATCCGACGACGCGGCGCGAGAAGAGGTCGAGCACGACCGCCAAGTAGGCGAAGCCCTCGTGGGTGCGGATGTAGGTGATGTCGGTCACCAGGCCTTGTCTGGCGCCTCGGCATCGGACCCGCGATCGAGCTTGTTGTCGACGGCAATGGACGGCTTGCCGCCATATTGGCCGGGACGACACTTGTAGCCGATCTGCGCCCGGATGCCGCCGCGATAGGCGCGCGATGCGGTTCGGACAGCAGCTCTCGCCCATGTCCGCGAGGTCGTCGTGGAGCTTTCGGTAGCCGTACACCTTCCCGCTGTCCCGCCAGGCCGCACGGATGAGTTTGGTCTGCCTCTCGTCTTCCCGCGCTCGCCGGCTGAGCGGATCCTTCAGCCAAGCATAGAAGCCGCTGGGCTGCACCGACAGGCAACGGCACATGGCGCGGATCGACAACACCGGACGATGCTCGGCGATGAACGCGTACCTCACCTTGCATCCTTGGCGAAGTAAGCGGCCGCTTTTTTTAGGATATCCCGCTCCTCGGCGACCCGCTGCAACTCGCGCTTCAGGCGGCGGACCTCGGCGGCCTGATCGTCATCGCGGGTCACCGCAGCCGGCTTTGCGTATCGCTTCTTCCACTCATAAAACGAGTACTTGCTGATCCCCAGGCGAGCGGCGACCTCGGCCACCGGGTAGCCTCGCTCAGTGACCTGAAGGACCGCGTCGCGATTGAAGTCCTCGGTGAAGTTCGCTTTGCCCATCGGTGCCTCCTTGCCTGAAATTAGGGAAGAAGGCGTCCAGGAATCTAGGGGCGGTTCAAAACCTCCAATCTCTGAGTGATGCGACGACCGGTTGAATCCACCCAATACGCGGCCGGGCGCTACTGGTAGGCCCTCGCCGAACATAGTCTCGTCGCGTCAATGGGGCGCCGCGGCAATCCATACATAATGCCAAGGCCGATAGCTTCATGAAAGCGCTCAAGGTTGAGGCCGTCTATACGATGGCCAATGAGACGTTCGAGGATGTCGCCGCCGACCTTCCGCGCTTCATCGATCAGGTCCATAACGCCAGCCGACTGCACTCTGCGCTCGGCTATCTCAGTTCGAGGATCAACACGCCCGGCTCACGGTCAGAACCGCAGCCTGATCCGGTCTACCCGCACGGGCGCACTCCAGATCCCCCGTCCCCGAGGTCAAACTTGCATGACGAAATGCACTCCGGCGAAACAGGTTGGCCCTACAAATAAGCCGAGATGTCTTGTTGATTACCGTCGCTTCGGGTATCGGAGTGCGAGGCGCTGGATACAACCATTTTTAGCCCCCTCCGTGTTAACCCTTGGATCAACGTACCGGCCTTCGTCTGCGCGGAGACTTTGATGGCGAGACGCATCGCCTGGCATGGAAGATGGCGTCAGATTGCCAGTCAAGTCGGCTCAGCGTTCAGTCAGTTCCGCGAACTCGCGCGGATCGTCGGGGTGCCAACGGCGATCGCGGCTCTCGGCCATCGCATCTCAGCTTCGGCAAAACACCGCCTCACAGCCCGCCCCATGACACTGCCGCCCCTTTCCGCGCCGCCTGGCCGGGTGCGCGGCCTGCACGAGGCGGCACCGCGGCGTGAAGGCGTGCGGTTCATCGGCTATGTGGAAGCCAATCTGGGGCTGGGCGAGTCCCTGCGCGGGCTGATCGACTCGGCCGCTGATGCGAAGCTGCGCTTCGCGATCTGGCCGTTCAACATCAATGTCGAATCGCGCTTCGCTTGCCCCTTCCGGTCGGAGAGCTATGACACGGACGGCGCCTATCCGATCAACGTCATCGAGACTGCGACGGATCAGCTGCCCCTCGTGCGCACGACGATCGGCGAGCCTCTCCTCTCCGGCTCCTACAATGTGCTGCGGACCTATTGGGAGTTGCCCGGCGCTCCGGCCAAATGGCAACCGCTGCTGGACTGGATCGACGAGATCTGGGCGCCGAATGCCTTCGTCGCCGATGCCTTCCGCCCGATCTTCCCCGGCCCGATCGTTGTGATTCCGCCCTGCGTCGAACCGGAGCCGCCGCAGAAGCTTCCTCGCTCCCATTTTGGGCTGAAGGACGGAGTGTTCTACTTCCTGTTCTCCTTCGACTATTTTTCCTACCCCGCCCGCAAGAACCCGATCGGCGTCCTCCAAGCCTTCCAGGCTGCCTTCGACAGGGATGATGCGCGCGCGGGCCTAGTCATCAAGTCCACAGGCTCGCAGACCCACTTCCCGGAAATTCGGGCTATGATCAACCGCGCCGCAAAGAGCGATTCCCGCATCGTCGTAATCGACCGCACCCTGACGCGAAGCGAGATCGTCTCGCTCATCGCCGACTGCGACTGCTACCTGTCTCTCCATCGGTCCGAGGGCTTCGGGCTCGGCATGGTCGAGGCGATGGTCCACGCGAAGCCCGTCATTGGCACGGACTTCTCGGGAAGTCAGGATTTCCTCTCCGCCGAGACCGGCTTTCCGGTTCCTTGCCAACTTCGCCCCATTCGTCCCGGCGAGTATGTTGAAAGCGACGGCCAGGTCTGGGCCGAGCCGGACATCAAAGCCGCCAGCCAGGCGATGCGCGACGTGATGGCTGACCCGGAGGCGACGGCCCGCATAGCCCAGGCGGGGCAGGCATTCGTCCGGCAACGCTACAGCAGAAGCAATGTCGGTGCTGAACTAGCCGCCCGCGTTGCCACGATCGGGCAGTTGCGCCGGCACGGCGACTGGCCGGAACAATCGGCCGAGCGGACCACCCAAGGCGGCTGAGCAGGTAAAGGGTCGGGTACAGGCGCGCGGCGGCCACCGCCGCGCGGGTTCATAGCCCTTCCAGCAGGCGCCCCTTCAGATCCCGGACGGCAAAGCCTCTCAGCCAGGCGGCAACCGTGAAGCAGCGTTCGAGGGCGTGGTGAAGCGTGCCATCGACCTGCCCCGATTCCGCCTCGAAGTCCTCCGCAGAAAAGCGCAGCTCGCGCAGCGCCGCAAAGGCGCTGGGCCTGAACCAGAACATCGACCCTTCGAAGAACCCCAGTGGCGGCACCGTGGCACCGCCCCCCATGCGCCTGGCGACGGCATGGACGCGCTCCCGGTTGGCCATCCAGTAGGGAGTAGCGCTGCGCCGGCTGGCGTCCCACCCCACCATCCCCGTTCGCGGATCGAGGAAAGAGGACAAGGCCCGCGAGGTCGAACGCCGCTCACCGCACAGCATAGCGAACAGCAGTCGACGCCGGATGTCGCCGTCGAGCAGATGCGGACTGCGCTTGGTGTGAAGCTTCAGAACAGCGTCGTAGCCGTCCAGGGCCCCGCTGCCGAGCAGCTGGAGAAACGGCCAGATGTCACGCCCACGGTTCTCGCAGACATGGAGCGAAATCTCATCGACGCCCTGCAGCATTGTCTGCGCCGCCGCGACGCGCTCGGGCGGGATGGTGAAATGGACCGGCGCCGTACCCGGAAGTGCGTCCCGGCAGGCGAGGATCTCCGGGATGAGATCGGGATAATAGGCATGGGCGACAATAGCGACGCGCAACTGCGGTTCCGGCAGCGGCGGTCGCGCGCCGGCTACCGCGGCCCGGAAGCGCAGCCCCCATCGCGAAACGAATAGTCGACCGAAGGTTAGCGCGGCGAGCTTCTGGTAGACATGACGCAGAAAGGCTCGGGATCGGTACCCGAGGCGCGCCAGCATTTTAAGCCGATCGGTAACGGTCATGGAGTTTGCATGACAACAATAACCATCAGTTCCTTGGTCTCGAAGGCCGACAAAGGCCGTCCTGGGCTCCATCGGAAGAGCCGGGCATCAGCCTGTGAGCTTGAGACCGGCCTGAAAATCGCTTGATGCTAAGCGACTTTCCAGTGACCAGATCGTCGTCCCACATTTAGCGCCTGATAGCGCTGTCTCAGATGATTGTCGATCACCAGGACATGCGTTCGATCAGCTCACTGAAAGCCGCTACTTGATCAACAGCGTCATCGTCGGCGCCGATCGCTGTCGGCCAATGGCTATGCGTAGCCGGCGCGGGTTTACGCTGGGCGTGTCCATCGCCTATATGCGCCCATCCAAAGGGAGCGAAGGCGGTCTTGCCGACATCGTTGAGGTTTCTGGTCACCGGCGGGGCGGGGTTCATTGGCTCCGCTGTAACGCGCAGGCTCATCGCGGCGTCTCCGCATAGCGTCTGCGTCGTCGACAAGCTGACTTATGCCGGCCATCTTGCCTCGCTGGCGCCGGTGGCGGCCGATCCGCGCTATCGCTTCGAGAAGGCGGATA
>LSIG01000149.1 GCA_001556125.1 Rhizobiales bacterium CCH10-E5 | reverse complement strand
TCCGCCATCATCTCGCGGCGCTGCTCCTGCGCCCGCGCCTGGTCGGCGATCTTGGCGCTCTCCGCCTCGCGCAGCGCCACCGCATTGTCACGGAACAGCAGCACGCTCTTCGAGATGTCGGAGATCTCGTCATTGCCCTTCGTGTCGACCACCGTCTCGAGCGCCCCGTCCGCAATCGCCCGCGTCGCCGCCCACAGACGGTTCAGCCG
>LSIG01000148.1 GCA_001556125.1 Rhizobiales bacterium CCH10-E5 | reverse complement strand
TTTATGTCGGGATGATTTGATCGGTTGCTTTCATATGTCCGGCCTGTTTGTGCGGCGGAAGTCTGCCGCTGGCCCTGATGGAAATCCGCCGACGAGGTCCCTATCAAACTGGCGCGCTGCTAGAGCGCATTGAATCACGCGGGTTGGCCTCGTCGTTGGCTCGATCGTCACTCATCATCGACTGCCGTCACCAATTCGGGTTGTCTCCTAGATCGTCCTCTCAAGCGGCGAGTTGCTGGGGTCGGTAGGTCTCCTTCCGCGTCAGCAGCACCCATGCGATCCGGGCGAGTTTGTTGGCGAGCGCGACAGAGACGAGCCTGAAAGGCTTCTTCTCAAGCAGCGTCCTGATCCAACTCGCCATCGGCGTCGGCTTGTCCTTCGTATGCCGGATAACGGCAGTCGCGCCGACGACGAGCAATCGGCGCAGATAGCGATCTCCTTGCTTCGAGATGCCGCCCAACCTTGTCTTGCCGCCGGTCGATTGCTGCTGCGGCGTCAGTCCGAGCCACGCGGCGAACTGACGGCCGGAGCGGAACTGATCTGGATCAGTCACGGTAGCTGCGATGGCGGTGGCGGTGACAACGCCCAGGCCAGGGATCGCAGCGAGCCTGCGGCTCGCTTCGCTCTCGGCATGCCAAGCGGCGATCTGGCGGTCCAGCTCCGAGATCTCCTGTCCGAGGACAACGATCTGGCGGTGCATGATAACAAGCGCAGCGCGAGCAAACGATGGAAGCGCGTCCTCGGCCAATGCCTGCTCGGCGAGCTTTGCCAGATTAGCGACGCCGGGATTGGCGACAAGCCCCAGCTCGGCCAGGTGGGCTCGCAATGCGTTAGCGGCTGACGTGCGCTGACGAACCAGCAAGGACCGCGCACGATGAGTCATGAGGATACCCTGCTGGGCGACGGTCTTGACCGGAACGAACTGCATCGTCGGCCGCTGAACCGCTTCGCAAATCGCTTGGGCATCAAGGGCGTCGCTCTTGCCGCGCTTCACGAAGGCCTTCACGTAGGACGGCGGGATCAGGCGAACCTCGTGGCCCATTGCCGAAAGAGTTCGGGCCCAGTGATGGGCCGTTCCGCACGCTTCCACGCCGATCAAGCACGGCGGAAGCTTCGAGAAGAACGGCAGCATCTGCTTGCGGTGCAGCTTCTTCACCAGCACCGTCGCTCCTCTCTCATCGACGCCGTGCGCTTGAAAGATGCTCTTCGCCAGGTCCAGTCCAATCGTCTTGATCATCATTGCGCACGCTCCTCTCGCTGGTTGGGCAGCCGGATCGGCACCATAGCGCCGCCGTTGGGCGGGGGCGTCCACATCATCAAAGCCGTTAATCCAATGCCGCAGTGACGCTCGGTCATGGCGTTTTTGCCACCAGCCACGAAAGTCCAATGGCCGGGTTTTTGCCGCTGTGAGAGGCTGCGACGCAGCAAAAATCGACCCGGCGACCCCCGCGCCGCGGTCGAGCCCAGGCACCGACACCCATGACCAGCGCCCTCTATACCGTCCATGCCTTCGAGGATCTGACGGTCGGCATGAGCCAGAGCCTCATGCGGACGGTGATGGAGCGCGACGTCTCGCTCTTCGCCGATCTGTCCGGCGACGCCAACCCGATCCATCTCTGCGACCGCTACGCCGCCAACACCAAGTTCGGCCAGCGCATCGCTCATGGCATGCTCACCGCGAGCCTGGTTTCCGCCCTGCTCGGCACAAGGCTGCCGGGGCCGGGAGCTGTCTATCTGTCGCAGACCCTGACCTTTCTTGCCCCCGTCAAGATCGGCGACGTCGTCACGGCGCGTGTCGAGGTGATGGAGCTTGTGGCGGAGCGGCGCCGGGCGCGGCTGTTCTGCGAATGCCTCGTCGACGGCAAGGCCGTGCTCGAGGGCGAGGCCTGGGTCGCCCTGCCGCCCGCGCGCCCGCGAGGCTGACGCGGCCGAGGGCCATCGGGCGACGGTCCGGCTTGACGCTTCGCCGCCGCTGGCCAATGAGGGGCCGGTCCGGCGTAAGCCCGGATGCCCGGATCGCCCGCACAGATGACTTCGCCCGCCGACGCGCCCTCCAGCTTCGTGATCGACCTCGACAAGCCCGTGCCGGCTGCCCTGCGCGGCTGCGTCCTCGCGCTCGGCAATTTCGACGGTGTCCATCGCGGCCATGCCGAGCTGGCGCGCGAGGCGGTCGGATTGGCCGCACGGCTGGGGCGGCGCCCGGCGGCGCTGACCTTCGAGCCGCATCCGCGCAGCGTCTTCCGTCCGGAGGAGCCGGTGTTCCGCCTGACGCCGCCTGCACTGAAGACGGAGCTGCTCGGCGCCCTCGGCCTGCCGCTGACCTTCGTCCTGCCTTTCGACCGCAGCATTGCCGCGATCCAGGCCGAAGCCTTCGTCGACGATCTCCTGCTCGGGCGCCTCGGCGCCGCCGGCCTCGTCTGCGGCTATGATTTCCATTTCGGCCAGGGTCGCCGCGGCGCGCCGGAGATGCTGCAGGAGCGTTGCGCGGGGCAGGGCATCCCGGTCGTCGTCGTGCCGCCGTTCGCCCGCGACGGCGAGCCCGTCTCGTCGACGCTGATCCGAACGACACTGGAGCAGGGCGACATCGCCCGCGCCGCCGATTGTCTCGGCCGCCCCTGGTTCGTGCGCGGCGTCGTGGCCCATGGCGACAAGCGTGGCCGCGATCTCGGTTACCCCACCGCAAACATGCATCTCGCCCGCGACTGCAGGCTGAAATACGGCATCTACGCGGTGCGTATGAAGATCGACGGCATCTGGCACGACGGCGTCGCGAGCTTCGGCAGCCGCCCGACCTTCGACGACGGCGCCCCACGGCTGGAGACGTTCGTCTTTGACTTCTCCGGCGATCTTTACGGCAAGCAGGTCGATGTCGCCTTCGTCGCCTGGCTGCGGGGCGAGGCGAAGTTCGACTCGCTCGAAGCCCTGATCGCCCAGATGGACGCCGACAGCGCCCGCGCCCGCGAGATCCTCAGCACGACGCCGCCCTTCCTTCCTTGACGGGGCTTTGCTAGAGCAGCGACGACGTTCAACCACGCGCGGTGGCGGTTCCGGCGACGAGAGATCTGGTCTAGAAGCTGCCGATGGTCATGCTGCCTATGTGCCTTCTCCGGCGAATTACAGGCCCGGCTGCCGCCTCGCGCTGAGCGCGGGCGCCTGCGCAGTCCGGGTTGAAGACCGCTTTTCCCGTTTCCAGAGGATGAGCGCGGCCACCGCCGCCGCCTGTCCCAGTGCCCGAGCCGGACCATGACCGACCAGACCGCCGACAAGACCGACGCGACCGACTATTCCCAGACCCTGTTCCTGCCCCAGACCGAGTTCCCGATGCGGGCCGGCCTGCCGCAGCGCGAGCCGGAGCTGCTCGCCCGCTGGGCCAGGATCGATCTCTACCGCAAGCTGCGCGAGGCCGGTAAGGGGCGCGACCGCTTCGTCCTGCATGACGGCCCGCCCTACGCCAATGGCAACATCCATATCGGCCACGCGCTCAACAAGGTCCTGAAGGACCTCGTCACGCGCTCGCAGCAGATGCTGGGCTTCGATTCCAACTACGTCCCGGGCTGGGACTGCCACGGCCTGCCGATCGAGTGGAAGATCGAGGAGCAATACCGCGCCAAGGGGCTGAACAAGGACGACGTCCCGGTCGTCGAGTTCCGCAAGGAGTGCCGCAGCTTCGCCGAGCACTGGGTCTCGGTGCAGCGCGAGGAGTTCAAGCGGCTCGGCGTCGAGGGCGACTGGGACGACCCTTACTTGACCATGGCCTATCCGGCCGAGGCGCAGATCGCCCGCGAGATCATGAAGTTCGCCGAAACCGGCCAGCTCTATCGCGGCTCCAAGCCGGTGATGTGGTCGGTGGTCGAGAAGACCGCGCTCGCCGAGGCCGAGGTCGAGTACGAGGAGCATGTCAGCGACACGGTGTTCGTGGCGTTTCCGGTCAAGAAGGCGCTGGGGCTGGGGCCGGTCGCGGACGAACTGCTCGGCGCCTCTGTCGTAATCTGGACGACGACGCCTTGGACCATGCCAGGCAACCGGGCTATCTCCTACAATCACAAGATCGCCTACGGACTCTATCGCGTCACGGCTGCTCCCGAGAACAACTGGGCCAAGGTCGGCGCGACCTATGTCCTCGCCAAGAATTTGGCTGAGAGCGTCTTCAAGGCTGCCAAGGCGGAAAGCTTCGAACTGGTCGGGGATTTGGATCCGGCCGAACTCTTTCCGGCGGAATGCGCCCACCCCCTGCGCGGGCACGGCTACGACTTCGACGTTCCCCTGCTCGACGGCGACCACGTCACCGACGACGCCGGCACCGGCTTCGTCCACACCGCGCCGGGCCATGGCCGCGAGGACTTCGACGTCTGGATGAGCAATGGCCGCATGCTGGCCGAGCGCGGCATCGAGACCCGCATCCCCTACACCGTCGATGCCGATGGCCGCTTCACCAAGGATGCGCCGGGCTTCGAGGGTGCGCAGGTCATCACCGACAAGGGCGAGAAGGGCAATGCCAACGAGGTCGTGATCAAGGCGCTCGCCGCAAGCGGCAACCTCGTCGCGCGCGGCCGCCTCAAGCACCAGTATCCGCATAGCTGGCGCTCGAAGAAGCCGGTCATCTTCCGCAACACGCCGCAATGGTTCATCGCCATGGACAAGGCGGTCGACACGCTCGGCAACCGCACCCTGCGCGAGGTCGCGCTCGGCGCGATCAAGGACACCCAATGGGTCCCGGCAGCGGGTGAAAACCGCATCAACGGCATGATCGCCAACCGGCCCGACTGGGTGGTCTCGCGCCAGCGCGCCTGGGGCGTGCCGATCACCGTCTTCGTCGAAAAGGAAACCAAGGAGATCCTGGTCGATGCCAGGGTCAACGCGGCCATCGCCGAGGCCTTCGAGGCGGAAGGTGCGGATGCCTGGTTCACGGACACCGACGGCGCGCGTTTCCTCAAGCCCTTCGGATACGACCCGGCGAGTTACGAGCGCGTCACCGACGTGCTCGACGTCTGGTTCGATTCAGGCTCCACCCATGCCTTCACCCTGGAGCAGCGGGCCGATCTACGCGCGCGGCGTCGCGGCGATGGCGGCAACGACCGTGTGATGTACCTCGAAGGCTCGGACCAGCATCGCGGCTGGTTCCACTCCTCGCTGCTCGAAAGCTGCGGCACGCGCGGCCGCGCGCCCTACGACATCGTGCTGACGCACGGCTTCTGCCTCGACGAGAAGGGCGAGAAGATGTCGAAGTCCAAGGGCAATGTCACCGCGCCGCAGGACATCATCAAGGATTCGGGCGCCGACATCCTGCGCCTCTGGGTCGCGGCGGCGGATTATTCCGACGACCTGCGTATCGGCAAGGAGATCCTGAAGACCTTCGTCGAGACCTATCGCAAGCTCCGCAACACGATGCGCTGGATGCTCGGCACGCTCGCCCATTTCAGCGAGGATATCCGCGTGGCCGAAATCCAGTCCATGCCGGAGCTGGAGCGGCTGATGCTGCACCGGCTGGCCGAGATCGGCCCGCAGGTCGAGGAGGCCTACCGGACTTACGACTACAAGAAGGTCGTGACCCTGCTCTCGCAGTTCATGAACACCGAGCTCTCGGCCTTCTATTTCGACGTCCGGAAGGATGCGCTCTACTGCGACCCGCTCTCCAGCCATGTCCGCAAGAGCGCGCTCACCGTCGTCGACCATCTCTTCCGCTGCCTGACGACCTGGCTCGCGCCGATCCTGGTCTTCACCGCCGAGGAAGCCTGGCTGGAGCGCTATCCGGAGCAGAAGACGCTCGAGGGCTCGGTCCATCTGGAGCTCTTCGCCAGCGTGCCCGAGGCCTGGCTCGACGCCGAGCTGGCCGAACGCTGGAGCAAGATCCGCAAGGTCCGACGCGTCGTCACCGGTGCGCTCGAACTCGAGCGTGCGGCCAAGCGCCTCGGCTCCTCGCTGGAGGCCGCCCCGCAGGTCTTCGTCTCCGATCCCGATCTGCAGGCCGCGCTCTCGGGCGCCGATCTCGCCGAGATCAGCATCACCTCCTCCATCCGCGTCGAGAGCGGGGAGGGGCCGGCGGAGTCCGTCCGCCTGCCCGAGGTGCCGGGCGTCGCGGTGGTCCCGCATCGCGCCGATGGCGTCAAATGCGCGCGCTCCTGGAAGTATTTCGATCCCGCGACGGCCGATCCGGCCTATCCCGCCGTGACGCCGCGTGACGCGAAGGCGCTGCGTGAACTCGGCCGGAGCGCCGCGTGACGCCCGCCCGCCGGCTCGGCCTTTCCATCGTCCTGGTCGTCTTCCTCGTCGACCAGGCGCTGAAGCTCTGGCTGCTCTTCGGGCTGCGCCTGGCGGAAACCGGGCCCTATGCGGTCACGCCTTTCATGGACATCGTGCTCGCCTGGAACCGCGGCATTTCCTACGGGCTGTTCCAGCAGCACAGCGATCTCGGCCGCTGGGGCCTTGTCGTGATCTCGATCGCGGCCGCGATCTGGCTCGGCCGCTGGATGTGGCGCGAGCAGCGCCCGCTGACGGTCGCGAGCCTTGCCTTGATCGTCGGTGGCGCGCTCGGCAACGGGCTCGATCGCGCGGTCTATGGCGCGGTCGTCGACTTCGTTCACCTGCATTGGGGCAGCTTCAGCTGGTACATCTTCAACATCGCCGATGCTGCGATCGTTGTCGGGGTGGTCGGGCTGCTGTATGAGTCCTTCCGGCCGGCGGCCGAAAACGCGGCCTGAACCCGGCTCCGCCATCGTTTTGCCGTTCGCGTACGGTTTGAGACGGGGAAGCAATATCCCCGAGGGAGGTTTGACATGGCGCATCGCATCCGCGTGACGCATCTGCTGCTGGCCGGTGGCCTCGCTTTGGCGGCCCAGCCCGCGCTCGCCCAGGAAGGCATGCTCTTCAAGAACCTGCTGGAAGGCGTCGTCGGCGGCCGTCCGGGCGACGATATCGAGTATCGCCAGCGGCCGCCGCTGGTCGTGCCCCCGAATTCGACGCTGCCGCGGCCTCAGGATCCCGCCAGCACCCGCAACGCCGCCTGGCCGAACGATCCGGACGTCGCCGCGCGCCGCGCCGATGCCGCCGCCGCCCGCGCCCCCGCCGGCTCCAACCCCAACTGGCGCAACAACCCGATGCTGAGCCAGGAGGAACTGCGCCGCGGCCGCACCACCCGCGACACCGGCCGGCCCGAGATCGTCGAGGAACACAACAACTACAACAACCAGATCGCGCCGATCCGCACCGGTCGCGAACTGGCCAGCCGCCAGAACCAGGTGGCGCTCGATCAGCTAACCTATGGCTCGGAGCCGCCGCGCCGCACGCTCGCCGATCCGCCGGTCGGCTACCGTCGCCCCGCCGGCTCCGCCCCGCTGGGTCCGGGCCAGGGCGGTCCGGTCGAGGACAAGCAGGCGGTCGGTCAGCGCGAATTCCTGACCGGTCAGATCCCGCTGCAATAAGACGCGTGCGGCGGCGCCCTGCGGTGTCGCGGCCCCGGGCCGGCCACTGGCGGTTCGCGCCGGCAACACATAAATGCATGGAGAGGCGGCGCGTCGTCCCGGCGCGGCCGCCTCACTGACATCTGAACGCGCCGCCGGCGCCCCCATCACGGAGACGGTCCAGGTGAACATGCATGCGCAGCCGACCGGAGCCGCCCAGCCGGTGGAATCCTTTCGCCTCGCAAATGGTCTCGACATCGTGGTGGTGCCGGACCGGCGCGCGCCCGTCGTCACCCACATGGTCTGGTACCGCAACGGCTCCGCCGACGATCCGGCCGGAAAGTCCGGCATCGCGCATTTCCTCGAGCATCTGATGTTCAAGGGCACGGCGAAATGGCCGGCGGGCGAGTTCTCCAAGATCGTCGCCGGGCTTGGCGGCCAGGAGAACGCCTTCACCTCCTTCGACTACACCGCCTATTTCCAGCGCGTGCCGAAAGAGCATCTGCGCGCCATGATGGATTACGAGGCCGACCGGATGACCGGGCTGGCCTTCGACGAGAAAGTCGTCGGGCCCGAGCGCGACGTCGTGCTGGAAGAGCGCAAGATGCGCGTCGATGCCGACCCGGCCGCCCAGCTCGGCGAGGAGTTTTCGGCCGCGCTCTTCGTGCATCACCCTTATGGCACGCCGATCATCGGCTGGGAGCACGAGATCGAGGGCCTGAACCGGGACGACGCCTTCGCCTATTACCAGCGCTTCTACACGCCGGAAAACGCGATCCTCGTCGTCGCCGGCGACACCGATGCCGCGACCGTCCGCCGCCTCGCGGAAGAGACCTATGGCGCCATTCCCGCCCGCGGCGAGGCCCCGGTCCGCAAGCGCCCGGCCGAGCCCGATCCGCGTGCGGCGCGCCGGGTCTCGCTGAGCGACCCGCGCGTGCGCCAGCCCTCGCTGCGGCGCGGCTGGCTGACGCCGACCTATCTCAGCGGCGATGCCGGCGAGGTCTTCGCGCTCGAGCTTCTGGCCGAGATCCTCGGTGGCGGCACCACCTCGCGGCTCTATCGCCGCCTCTGCGTCGAGGCCGATCTGGCCTCCGGCGCCAGCGCCTACTTCATGGGCTCGATGGTCGACCGCGCCGCCTTCCAGCTTTCGGTGAGCCCGCGTCCCGGCGTCGAGATGGCCGCGCTGGAAGCCGGCCTCGATGCCGCGCTAGCCGCCTTCCTCAGCGAGGGGCCGAGCGGACTCGAACTCGCCCGCGCCCGCACCCGCCTTGTCGCCGAGACGATCTTCGCCCGCGACAGCCAGTCCTCGCTCGCCCGCATCTTCGGGGCATCGCTGGCCGTCGGCGAGACCGTCGAGGACGTGCTGGCCTGGCCGCAGCGGATCGAGGCCGTCACGCGCGAGGCTGTTCTCGAAGCGGCGCGCCGCTATCTGCGGCCCGACCGCGGCGTCACCGGCCTGCTTCTGCCCTCCGCCTGATCCGTCTTCCTTCCGCACGGGGCCGCGTTCCGGCCCGAGCCAGGACATGACATGAACGCTCCGATTCCCGCTGCCGCCACCAGCCTCGCCGGCCCCTCGGTCCCGGTCCAGAAGGTCCGCTCATCCGCCGGCGTCGAGGCCTGGCTGGTCGAGGAACACAGCCTGCCGCTGATCGCGGTCGACTTCGCCTTCGACGGTGGCGCGACGCGCGATCCCGAGAACGCCGCCGGCAGCGCCTATCTCGTCTCCGGCCTGCTCGACGAAGGCGCGGGCGATCTCGACGCCGAGGCCTTCCAGGGCAAGCTCGCCGACCACGCCATCAGCCTCGGCTTCGATGCCCGCCGCGACGACTTCCACGGCCATCTCCAGACGCTGTCGAGCCACCGCGACACCGCCTTCGAACTGCTGGCGCTGGCGCTGAACGCCCCGCGCTTCGATGAAGACGCCGTCGCGCGCGTCAAGGGCCAGGTCATCTCCGGCCTGCAGCGCCAGGCCCAGAACCCCGAGACCCTCTGCCGCAACGCGCTCTACGCCGCCGCCTTCCCCGGCCACCCCTATGGCCGGCCCGAGAAGGGCGATGTCGACAGCGTCTCGCGGCTGGAAGTGACCGCGCTGAAGGCGCTCTCGCGCGATCTGCTGGCGCGGGCCGGGCTGAAGCTGGTCGTCGTCGGCGACATCACGGCCGACGAACTCGCAAGCCGGCTCGACCAGATCTTCGGTGCGCTGCCGCAAGGCCTGCCGCGCGCGCAGCCGGGTGAAGCCCTGCCGATCCAGGGCCTCGGCCAGACCCACACCATCGATCTCGACGTGCCGCAGACCGTGCTGCGCTTCGTCGGCCCCGGCCTGATGCGGCACGATCCCGATTTCATCGCTGGCAGCGTGCTCAACCACATCCTGGGCGGTTCGGCTTTCACTTCGCGGCTGTTCATGGAGGTGCGCGAGAAGCGCGGCCTCGCCTATGGCGTCTCCTCCAGCCTGCTGCCGCTGCGCCAGGGCGCCATGCTGGTCGGCGGGACGGCGACCAAGAACGAGCGCGCCGCCGAGTCCATGAGCGTGATCCGCGAGGAGATGGCCAAGCTCGCCGATGAGGGCCCGAGCGAGCACGAGGTCGAGGAGGCCAGGCGCTACATCATCGGCTCCTACCCGCTGCGCTTCGACACCTCGCCGAAGATCGCCTCGGAACTGCTCGGCCTCGCCGTCAACGGCTTCGAGCCGGAGTTCCTCAGCGAACGCAACAGCCTCTTCGCCGCGGTGACGCTGGCCGACGTCAAGCGCGTCGCGGAACGCCTCTTCGGTGACCCGCGCCTGCTGGTCCAGGCGGTCGGCCGGCCGGTCGGGCTGGTGTGAGTGTCTTTGAGCCCTCATCCTGAGGAGCCGCGCAGCGGCGTCTCGAAGGATGCTCCAGAGGGTTCGGGAGCCTGCTGAAGCATCCTTCGAGACGCGGGCTCTCGCCCGCTCCTCAGGATGAGGGCTGAGAGAGGCGCAGCGGCGCGGACATGAGCCGCCCCCATCCCCTATCCTGCCGTGGCGCTACCCCTCGATTCGCCGCGCCGCCCGCCGCTCCGGAACCTGCATGCCCGTCCGCCGCCTCGATCCCGTCCTGGTCGACCGCATCGCCGCCGGCGAGGTGATCGAGCGGCCGGCCGCAGCGGTGAAGGAATTGGTCGAGAACGCCATCGACGCCGGCGCGCGATCCATCGCGGTGACGATCCGGGCGGGCGGCCGCGAACTGATCCGTGTCGTCGATGACGGCGCGGGCATGACGCCCGAGGATCTGGCGCTCGCCGTCGAGCGCCACGCCACCTCGAAACTGCCCGATGGCGATCTCTTCGCGATCCAGTCGCTCGGCTTCCGCGGCGAGGCGCTGCCCTCGATCGGCTCGGTCGCGCGGCTCTCCATCGCAACCCGCCGCCATGATGCGCCGCAGGGCGTCGGCCTCGTCGTCGAGGCCGGCGAGAAGGGCGTGGTCCGCCCCGTCGCGGCTGCACCCGGCACCCGCATCGAGGTCAGCGATCTCTTCGCCTTCACGCCGGCCCGGCTGAAATTCCTGAAGAGCGACCGGGCCGAGGCTCAGGCCGTCTCGGAGATGCTGCGCCGCCTCGCCATCGCCCATCCGGCGATCCGGTTTTCGCTCGAGGGCGAGCACGTCTCGCCCTTCGACTGGCCGGCGGAGCCGCTCGGCGAGGAGGGGCAGTTGCGCCGTCTAGGCCGTGCGCTCGGGCGCGATTTCCCCGAAAACGCGCTGCGGCTCGATGCGGCGCGCGAGGGCGTCCACGTCACCGGCTTCGCCGGGCTGGCGACCTTCCATCGCGGCACCTCGGCCGGCGTGCATCTCGCCGTCAATGGCCGGCCGGTGCGCGACAAGCTGCTGCTCTCGGCGGTGCGCGGCGCCTATGCCGATGTCGTGCCCTCCGACCGCCACCCCGTGCTCTTCCTCGATGTCGCCTGCGATCCGCGCGCCGTCGACGTCAACGTTCACCCGGCCAAGAGCGAGGTCCGCTTCCGTGATCCGCAACTGGTCCGCGGCCTCGTCGTGTCCGGGCTGAAGGCGGCGCTGGCGCAGGCCGGCCACCGCGCCACCACGACCGGCGGCGCGCGCACGCTGGAGGCCTTCCGCGCGGTCTTCGCTGGCACCGGCAACAGCACCTCGCCTTTGCGCCCGACCCTGGCGGAGACGCCCGCTTGGAACGCGCCCGTCGCCGGCTTCGACGCGCGACCGCAGCAGGGCTTCGCCGGGTTCGCCGTCGCCTCGGCCGACGCCCGCGCCCATCTCGCGGAGCCCGCGCCGGACGCGCTCGACCGGCCGCTGGGCGCCGCCCGGGCCCAGCTCCACGAGACCTATATCGTCGCCCAGACGCGAGAAGGTGTCGTCATCGTCGACCAGCACGCCGCCCATGAGCGCCTCGTCTATGAGCGCCTCAAGGCCGAGCGCGCCCGCAGCGGCATCGCGACGCAGCCTCTGCTCCTGCCCGAGGTGGTCGAACTCGACCCCGTCGACGCCGACCGGCTGAACGCGGCGAGCGAGGATCTGGCGACGCTCGGCTTGAGGCTGGAGCCCTTCGGTCCGGGTGCGGTTCTGGTTCGCGAGGCGCCCCAGCAGCTCGCGGGCGGCAACCTCCAGAAGCTCGTCCGCGACGTCGCCGACGCGCTGGCTGAGCACGGAACCGCCGGTTCCCTGGAGCGACGCCTCGACCATGTCCTGGCGACGATGGCCTGCCACAACTCCGTCCGCGCCGGCCGCCGCCTGCGCCCCGAAGAGATGGACGCGCTGCTGCGCGAAATGGAGGTCACGCCCAATTCGGGCCAGTGCAACCATGGCCGCCCGACCTATGTCGAACTCAAGCTCGCCGACATCGAGCGGCTGTTCGGGCGGCGGTGAGGGGGCGGCTCAGGTCGGTCGATAGATCCCGTTGTCCAGATTGATCAGGGTCATGCCGGCGTCTCCGCATTGCGGCCCCCATTTGGAGTCGGCGATCTCCTGGATCTCGCGACGGGCTGCGAGATAATCGACGGCAAGGGTGGCCCGCGCCGCAGTGAGTCGCACTTGCATGTTGGGATGGCCGAAGAGCGTCATGAGGATGCGGCGCTGATCCCCGGGACGCGACTTCAGCTCGTCTTCGATCGCCTGGATTCGATCGTATCGCCGGTTGAAAGCCGCGTACTCCTGGCGATCGAGAGAATCGTACTGCTCGACGCACAGCTTCTCGAACAGCAGAAGCAGATCGTTCGTCGACAGCCGTTTGAGATTGACCCTGCTCATTTGAGCACCTCGAACTGTCGTAATGCCTGCTGTCCGACCCGCACATGCTCGGACCAGTCCCAACCTCGCAGATAATCGCGTGGCGAGAGGCCGCCGAAGTTTGGATTCTTGGCCGTGTACCAGCCCGTAATTTCATGATGCTTGTAGCGGGGTATGCTGACAACATTGTCGGGGCCGTCGAGCATCGAGCGCGGAAAGCCTTCACGCCCTCCCGCACCCTGCTCGACGATGTGATGGTCGTCGTAACCCGGCCGCCGCCGCCCCACCTGCTGCTGGAGTTCGCTGAGCGATTGGGGCGCATCCTGATAGGACCGGATCGACGGCCATTCGGAGTACAGCCAGTGGCCCGCCTCGAGATATGGACGCGCTGCTGTGCGAGATAGAGATCACGCCAACTCCGGCCACTGCGACCACGGCCGCCCGACCTGTGTCGAAATCAAGCTCGTCCATATCGAGCGGCTGTTCGGGCGACGGTGAGGGGGCGGCTCAGCTCGGGCGGAAAAACCCGGTGTCGATGTTTTCCAGCGAAATTCCCGCGTCGCCAGCCTGAGGATACCATTTTGAATCGACAATGGCCTGCATCTCGCGGCGTGCTGCGGGATAATCGACAGCGAGGTTGGCGCGAGCCGCGGACAGCCGGACCTGCATGTTGGGGTGACCGAATAGTGTCATAAGAAGGCGCCGTTGATCGCCTGGGCGGGACTTCAGCTCCATTTCGAGAGCGTGAACCCGCCAGACGATCCGGTTGACGCGGACAAGTTCATCGCGCTCCATTGCATCATATTGTTCAATGCAGAGTTGCTCGAAACGACGGACGATTTCTCCGTTTGACAGAGTTTTCAAGTCTTCTGGGCGCTTCATTCGAGGACTCCGAATCGGCGCATGGCCATCTGCCCGACGCGAACGTGCTCGGACCACTCGCGGCCACGAAGATAAACGCGCGGCGATTGCATGCCAAAGTCGGGATTTGGCTTGTTGTGCCATCCTGTGATCTGATGGTGCTTGTAAGTCGGCACGCTGACGACATTATCGACACTGTCGAGCATCGAGCATCGAGCATCGAGCGCGGAAAGCCTTCACGCCCTCCCGCACCTTGTTCGACAATGTGGTGGTCCTCGTAACCTGGCCGCCGCTGCCCCGCCTGCTGCTGGAGTTCGGTGAGCGATTTTGGCGGATCCTGATAGGACCGGATCGACGGCCATTCGGAGTACAGCCAGTGGCCCGCCTCGATGACGGTGATGGCCGCGCCGATCGGGCCCGCTCGGCGGGCCGCCACGAGGGCGATCTGCCTGGCCAGGGCCTTGGCGGCCTGGGTTTTCGAGACCTTGTCCCTGGGCGGTTATTTCGGAGGGTCGGGCGGGTCGAGTGACGGCCCGCCATTGTCGCCGATGCCCGGCTGCCGGCCCTGCGCATAGCCCTCGACATATCGCCACTTTCCGCTTTAGCGGCCGTTGCCGGCAGGGATGCGCGGCTGATCCTCGCGGAAGCCGGCCTTCTCGACGAGCGCCTGCAGCCGCGCCAGGGCCCGCATCATGCGGTCGCCGGCGATCTGGCTCGCAAGTCGCCTGCGCTGCAGCTCGGCGCTTCGGGAACGCCAGTGGTCTGGATAGGGAAGGGGCATCCGTGCGTGTGACCTCCGCGACGGATGCGAAGATCAGGCACGCGGAGCCTACCGGGGACAAGATGGCCAGCTTATCCCCGCGGCAGACGACGGCTCCGCGACTCAGCCGGCTTCGGCGATTCCCCCCGCCTTCGCCCGTCCCGGGATCAGGATCGAGCCCGACGCCGCGATCACCAGCGCGAGGCCGAGCCAGTCGCTCGGCGTCGGGCGCTCGCCGAGCAGCAGCACCGAACCGAGCACGCCGACTGCCGGCACCATCAGCGTGCCGAGGCTGGCGATGCCGGCCGGCAGCCGCGCGATCACCGTGAACCAGAGCACATAGGCCAGCGCCTGCGCGCCGAGGATGTGGAAGGCGAGCGCCGCCACCGTCCGCGCCTCCAGCATCTTGGGCACCGGCACGCCCTCGAAGACGAGCATGCCGAGCCCCCCGGCCGCGCCGCCGATCAGCAGCTGCCAGGCGGCGATGGTCAGCGCCGGCGCGCTCACCGGCCAGCGCTTGCTGACGATGGTGCCCAGCGCCCAGCTCACGCTCGCGATCAGCGCCAGCAGCAGGCCGAAGGAGAGGCCGCCGCCGGCGATCAGCGGCAGGCCGAGGCAGGCCAGCCCCGCAATGCCGAGCCCGAGCCCGACCAGCCGCCGGCGGTCGATCGGCTCCGCCAGGATGAAGCGGGCGAGCAGCGTCGCCCAGATCGGCATGGTGAAGGTCAGGATCGCCGCGCGCGAGGTCGGCGCGGCGAGCTGCGCGAAGGCGAGCAGGATGTTGAAGGCCGCGATCGACAACAGCCCGGCGACCGCCAACCGCAGCCATTGCGCCCGCGGCACCGCCAGCGTCACGCCGCGCCCCAGCGCCACCGCGACGAGGAACAGGCCAGCGAAAGTCATGCCGCTCGCCCGCAGCGTCCAGGGCGCGATCTCGGTCAGCGCGATCCGTACCGCCGGCCAGTTGAAGCCCCAGAGCAGACCCAGCAGCGGGACAAGCAGCAGCGAACGGCCGGGCGGTTGCGACATCGTGCGACTATGCGCGGGCCGGTGCGCCCGGCGTCATGCGATTTCGGCTTCAGCCCGATGCGTGATGGGCATCGGCGCCTCTCGACACCTGCAGTCAGTCGGCTGCGTCGCGCGGTAGAGGAGGAACCTCGAAATCCTCATCCCGGTCGTCGTCTAGGTCCGGATCGCGCTGACGTCCGTGGCGAATGGCGACGATCATGATCGTCTCGCCAGAGAAGTAGTCGAGGATGTAGTCGCCGACGATCAGCCGCCGGATACCGGGGATCGGCAGCGCGTCATGGTTGAAGCCGAGCTGGTCGAACCGGCCGAGAGACCGGCGGGCTTCGCGCAGCCGCTCCAGAAAGCGCTCGGCGGCCCGCGGGCTTTGCTGGCGGAGATAGCTGGCTTCTGACAGGAGGAAGGCTCTGGCGGCGGGCGCTAGCAGCACCCGTTTCACGCCGCTTGGCCCGAGCGGATGATGCGTTCGATCTCGCCGATCACGTCGTCGAGGTCATGGCCCTCGCCGCCCGCCAGGGCGCCGCGCCCTTCGATGGCCGCGAGGATTTCGGCGCCCTCCGTTGCGAGATAACGCTTCAGGGCCCGCACGATGACCCAGGTGCGCGTGCGCTCGGATGCGGCGGCGATCGTCTCGATCTCGCTGAGGACACTGCTGGGCAGACGCAGCGAAATGGGCTCGGACAGGTCGGGGCTGCTCATGATCGGCTCCTCGCTGTATGACAGCGTATCACAGAGACGCGAGCCCTCCAATGGGCCGCGTCGTGCTCAAGCCCCCTGCAGGATCAGCACCTGCGTCTCGCCATACTCCCGCCGTTCCAGCAACTCGAACCCGTCGGGCAGGGCGATCTCGACATCGCCGGCCTCCTCCAGGATCACCAGCGCGCGGGGCCCCAGCCAGCCGCCGTCGCGGGCCGAGGCGAGCGCCTTCTCGCCGAGGCCCTTGCGGTATGGCGGGTCGCAGAACACGACCGCGAAGGGGTCCATGGCGCTGATCGGGCCGAGCCTGCTCGCATCGCGCCGGAAGACGCGGGAATGGCCGGCGAGCCCCAGCGCCATCTGGTTCTCGCGGATCAGCCCGCGCGCCTCGGTGCCATCGTCGACGAGCAGCGCGAAGGCGGCGCCGCGCGACAGCGCCTCGAAGCCGAGCGCTCCGGTCCCGGCGAAGAGGTCGAGCACGCGCGCGCCGTCGAGCGGGTCGTCATAGGCATGGGCGAGCACATTGAAGAGGGATTCGCGCAGGCGGTCCGAGGTCGGGCGGATGGTCCCGATCCCCGGCTTGGGGCCGGCCAGCGCCCGTCCGCGCAAACGTCCGCCGACGATCCGCATCGGCTAGCCGTCAGTCCCGTTTGCCGCCGGAGCGTGGACCCTTGGCCCCGCCGCCGGGGCGGCCGCCACCCGAACGCCCGCCACCGCCCGGCTTGCCGCCGAAGGGCCGGCCCCCACCCGGCTTGCCACCGGGTTTGCCACCGAAAGGCTTGCCGCCGCCGGGCTTGGTCCCGATAGACTTACCCCCGCTGCGCTCGCCGCTGCGGCCCCCGGGCCGCTCGCTGGAGCGGGCCGCATAGCTGCGCTTGGCGCCGCCCGGAGCGTCGTCGAAACGACGCGGCGGACGCTCGCCGCCCTCGCGCGGAGCCCGATCGGGCCGGTCGCTGCGGGGCGCGCGCTCGGGCCGCTCCGGCATGCGCTCGCGCTCGCCGCCTTCGCTGCGCGGTCGGCGGGCCGGACGCTCGCCGTCGCTCGCCCGCTCGGGCGCGCGGGAGGCACGCCACTCGCTGCCTGCCGCCCCGCGCTCGCTGCGCGGCAGGCGATCGGGCCTGCGCTTCGGGTTGATGGCCTCACGCGCCGGGGCGTCCTCGCGTGCAGAGGCGACGCGCTCGACCAGCACGCGCCGGCCCTTGGGATCGGCGATCGCCTTGTCGCGGCGACGCACCACCTCGCCGCTGGCCTCCCGCGTCTGGCGCTCGGCCTTCGGGTCGGCGCCGCGGCGCGGCGGAGCCTTGCGCTCGCGCTGCGGCTGCGCCTCTTCATCGCGCCAGACGGTGCGCTTCCACGGCTTGTCGCTGCGGTCGTCGCGCGAGGGCGTGCGCACCGCGTCGCTCTGCCAGCGTTCGGGCTTGCCCTCCGCCTCGCCACTCTCGCGCCGGCGCCGTGGACGATCGTCGCCACTCGGCGCAGCCTTGCTCAGAGGAGGTCTCGGCGGGGCCGCCGGAGCCTCGTCGCGGCGCGGCGCCTCGAAATCGACGCCGGCCTTGGCCATCAGCTCCTCGCCGAGCTGGTCCTTCAGCACGCGCGAGCGGATCTCGTCGACCTCGCCCTCGGGCAGATCGGCGAGCTGGAACGGCCCGAAGGAGACCCGGATCAGCCGGTTCACGTCGAGGCCGAGATGCTCGAGCACCGTCTTGACCTCGCGGTTCTTGCCCTCGCGCAGATCGACCGTCAGCCAGGTGTTGGAGCCCTGCTGGCGCTCGAAACGCGCCACCACGGGGCCATAGGATACGCCGTCGATGGTCACGCCGTCGCGCAGCGTGTCGAGCCTGTCCTGCGTCACCGAGCCGAAGGCGCGCACGCGATAGCGCCGCAGCCAGCCCGTCTCCGGCAGTTCCAGCATCCGCGCCAGCCCGCCGTCATTGGTCAGCAGCAGCAGGCCCTCGGTGTTGATGTCGAGCCGCCCGACCGAAAGGACGCGCGGCAGATCCTCCGGCAGCGCGTCGAAAACCGTCGGCCGCCCTTCGGGATCATGGTTCGTCGTCACCAGCCCGCGCGGCTTGTGATAGAGCCACATCCGCGTGCGCTCGCGCGCCGGCAGCGGCTCGCCATCGATCAGCACGACATCGTCGGGGCCGATATCCAGCGCCGGGCTGTCGATCACGCGACCGTTCACGCTGACGCGGCCTTCGAGGATGATCGCCTCGCTGTCGCGGCGCGAGGCGACGCCGGCGCGCGCCATCACCTTCGCGATACGCTCCGGCTCGGGGATCAGCGAGGGCAGCAGCTTGGCCTCGGGCGCCGGAGCCTCCTCGCGGGCGCGCCGCGGACGCGCCGGGCCGTCGGAGCGGGGCCGGTCGAAGCGGGGCTTGTCGGAGCGGGGTTTGTCGAAGCGCTTGCCCCCGGAAGCAGGGCGCTCGCCGCGGGGTGCAAAGCCCTCGCGCGGCGGACGGCTCGCACTGCGCTCTCCATCAGGGCGGGCCCGGAACGGGCGTGCTGCGCCCTCTGCGCGAGCCGGACGGTCGCCGCCCTCGCTGCGGCCGCGGAACGGCTTGCGCTCGCCACCGGCCGCTCCGCTGCGTGGACCCCTGCCGCCGAAACCGCCGCCATCGCGGCCGACGCCGGACCCGCCGCCGCGTCCGCCGGTTCCACCCTTGCGCGGGCCCCGGCTTTTCTGATTGTTGTCGTCGCTCATGATGGCTCCTGAGCCGGTCGTCTCGCGGGCGGAGATCCGCTTCGCACGCTGGACAGGCTCGAAATTCGCAGTGTAGCCGGCGCTTGTAGCAGAGCGTTCCCGGCGCCGCGAGCGTCAAAACGGAGTTGAGATGGCCCCGCAGCAGTCCGTTCCGCTGTCCATGCCCGCGACCGATCCGATGGCCATCGCCTTCGACGAGGCGCGCGCCGCCGCCGCGCGCGGCGAGGTGCCGGTCGGAGCGGTCGTCAGCCGGGACGGTGTGGTGCTCGCCCGCGCCGGTAACCGCACCCTGGAACTGAAGGATCCGACGGCCCATGCCGAGATGCTGGCGCTGCGGCTGGCCTGCGAGGCGCTGGGCTCGGAGCGCCTGATCGGCTGCGATCTCCATGTCACGCTCGAGCCCTGCCCGATGTGCGCGGCGGCGATCTCGTTTGCCCGCATCCGCCGGCTCTATTTCGGCGCGGGCGATCCCAAGGGCGGGGCGGTCGAGAACGGGGTCCGGCTCTATGCCAGCCCGACCTGCCATCATGCGCCCGAAATCTATGGCGGCCTGCGCGAGAGTGAGGCGGCGGCTCTTCTGCGCGACTTCTTCCGCGATCGACGCTAGGAGCGCCTGGCTCAGCCGGCGAGGGGAAGCGCTTCGGCGGCGGGCTCGGCCATCTGCATCTGCGCGGGCTGATCCTGCAGCGAGGCCAGCAGCAGCGCCGCCAGCGCATCGACCGCGACCAATGTGCTGCGCCGCGCCTGCTCGATGTCGGCAACCGGCGCCTGGCCATAGAGCAGCCGCGCGAATTGGGCGATCTGGGCTACGGCAAGGTAGGTCGCCTCCTCCAGGGGCGGCGACAGCGCAACCAGCGGCAGCACGTTTTCGAGGTGCTTCTCGGCGGCCGCGCCCAGCGTCTTGGCGTTCAGCGCCCCCGCCTTGAACACCGTGGCCTGCAGCGTCTCTATCTCGGAGAGGAGATAGTTGCGCGTCTCGTCGGTCATCCTCCGTCTCCCCCGCAGGACCGGACGGTCGAACGGTAGCACGCGTGAACAGCCCTTGCTCTCGCCGAGAGCCCCTGCGGTTAGCGCCGCGTCAATGCGATGCCGCGAATCCTCCGGGTGAGGCCTTCTTATCGTCGGCCGAAATCCGTCGGCCAGCGGCCGAAACCGGCGCATACTGATAAATGCGTTTGTAACCATTGATAATCCGCGTCGATTCCGGAGCGTTTCAGCCATCATCTTGAATCGTGCCGACCACGGGAAGGCTACAGTTTCAGATCATGTCAGATGATCTGCCTTGTTTTGGCCGCGTGATCGCTCTAGTGAAGCGCCCGAACCGCTCAGCCAGACCATGCGATGGTGGCTTGAGCCTTCCACTCTCCCCATCACGTCAGGTTAGTAATGCGTTGTATTGTCATGGCCGTGATCTTCACGGTCTTGGTGCCTGTTCTTGCGCGCGCCGACTCCGCGATCGAGCAGGTGTCCTTCCAGCCCCAGGTCAAGGGACTGCGCTGCCTCAAGGCCGAAACCGTCGCCATGATCCGCAAACTCGTCGAGAAGATCGGGCCTATCCAGATCACCTCGACCTGCGGCGGGCGCCACGCCCGCAACTCCCAGCATTACAAAGGCAAGGCCATCGATTTCCGCCCGTTGGCGACGACGCCGCGCAAGGCCGCCGCGGTGGCGAAAACACTGGACGCTGTCGGTGGCGTCGGCTCCTACTCGAACGGGCTGGTCCATGTCGATGTCGGCGACCGCCAGTTTGCCTGGTACGGCATCAAGCGCAGCAATCGCCGCTTCGCCTACAACACCCGGGGCCGCTGAGGCCCCGGCGCGACCGGCGTCAGCCGGTCGCGCGCAGCACGAGATAGCCGCCGAGCGCCAGCAGCCCGGCGAAGAAGCAGAGCCTGAAGCTCGCGGCCGAGATGCGGGCGCGCAGCGCCGCGCCCGCTGCCATGCCGGCGAGTGCGGGCAACAGGGCCAGGCCCGACTGCAGCGCGACGCGAGCATCGAGGACGCCGGCCTCGAGCAGTCCGACCGAGAGCGCCAGCGTCGAGACTAGGAAGGACAGGCCGAGCGCCTGGACGAGCTCGTCCTTGTCGAGCCCGAGCGCCTGCAGATAGGGCACGGCCGGCAGCACGAAGACCCCCGTCGCCGCCGTGGCCACACCGGTCGCCAGGCCGACGAGCGGCCCCAGCCAGGCTTCGGCGCCGGCGGGAACGCGCAGCTTCGCTGCCTTGAGTCCCACGAGCCCGTAGAGCACCAGGGCGATGCCGAGCCACAAGGTCGCGGACCCGTTCTTCTGCTGCTCGATCAGCCCGGCGCCCAGCCAGGTTCCTGCCATGATCCCCGCCAGCATCGGCCAGAGCCGCGAGAGGATGCGCCGAAGGCCCGGCCCCGTCGCGAGCTGCCAGCCATTGGTGACGAGGTTGGGCACGGCGAGCAGCGCCGCGGCCTGCGCCGGCGCCATGACGACGCCGAGCACGCCAACGGCAATGGTCGGCAGGCCAAGCCCGATGACGCCCTTCACGAAGCCGGCGAGCAGAAAGGTCGCGGCAATGAAGAGCAGGAGAGTGGGATCGGTGCTGAGAGGCTGAAGCATGCCGTGTTGTCGCATTGCCGCGGCCCGCTGTCTCGGCAGGACGCAACGGCCGGGGCCGTAGCATCGCCTCTTGCGCTGGCGGCGGGACGGCGCATCCTCGCGTCATGAACGCCAGCGGCCCCTACCTCGCGGAGATCGCCAGCCTCATGGGCGATCCCGCTCGTGCGAACATCCTGCACGCGCTGATGGACGGCCGCGCGCTGACCGCCAAGGAACTCGCCTTCCTCGCCGGCGTCTCCCCGCAGACCGCCAGTGGCCATCTGGCGCAGTTGCTGCGAGGTGGCCTTCTGGCCGTCGCGGCGCAGGGCCGCCACCGCTACTACCGCCTGGCCGGTGCCGAGGTCGCGCAGGCGCTGGAAGGGCTGATGGTGCTCGCGGCCGCCGGGCCCGCCGCTCGCAAGCTGCCGCAGCGCGTCGGTGCCGACCTCAGCCAGGCGCGGACCTGCTACGACCATTTCGCCGGACGGCTCGGTACGGATATCCACGACGCACTTGTGGCGGGCGGGCATCTTGCGGTCGCGGAGGGTGGCTACGGCCTGACGGCGTCGGGCGAGGGCGTCTTCGCCGCGCTCGGGATCGCCCTGCCGGACAGGCCGCCGCGCCGCGCGCTTCTGCGCCCCTGTCTCGACTGGAGCGAGCGCAGGCCGCACCTCGCGGGCCATCTCGCCGCCGCCCTGGCCTGCCGCTGCTTCGAAAAGGCTTGGGTCCTTCGCCGCAAGGACAGCCGCGCGGTGACGCTCACCGCATCCGGGCGGGCGGCACTGGCCGCAGCGCTCCCCGGCTTCGTCTGCGACGCGCCGGAGGCTCTCAGCTCGCCTGTTCCAGCGCTTGCGTCAGCCGCCGTTTGACCTCGTCCTTCACCGCGGCGGACGCGTCCAGGATCGCCTTCGCCTTGAAGAAGTCCAGCCCGCCGATGCCATCCGCGCCGGCGCGGATCAGGATGTCCGGCGGTTGGCGCTCGATCATGCGCTGCACGATCGTCCGCGTCAGAATCTGGCTGACGCCGAGTATGGCCTCCAGCGGGCTCGGAACCCGGGTCTCGCTGATGGTGGCCGGCGCACTGGTGTCGACCGCCATGACGATCCGGCCCGGCGCCATCAGCCGGTTATAGGGCAGGGGATTGATCGCGCCGCCGTCGATCAGCACACGCCCCTCGATCACGACCGGCCGGATCAGTCCGGGGATCGCCAGCGAGGCCGCCACGGCCGGCGTCAGCGGGCCGCGGCCGAGCGCGACCTCGGCATGCAGATGGTAATCGGTCGCCGTCGCCAGGAAGGGCGTGGCGAGGTCCTCGAAGCGGTCCGGCACGGCCTCGGGCCAGAACAGGTCGAGCATCCGCTCGCCATCGATCAGCACCGGGTTGCCGAGCCCGCGCATGAGATCGGTGAACTTGCCGATGCGGGCGTCGAGCAGCCGCGCGATCACCTTGGCCCGGTCCCTGAAGGAGGCGGTGACGTGCTCGCGCAGATCTCGGCCCGAAAGTCCGGCCGCATAGGCCGCGCCGACGATCGCGCCCATCGAGCAGCCGGCGATCAGGGCCGGCCGGACGCCGAGTTCGTCGAGCGCCTCCAGCACCACGATATGGCTGAGCCCGCGCGCCCCGCCGGCTCCGAGCACGAGGACGAGTTCGGGGTGGCCGGGCTGCTGCCGCCGGACCGCGAGCGCGTCCTGCGGCGTGGCATCGTGGGGGCGGGGCTCGCTGCGTGGCATCAGCCGGATCTGGCCCTTCACGCCGCCTCAGGCAATGGGTTGCGACAGGAAGGGTACGAGCGCCGCCAGCGTCGCCTTCGGGTTCTCCTCGGGCAGGAAATGCCCGCTCTCGATCGCCTGTCCGTCCGCCTGGGGCGCAAAGGTCTCGCGCCAGATCTCGAGCGGGCTGGCGCCCTTGGCCGGGATGCCGGCCTCTCCCCACAGCACCAGCGTCGGGCAGAGGATGCGGTTGCCGGCGGCGAGATCGACCCGGTCATGCTCGACATCGGTGGTCGCCCCGGCGCGGTAATCCTCGCAGGCGGCATGGATCCGGGCGGGGTCGCTGAAGGACTCGCCATAGGCCTGCATCGCCAGCGGATCGAACAGGTCGAGCGACTTGGCCCGCGTCCAACTCGCGATGGTGTGGTCGAGCCAGCCGAGCGGATCGCCCTTGATCAGGTTCTCCGGCACCGGTTCGGGCTGTGCCATGAAGGTCCAGTGATAGACCTGCATGGCGCGGCCGGCATTCATGCCCTCCCACATCGAGATCGTCGGCAGGATATCGAGCAGCGCCAGCCTCTCGACTCGGCCGGGATGGTCCAGCGCCAGGCGATAGGCGACGCGCGCCCCGCGGTCATGGCCGACGACCGCAAAGCGCAGATGCCCGAGCGCCTGCATCACCGCGACGATGTCCTCGCCCATGGCGCGCTTGGTGTAGGTCTCGCGCCCGCCATCGCCATGCGGCGCCATCGACCAGCCATAGCCGCGCAGATCCGGGCAGACCACGGTATGGGTCCTGGCCAGCTCGGCGGCGATGGGGTGCCATTCGGCATGGGTCTGCGGAAAGCCGTGGATCAGCACGACCGGCGGCCCCTCGCCGCCGACGCGGGCGAAGATCTTGCCGACCGGCCCGTTGATCCAGCGTCCGGTGAAGCCGGGAAAGAGGCTGTCGATATTGCTCATGGTCGGGCTCCTGCCGTCAGCGCAGATGCAATGTCGGTTCTGGCGAAATCCTCACCCTTGTAGAGCAGAGGGGCCTGCAGGGATTTGGCAAGAGCGTAGGAGAAGCAGTCGCCGAGATTGAGGCCGGCCCAGTGGCGGCCCTTGCCGAAGCGGATGAAAGCTTCGGCCGCAAGGCGGCCTTGCTCTGGATCGAGGGCGGCAGGCCGAACTTTGAGGTCGCCGAACAGGGCCTCCACTTCGCGCAAGGGCGTCGCGGCCCGTTTGCCGATCAGGACCATCACGCATTCAGTGAAGGTGACGGCAGAGCAGACACAGTCGGACGCTTCGGTCAGCAGCCTTTGGAAAAGGGCAGCCTCTGGCTCGCCGAAGGCAATCGCGACAATCGCCGAACTGTCGGCGACGATCACCTCGGCAGTCCGTTGTCATCATAGCCGAGGATCTCGTCGGCCGATCGCTCGTCTGTCACCGGATAAGAACGAAGCCGCGCAAGCGTTTCCGCGAGCTTCACGGGATCGATGCGCCCTTTGTCGCTCGGGAGCTCGGCCAGTTCGCGTTCCGCGGCAAGGCGCACCGCCTCCTTGATCGTACGACCGGTCCGCGCTGCCAACTCCCGAACGACGCGGTCCGTGTGGGCATCCTTGATCAGAATGGCCATGGCGCCCTTCCGTATATATCGAACGCGGCAACGATATATACGCTAGGCGCCTGCCTCTGTCAGCCTTCGCGCTCGCGCTTGACCGCCCGCCAGCCGATGTCGCGGCGGCAGAATCCATCGGGCCAGTCGATCGCATCGACGCCGCGATAGGCCCGCGCCTGCGCCTCGCTCACCGTCTTGCCCAGCGCCACGACATTGAGCACGCGCCCGCCCGCCGCCAGCAGCGCACCCGCGGCATCCTGCTTCGTGCCGGCATGGAAGACGAGCACGTCTTCGAGTGCCGCCGCCTTCTCGATGTCCCTGATCACGCTCCCGGTCTCCGGCTTGCCCGGATAGCCGCGCGCCGCCAGAACCACCGTCAGCGCGGCCTCGTCCGACCAGCGCAGGGTGATCTGGTCGAGCACGCCGTCGCAGGCGGCCAGCAGCGCCGGCACGATGTCGCTCCTCAGCCGCGGCATCAGCACCTCGCATTCGGGATCGCCGAAGCGGACATTGTACTCGATCAGCTTCGGCCCCTGCGCGGTGATCATCAGCCCGGCGAAGAGCACGCCCTTGAACGGCGTCCCGCGCTGCGCCATGCCGGCGAGAGTCGGCGCGACGATCTCCTTCATCACCCGCGCTTCCATCGCGGGCGTCATCACCGGCGCCGGCGAATAGGCGCCCATCCCACCAGTGTTGGGGCCGGTGTCGCCGTCGCCGACGCGCTTGTGGTCCTGTGCCGAGGCGAGCGGCAGCGCATGCGTCCCGTCGCAGAGCGCGAAGAAGCTCGCCTCCTCGCCGATCATCCATTCCTCGATGACGACCTCGGCACCGGCCGCGCCGAGCCCACCCGAGAACATCATCTCGATGGCCTCGTTGGCCTGGTCGAGCGTCTCCGCCATCACCACGCCCTTGCCGGCGGCGAGCCCGTCGGCCTTGATCACGATCGGCGCGCCTTGCTTGGCGACATAGGCCTTGGCGGACGCCGCGTCCGCAAAGCGGCCGAAGCCGGCGGTGGGAATCCAGAACTCCGCGCAGAGCTCCTTGGTGAAGGCCTTGGAGCCTTCGAGCTGGGCAGCCGCCTTCGAGGGGCCGAAGACCTTGAGACCGGCTGCTGCGAGATCGTCGGCGAGGCCGGCGACCAGCGGCCCCTCGGGCCCGACGACGACCAGCCCGATGCCCTGCAGTTGGCAGAAGGAGGCGACAGCGCCGTGGTCGGCGATGTCGAGGACGACATTCTCCCCGCATTGCGCAGTGCCGGGGTTGCCGGGCGCGATGAACAGCCGGTCGCAGAGCGGCGAAGCCGAGATCGCCCAGGCCAAAGCATGCTCGCGGCCACCCGATCCGATCAGAAGAATCTTCATCGTCGTTTCAATCCGCGGGGCTGGGTGGGCCAAAGGGTCGGGTGGGCAATAGCCGCCGCGCGACGCGACGGCAACGCTTCTGCGGCCGGGCCGGCGCCGTTATGGTCGCGCCATGGACAGCGAATCGCCCAAGCCCGCCGGCAACACGCCCGAATGGTCGGTCTCGGACCTCTCCGGCGCGCTCAAGCGCACCCTGGAGGATGCCTTCGGCTTCGTGCGCGTGCGCGGCGAGATCTCCGGCTATCGCGGCCCGGTCGGTTCGGGCCATGTCTATTTCTCGCTGAAGGACGCCAACGCCAAGATCGACGCGGTGATCTGGAAGGGCGTCTTCGGCCGGCTGAAGACACGGCCGCAGGAAGGTCTGGAGGTCATCGCCACCGGCAAGATCACCACCTTCGCCGGCAAGTCGAGCTACCAGATCATCATCGATTCGCTCGAGCCCGCCGGCATCGGTGCGCTGATGGCGCTGCTCGAGGAGCGCCGCCGCAAGCTGGCCGCCGAAGGGCTGTTCGCCCAGGAGCGCAAGCAGCTCATCCCCTATCTGCCGCGCGTCATCGGCGTCGTCACCTCGCCCACCGGCGCCGTCATCCGCGACATCCTGCACCGGCTGGAGGATCGTTTTCCCCGCCATGTCCTGGTCTGGCCGGTGCGGGTGCAGGGCGAGACCAGCGCGGCCGAGGTCGCTGCCGCCATCGCCGGTTTCAACGCTCTGCCGGAGGGCGGGCGCATTCCGCGGCCGGACGTCATCATCGTCGCGCGCGGCGGCGGCTCGCTCGAAGACCTGATGGGCTTCAACGAGGAGATCGTGGTGCGCGCGGCGGCCGCCTCGCTGATCCCGCTCGTCTCCGCCGTCGGCCACGAGACCGACGTCACGCTGATCGACCACGCCGCCGATCTGCGCGCTCCCACCCCGACCGGCGCGGCCGAGAAGGTCGTGCCGGTGCGCGCCGAGCTGATGAGCCTCGTCGCCGATCTCGCGCGCCGCCAGGCCGGCGCGATGCGCCGCCTCTCCGACCGCCGCCGCAGCGACCTGCGCGCGCTCGCCCGCGCCTTGCCCGGCCCCGAAGCGGTGCTGTCGGGCCCGCGCCAGCGGCTCGATCTCGCGGCTGCGCGGCTGGCGCCGGCGCTGGCGCGGAACGCCCGGGTGCATGAGCAGAAGCTCGGCCTCGCCGCCCAGCGCCTCGCGCGGCAGTCTCCGATGGCGAGGCTGGCGGCCTTGCGGGCAAAGCTCGGCGGCTATGGGCGCGTGCTGGCGCAGGCCCGCAACACGGCGCTCTCGGCCGAGAGCCGGCGCATCGCGGATGCTCGGCGGCGACTGCAGGAGCTCGAGCAACGCGGGGCAAGGGCGCTGGCGCGGGGCGTCATCCTGCGTGGCGAGCGGCTGCCGGCCCTGGAGGCACGGTTGCATCGGGCGCTCTCGCAGGCCGTGGCGCGGCGGCGTGACCGCTGGCGCTCCTCCGTATCGCTGCTCGCCTCACTCGGTCCCGAGGCGGTGCTGGCGCGCGGCTATGCGCTGGTGCGCGACGAGGCGGGGGCCGTCATCCGCGACCCGGGGCAGCTGCGCGCGGGCCAGGCCTTGGGCGTGCAGGTCGCGGGCGGACGCTTCGGCGTGGTCGTGGCCGGTAGTGGGGAGGGGCCCGCCCGTCCGGCGCGTCCCGCCCGGCGCGAGGGGCCGAAGACGGGGCAGGGCGATCTGTTCTGATCGGCTGAATCAGAGACCGCTCAGGAACGCCCGAACCCGCTTGATCGCATCCTCGCGCGCTTCCGGATTGGTGCCGACCGTGGCCTTGCCGGTTCCGGTGGCGGAGAAGGCGATGTCGCTGCGCTCCTTCACCTCGAGACGCGGGTGGTCGAAATCATGCAGCGCGCCGGCATAGATCACGATCTCGACCTTCTCGCCGCGGGCCTTCGCGGCCTTGGCGAGATAGTCGCAGGGGCCGGGCGGGGTCCAGTCGTCCGCATCGCCGATCAGCATCAGCAGGGGCAGGCGCGCTGCGAAGCTCGCGGATTCGGATTGCACCCGGCAGCCCGGGTAGAACGCGATGGCGCGCGCGAAATCCGGCTGTTCGTCGGCCGGGCGGCGGTCCTTGCGGGCCGCGGCGAGAACCGTCGAGCCGCCGCCGGACCAGCCGAGCAGGGCGATCCGGTCCGGGCGAACGTCGCCGCGCATCTGCAGCCAATGGCGCGCGGCGGCGGCGTCCGCCACCCGTTCGCGGCTGGCGCGCACCGTCATTTCCTTGATGCCGCATTGCGAGCCCAACCGGCGGGAGCCATAGCTGTCCGGCATCAGAACCAGATAGCCCTCGGCGGCGAGGCGTTCGCCCCAGTCGGAATGACGCAGCGAGAGCTTGCCGTTCTCGCGGAACAGCCCGCCGCAGCCATGCAGCGCGACGACGGCCGGAAACGGCCCCGGCCCCTTGGGGCGGTAGAGCACGGCGTCGAGATCGCCGTCATAGCTCGGCAGGCGCACACGCTCGTAGCCGCCGGCCAGCGCGGCCCCTGCCAGCAGCGACAGCGCCGCCATCGCCGCGGCGAGGCGCGCGACGCAGGCAATCACGAGGCTGGACTTCGTCGGGCGCAGCGCTATCACGGGACGGGATTATCCCGGCATTGCGCGCTCGGATCAACGGTTTAGATATATCGTCATGAACATCAGCGATCGCCCCCCGGTGCCGGGGCCCGAAGCGGCCCTCGATTACGGCCATGGCGAGTTTCGCGTCGTGCGTCCGGGCGCTTTCGTTCGCTGCGCCGTGACGGGAGTTCCGATCCGCCTGGAGGAGCTGCGCTACTGGTCCGTCGACTGGCAGGAGGCCTATGCCTCGCCCGAGGCCGTGCAGCTGCGGCTAAGGCGCGGCGCCCGCCCCTGAGCCGGTCGCGCCCGCAAGCAGCGCCGCGATCGGCTCCGGCGCATCGAAGGCGAGCTTGACCGGCACGGGCAGCAACCGGCCGCGCTCTGCATCCGGCCAGATCGGCGCGAGCTTCACCAAGTCCTTCTCGGTGGTAGCGACGAGGCTGTCATAGAGCGCGGCCTCCGCCACCAGCCTCTCGACATCGGCGGGGCTGTAGGCGTGATGATCGCCGAAGGCGCGCTCCGCCACGATCCGCGCCCCCGCCTCGCGCAGCGTCGCCGCGAACTTCGCCGGTCGCCCAATCCCCGAGACCGCCAGCACCGCCTGGCCCGCGAGCCGCGCGACCGCGGCCGGGTCCGGGTCGAGCCGCGCGCGCAGGACCGGGACGCCCCGCGCCGCGGCGGCCGCCGCCACTGCCGCGCCCGGTTCGCCCGCACCGATGACGAGCACGGCATCGACCTCGCCGAGTTGCTCCGCCAGCGGCGCGCGCAGCGGGCCGGCCGGCAGGCACAGGCCGTTGCCGACGCCCGAGGCGCCATCGATCACCGCGAGCCTCAGCCGCTTGGTCAGCGCCGGGTTCTGCAGCCCGTCATCCATCACGATCACGCTCGCGCCGAACGCCCGCGCCAGGCTCGCGCCGGCGACGCGGTCGCGCGCGATCACGGTGCGGGCATGGCGCGCCATCAGCAGCGGCTCATCGCCCACGGCACGGGCGGCATGATGCTCGGGATGGACCTCGACCGGGCCGGGCAGGCTGCCGCCATAGCCGCGCATCAGCACGAAGGGCGTCTCGCCGCGCTGGGCCAGCAGCCCGGCGATCGCGATCGCGGTCGGCGTCTTGCCGGCCCCGCCGGCCACGAAATTGCCGACGCAGATCACCGGGATGCCGCAATCAGTGCCGGGTTGCCGCATCCGTTGCAGCGTGATCGCGCCATAGAGCCAGCCCAAGGGGGCGAGCAGCCCGGCGAGCAGGCCCGGACGGCGCCACCAGAAGGCGGGCGCCCGCATCAGGCCGCGCCGTCGCGCTGGCCGAGTGCGATCCGCATCAGCAGCGGTTCCAGCGCCTGGATCGTGCGGCCGAGCGCGCCGCCCAGTTCGCCGCTCGTCTGTGCGGCCGCCCGCGCCGCCTGGCGCGCGCTGGCGGGATCGCTCAGCCAGCGATGCACGGCTCCCGCCAGCGCCTGAGCGTCGGCGACTTCGCGCGCCCCGCCGCCCTGGTCGAAAGCGGCGAAGATCTCGGCGTTGTTGTGGACGAACGGCCCATGCAGCAGCGCGCAGCCGAGCTTGGCGGGCTCGATCGGGTTGTGCCCGCCGATCATCGGCACCAGCGAGCCGCCGAGATAGGCCACCTGCGAGAGGCGGTAGAACAGGCCGAGCTCGTTGACCGTGTCGGCGATATAGAGTTCCGCCCAGCGCTCCGGCAGTTGGCCCGCGGCCCGGCGCGCAAGGGCGATGCCGTTGGCCTCGGCCAGCGCCTCGATCTCGACGCCCCGCTGCGGATGGCGCGGCGCGATGATCGTCAGCAGGTTAGGCAGATAGGGCTTCATCCCGAGATGGGCGGCGATGACCTGCTCCTCCTCGCCGGGATGCGTGCTCGCCGCCACCCAGATCGGGCGTCCCGTCGTCAGCCCGTCGAGGATGGCCAGCGTGTCGGCATCGGCCGGCGGGGCGGGCACGTCGAACTTCAGGTTGCCGGCGACGCTGACGCGTGGTGCGCCGAGCTGCGCCAGCCGCTCGGCGTCCCCTTGCGACTGGGCGAGGCAGGATTCGAAGCAGGACAGCAGGAAGCGCGAGGTCTGCGGCGCCTTGTACCAGCGCGCGAAGGAGCGCTCCGACATCCGGGCGTTGACGAGGACGAGCGGCACCTCGCGCTTGCGCGCCTCGATCAGCAGGTTGGGCCAGATCTCGGACTCGCAGATCAGCCCGAGCGAGGGCTGCCAGTAGTCGAGGAAGCGGCGCATGTAGCGCGGCACGTCGAGCGGGAGATATTGGTGGATCACGCCGGCCGGCAGCCTCGCCGCCAGCAGCTTGGCCGAGGTCACCGTGCCGGAGGTGACGAGCACGGTCAGGCCGCGCTTCTGCAAGCGGGCGACGAGGGGCAGCAGCGTCACCGTCTCGCCGACGCTGGCACCGTGCAGCCAGACCAGCGGCCGGTCCGGACGGCGCACGCCCGGATAGCCGCGCCGCTCGGCGAGGCGCGTCGGGTCTTCCTTGCCGCGGCGGCGGCGCCAGACCAGCAGTCCCGCCGCAGCAGGCTCCAGCAGGCCGGTCAGCAGCCGGTAGCCGGTGAGGATCGCGCCCTTGCCGCTCATGCCGCTGCCCCTGGCGCTGCGCCTTCGGCGGCGAGCCGCGCCTGCCTCAGCCCGGCGCCCGGGTCCTGCGCGCCGACCAACGCATAGGCGCGGGCATGGACGGCGTCGAGGCCGGCTTCCAGCGCCAGCCGCGCCGCCTCGCAGGCGACCTCGTCCGCCTCGCGCGCGACATGGATCGCCTCGCCGACGACGATGGCGCCGCGTCCGAAGGGCAGGCCGATCGAGGCCCTGTCCCAGCTGTTGAAGTCGATGCGCCGGCTCGTGACCACCGCGATCGGGTGCAGCGGCCGCCCGGAGGCCCGCGCGAGCTGGATGATTCCCGGCCCGACGATGCGGGCGCGCTTGGGAATGTCGGCGGTCAGCACCATCGTCTCGCCGGCCTTGAGCCGCTTCAGCATGGCGAGGAAGGCGCTGGCGCCGCCCTTCTCGCGGATCTTCTTGCCGAGCGCGCCCGAGCCGCGGATCGCGCCGATGCCGAGCTGGCGCAGCGCCACGGCATTGAAGCCGCCATCGCCATGCCGCGAGACCAGCGAGCAGGCCGGCATCCAGTCCGGCCGGGAGAACGGGATCATGATGTGCTGGCCGTGCCACATCGCGATGATCAGCGGCAGCTCCGGGCGCACGCGCTCATAGACGTCCGCCGGCTCGACGACGAAGCGGTTGGTGCGCTTCACGAGGCGCAGATACCCGGCCAGCATCCGGCCGAGCACCTCCTGCGCCACGCGCGTCTTGAGAATCGAGAAGCCCATGAAGCCGCTGTCGAGCCCTTCAGGTGTCGGGATCGAGCAGGCGGTGCAGATGCACGATGAAATAGCGCGTCTGCGCCTGGTCGACCGTGGCCTGCGCCTTCGCCTTCCAGGCGGTGTGGGCGGTGGCGTAGTTCGGGAAGACGCCGACCACGTCGAGCTTCGACAGGTCCTTGAAGGTCACGCCTTCAAGAGAGCTGAGTTCCCCGCCGAAGACGAGGTGGAGTAGCTGTTTCTGTTCCGGCTCGGCCGCCATCGATCCCTCCAGCATGGTGCACCGCAATCGCCGCAGGTGCAGCGCGCCACCTGTTAAGCCATCCGGGCCCGCGGCGCGAGTGCCGCATGGTCCGCCAGTGCGCATCCGTGACGGTCGACGGCCTGAAGCGAGGTCAAAGACGCTGCGATTGGGCCTCGCGCAGCCGCTGCATCGCCGCGAGCAGCGGCGCGGACAGTCCGTTGCCGCTGGCGACGAGCACGCCATGCACCGGCGTCGCCCGGTTGTAGACCACCGCCTCGCCGGCCCCGCCGCTCATCGTCCCGCCCGACTCGCGCAGGATCAGGTCAGCGGCGGCGAGGTCCCAGTCGCGAGCGTCCGCCGAGATCAGGCCGGCATCGATCGAGCCGTCGGCGATGCGCGCCAGCCGCAGCGCCAGCGAGGGAATCTTGTCAACCGGCTCGAAGGGCTCGATCCGTGCCAGCGCGTCGAGCATCGGCTTGGGGCCGGCGATGCGCGCCTCGCCGAGGCGGGACACGGGAGTCGTGCTGATGGTGCCGCCGTTCTTCTGCGCACCGCCGCCGCGCAGGGTCGTGTAGGTGGCGTGGCTCGCCGGAGCATGGACGACACCGAGGATCGGCTCGCCCTCGTCGAGCAGCGCGACGCAGACCGCCCAGTCCGGCAGGCCGCTCATATAGGCGCGCGTGCCGTCGATCGGATCGACCACCCAGACGAAGCGGCGCGACAGCCGCAGCGCATCGTCCACCGTTTCCTCCGAGAGCCAGGCGGCCTCGGGCAGCAACGCCGAGAGACGGATGCGCAGGAAGGTATCGACCCCGATATCCGCTTCGGTGACGGGCGAGCCGCCGCTCTTGGACCAGGTCCGTGCGGCTGTCTTCGCTCCGGGGCGGAACAGGTCGGTGGCGATGGCACCGGCTTCCAGGCAGCTTTCGCGCACCGCCTTCAGGAGATCCGGTGCGATGGGTAGCGGAGGCGTGCTCATGGGCGTTCCCTACGGAGGGCAAAGGCCTGCTTCAAGGCGAAAATGCGCCCCGGAGACGAAAGATTCCGTCAATCATCATGCAGGAAACACGCCATGGAAGGCCCTGGAACGGCCCCGACACGCTCCCTTAACCCAACCGCTTAAGCGCTCGGAGAGAGCTGAGACGCAATCTCGCCCGGCAAGCACGAGAGCCCCGCACCACACAGAGGGCTCCGATGCAGCAGGGATTACAGAGAGGCGTCAAACCCATGGCCAGAGTCACGCCGGCCGCCGGGGAGTTCGGTTTCGCACCGAATGGCCCCGGCGGTACGACCGACCCGACGATCACCCCCCGCGAGGCCGCTGCGGCCCAGCCGGATACGCCGCGTATCGAGCGCATCGGCTCCGTCCGGATCCTGCGGGGTTCCGCGGGCTGGCGTGGCGTTTCGCTGCGCCTGGCCAATCGGGCAGGCGAGGATCAGCTCTTCCAGCTCGCGCTGACGGCGGGTGACGGCCGCTCGATCACGATCGCGACCGTCGATGGCGACGAGGCGGTGGCGCTCTGGCGCGACTGCGGTCGGTCCAGCGGCATGCCGCTGCTGCTCGAGACCAGCGATGGCGAGATTTCGCAGCCCTTTCCGCAGATCGGCCGGCTCGCGCTCGGCCCGATCCGGGTCAGGCGGCGCTATGCCTTCCTAAACGGACGGCGTCCGCGCTTCCTCGTGCGGCGCAAGACCGGCAAACTCGCGGAACGTCCGGTCGTCGTGGCCGGTGAGCGCCTGACCGACTGAGATCAGAAAAGGGAGCGGCTGAGCGCGTCCAGCGCGAAGCCTGCCGCCAGCAGCAATCCGGCATGCCAGTTCGAGCGGAAGAGGGAGAGCGCGACCTTCGCGCTCGCGCCCTTGAGCCGTGAAACCTGCCAGGCGAGATGGCCCGCAAAGGCCGCAAGCCCGGCGAAGGCCAGCGCTCCGCCGCCGGCCGTCCAGGCCGCGAGCCCCGCCAGCACCACCGTGATCGCGAAGCACAGCGCGATCGCCTCGCGCCCGTGATCGCCGAAATAGCGCGCGCTCGACTTGATGCCGGCGATGACGTCGTCTTCCAGATCTTGCATCGCGTAGATGGTGTCGTAGCCGACCGTCCAGGCGACCGCTGCCGCATAGATCAGCAAGGCCGGCGCATCGAGCCGCCCGAACACCGCGCTCCAGCCGAGCAGCCCGCCCCAGGAGAAGGCCAGCCCCAGCACGAACTGCGGCATGTTCGTGATCCGCTTCATGAAGGGGTAGATCGCGACGATTGCGAGCGAGGCGATGCCGGCGACGATGGTGAAGCGGTTGAACTGCAGCAGAACCGCGAGCCCGACGAAGGACAGCGCCACCATGAACAGCGCCGCGGCCCTGGCCGTGACCTGGCCCGAGGGGAGGGGCCGTCCGCGCGTGCGCGCCACCTGCGCGTCGAGCTTGCGGTCGACGATGTCGTTGAAGGTGCAGCCCGCGCCGCGCATCACCACCGCGCCGATCAGGAAGAGCAGGCAGTGCCAGAGGTTCGGAAAAGGCGCGCCGGAGGCGATCGCCGCGAGCCCCGCCGACCACCAGCAGGGCAGGAGAAGGAGCTGCCAGCCGATTGGCCGCTCGATGCGCGCGAGCTTGAGGAAGGGCCGCAGCCGGCGCGGCGCCCTGGTATCGACCCAATGTCCGCGCAGCGCGTCCGGGAGCGGAGCGTCGGGTGCCGGGGCCGAGTGTCCGGGGCCCGCCATGGCCGGGCGCCGGGCTTAGAGAGCGCCCTGGGGAATGCGCATGCCGCCGCCGGTGATGGCGTCGCCGCCGCCGAACGGGTTGCCGCCGCCCTGCGCCTGCTGCTGCGCGCGACGCATCATCTCGGCCTGCTGCTTCACCGCGTTGCAGGCCTGGGTGCGGATGCCGGCAGCCTTCTGGTTGTCGGCCTTCATGCCCTCGATGAAGGAGGGCGGAATCTGGCACCAGTCCTGGTTATCGGTCGCGAACTTGACCGTGGTCGCGCCGTTGCTGACCAGCTTGGTCATCGTGCTGCAGGCCTGCTGTGGCGTCAGCTTGCGCTTGGATTTCTGGGCGGCGTTGAGCGAGGCGACGAGCGACTGCCGCTCCTGCAGCAGCGCCTGGATCTTCTCGCAGCCGGAGGCCTGGGCGCGGGCCGGGGCGGCGTCGAGCAGCGCGGCCGCCGCGAGGCCCATCGTCGCGATCACTCCGGAAGCCAAACTGCGCCGCATCTCGTTTCCGCTCCACATCCTGCGGGGGCAGTCCGGCCCCTCGCGGTTTCCTTAACAGCAACGTCGTGTTAGCGCCAAGAACCTTTGCGCGCCGGAGCTGCCGGCTGCCGGTTAGAGCTGCCGTTAGCGGTGGATTGTGGCGGTTTTGGCGTGGATGACCGGCCAGCGACGGTCGCGAAGGGTGCGATCCGCCGCCGAGAGGACAGCGCTCGAGCCATGACCATCCCCGATTTCGCGCGCTACCGGCTGTTCGTCGAGCCGGCTTTGGCCGATGGCTATCGTCTTCCGCTCGCGCGGGAACAGGCGAACTATCTCATATCGGTTCTGCGGATGAAGCAGGACGAAACCGTGCTCGTCTTCAACGGCCGTCACGGCGAATGGCTGGCCGCGATCGCGGTGGAGGGGCGCAAGCAGGCGAGCCTGACATTGCTGCGGCAGACGAAGCCGCAGCCGGCCGCGCCCGATCTGCATTATCTCTTCGCCCCTCTCAAACATGCCCGGCTCGACTACATGGCGCAGAAGGCCGTGGAGATGGGGGCGGGCGTCATCCAGCCCGTGCTCACCCGCCGCACCCAGGTCTCACGGCTGAATCTCGACCGGATGCGCGCGAATGCCGTCGAGGCGGCGGAGCAGTGCGGCATCCTGAGCCTTCCCGATATCCGCGCCGAACAGGGTTTGGAGGCCGCGCTCGCCGCGCTCGAACCGGACCGGCTCCTCGTCTTCTGCGACGAGGCGCTGGCACAGGAGAGCCCTGTCGCCGCCCTCGCCAAGGCGAAGCCGGGCCCGCTCGCCGTGCTGATCGGCCCGGAGGGTGGCTTCGACGATGCGGAGAGGCGCCTCATCATGGCGCGGCCCAACACGTTCGCGATCTCGCTCGGTCCGCGCATCCTGCGCGCCGACACGGCCGCCGTGGCCGCTCTCGCGCTCGTCCAGGCCGTGCTGGGCGACTGGCCGCGCGGCTGATTCGCGGAACGCCGCTGCCCCTGCAACGTTTGGCCGGTCATGGGGGACGCATTCTCGACTCAATCGAGCGCAGTCTGGCGCGCCCGCCGGTCGGGTCTCGCCGCGATGGCTCGGCGACCGGGCCCAAGGTCCGCCACGAGGATGAGCGCATGAGCAACGAGGGCCGCTTCGGCATCGAGGAAGAGTATTTTCTGGCGGACGCGGTTACGCGGGGGATCGGACGCAAGGTCTCCGCCGCCTTCATCGAATCGGCCCAGCGCGCCTTTCCCGAGGAGGTCCAGCGCGAGATGCTGCAGTCGCAGATCGAGGTCGCGACGCCGATCTGCCGGACGATGGACGAGGCGCGGCGGTCCCTGACACGGCTGCGCACAGGGCTGGCGGGTCTCGCGCTGGAGCATGACATGCTGCTGCTCGCCTGCGGCACCCATCCGAGCGCGGCCTGGTCCCGCCAGCGCGCCACCGAAGCCGCGCGCTACGACACGCTGATGCGCGATCTGCAGATGCTCGGCAGCCGCAACCAGCTCTGCGGCCTGCATGTCCATGTCGAGGTCGCCGAAGAGGACGAGCGCATCCGGCTGATGGCGCGGATCATGCCGTTCCTGCCGGTCATCCTTGCCCTCTCGACCTCATCGCCCTTCTGGCAGGGGCGCCGCACCGGGCTGATGGGCTATCGGCTCGCCGCCTATGGCGAGCTGCCGCGCACCGGCCTGCCGGACCTCTTCGCCGATCCGGCGGATTACCGGGCCTATCTCGACATCATGATTGCGGCCGGCGCGATCAAGGATGGCAGCTATCTCTGGTGGGCGATCCGACCCTCCGACAAGCATCCGACCCTCGAGCTGCGCATCGCCGATTCCTGCACGCGGCTGAACGATACGCTCGCCATCGTCGCGCTTTATCGCTGCCTCGTCCGGCATCTCCTGCGCCATCCCGGGCTCAATGCCGATCTGACGCCCGCCTCGCGTGCCATCGCCTGCGAGAACCTCTGGCGCGCCCAGCGCTACGGCATCCATGGCGGGCTGATCGACGAGCCGAGCCGCAGCATGCGCAGTGTCCCCGTCCTTCTCGGCGATCTGGTCAGCCGCCTCGCGGATGATGCCTGTGCTCTGGGCTGCGAGGCAGAGCTCTCCCTCTGCAACGACATCGTCACGAACGGCACCAGTGCCGATGTTCAACTTGCGGTTTTCGAGGAGGCCCGCGGCCGATCCGGCGGGCAGAATGCCGGGCTTGCAGCCGTGGTCGACTGGATCGCCTCCGAAACGCGGCTCGATCGCACCGGCTGGGCCCGCCGGGGCGGCGCTGCCTAGGGCACGACCCGGGGCCGCTCCGTTCTGCGCCTTGCGTTCGCCCCTCATCCGCCAACGCGCGGCGAGGGTCGTTGTCGAGCGTTCGCGGCTCGCCTATGTCTGGCGCTCCCGGAGCCCGAGCCCCCATGTCCCGAGACATGGACGGCAATCTGGCCGTCCTGTTCTTCTGCCGGAGCGCCCATGGCTCGCGACGTGTCCGACTCCACCCCGATCGGTTCCAAGGACGAGTTGGTGTCCTGGATCGCAGCGGGGGAGAAACCACCTTCCGCCTTCCGTCTCGGCACCGAACACGAGAAGTTCCCCTTCTACAGCGACGACCTCGCACCCGTCCCTTATGAAGGCCGGGCGGCATCCGGCGGTCGCCCGGCCGCCGGCGGCATCCGCCATCTGCTCGAGGGCATGCAGGCGAAGCTCGGCTGGGAGCCGATCATGGACGCCGGCCACATCATCGGCCTCGCCGGGGTCGATGGCGGCGGCGCGATCTCGCTGGAGCCCGGCGGGCAGTTCGAACTCTCGGGCGCACCGGTCGAAACCCTGCACGAGACCGCGGCGGAACTGGCCGGCCATCTGCGCGACGTCAAGGCCGTGGCGCAGGAGCACGGCATCGGCCTCGTCTCGCTCGGGCATTCGCCGCTCTGGACGCGCGCCCAGACGCCCGTCATGCCCAAGGGCCGCTACAAGATCATGGCCAACTACATGCCGAAGGTCGGCTCGCGCGGCCTGGACATGATGTTCCGGACCTGCACGGTCCAGGTCAATCTCGACTTTGCCAGCGAGGCGGACATGGTCCGCAAGCTGAGGGTCTCGCTCGCCCTGCAGCCGCTTGCAACGGCGCTCTTCGCGTCCTCGCCCTTCACGGAAGGCAGGCTCAACGGCTTCCAGTCGATGCGCTCCGAAATCTGGCGCGACACCGACGCCGCCCGCTCCGGAATGCTCGCCTTCGCCTTCGACGATGGCATGTCCTACGAGGCCTATGTCGACTGGGCGCTCGATGTGCCGATGTATTTCGTCAAGCGCGGCGACACCTATCACGACGTCGCAGGCGGCTCCTTCCGCGACCTTCTGGCGGGAAAGCTCGCGCAGCTTCCCGGCGAGAAGGCGACGATCTCCGACTGGGCCAACCATCTTTCGACGCTCTTCCCCGAGGTGCGCCTGAAGCGGTTCCTCGAGATGCGAGGCGCCGATGCCGGGCCGCCGGAGATGCTCAATGCGCTGCCGGCTTTCTGGGTCGGCCTGCTCTATGACCCTGCCTCGCTCGACGCCGCATGGGAGATCGTGAAGGGCTGGAGTGCAGAGGAGCGCCAGGCCTTGCGCGACGCCGTGCCGAGAGAGGGCCTCGCCGCCACCATCGCCAGGCGTCAACTGCGCGAGATCGCCCGCGAGGTGCTTGCCCAGTCGCGCGCCGGGCTGGCGCGTCGCGCACGCCGCAATGGCGAAGGGGCCGACGAGACGGGCTTCCTCGATCCGCTCGAGGCGCTCGTCGCAGCCGACAGGACGGTGGCGCAGGATCTCGCGGCCCGGTTCGAGACAGAATGGGGCGGCGAGATCGCGCCGCTGTTTACGGAGTTTAAACTATAACCGTCAAACGCGGGCGATCTAGCAAATGTCGCGCAGGGCGTTAACCGGATTGCGGAGATTGCCTCGCATGCTGGCGCGATGCAGACGCTCCGCGCCCTCATGAAAAGATTCGCCCGCGACCAGCGCGGTGCAACGGCGATCGAGTACAGCCTCATCGCCACCCTAGTGTCGCTGGCAATCATCGCGGGCGCAACCCTTATGGGCGACAGGTTGAAGGCGCTGCTCGAATTGACGGCCGCCGGCTTCAAGGGCTGAAGGTGCAGACCGGCGTTACTCCGCCGCGGTCTTGAAGCTCGCCAGATTGTCCAGGCTCTGGATGATGTGCTCGGCCAGTGCATTCGACAGCACCGAGGGGTCGAAGCGCGTGCGCAGCAGCCCGATCTTGCAGGAGGGCAGCGTCGCGAACCCCTCCGACGGGCCGAGAATCCGCATGCCTGGCCGGACGGCGCTCTCCGGCAACACGGAAACGGCGAGCCCTGCGACGACCGCCGCGCCGACTGCCGTCGAATTCCAGCTCGCATAGAGCACGCGGAAGCGCCGGCCCTTGTTCTCCAGCGCGTCGACCGCCGCCTGCCGCCAGTTGCAGTTCGGCCGCCCCAGCGCCAGCGGCAGCGGGTCCTCCTCATGCACGCCATGCCGCGCCGAGGTGACCCAGAGAAGCGGCTCGATGCGGATGATCTCGCCCTGTCCGCGGCTCTCCACATGGGTGATGATCGCGAGATCGATGTCGCCGGTGGCGATCCGCTCGGCCAGCATCGGCGTCGGTTCGCAGACCACCGTCACCTCGGCGCGGGGATTCGAGCGGGCGAATCGCGCCAGAATCTCGGGCAGATAGCGGTCGGCGTAATCGTCCGGCACGCCGAGCCGTATGCGCCCCTTGAGGTCGGCATCGGCGAAGCTCGCGACGCATTCGAGGTTCAGCCGCACGATCCGCCGGGCGTAGTCGAGCAGGCGCTCGCCATCCTCGGTCAGCTTGGCATGGCGCCCGTCACGCCCGAACAGAGGCCGGCCGACGCGCTCCTCCAGCCGCTTCATCTGCATCGACACCGCCGACTGGGTCTTGAACACGATCTCTGCCGCGCGGGTGAAGGAGCCGGTATCGGCGATCGCGACGAAGGTCTTGAGTTGGTCGGCGTCGAGGACATGGGCCATCGAAAACCCTCGCGGATGGATCATCAATATCCGTGTTGTGAGGTATCATAACCATTCGTTTGGCTGATGACCAGTCGAAAGCTAGGCTCTTTGCATCATCCGCTTCAGCCAAACGGTGCGTCCAGGCTGCAGCGCGATGCCCGCTCTCATCCGTCCACAGGAGGCCGTCATGCTGCTCATGACCTTCGCCACGAAGTCGCTCTCGTCCGTTTCGGTCGGTGCCGCGCGTGTCGCGACCCTCACGCTGCGGCCGGTGAATGCCATCGTCAAAGCCCTGATCCATCGCCGGGAGGTGATGCGCCTGGGCGAGCTCGACGAGCGCGGGCTCAAGGACATCGGCCTCGTCCGTTCGGATCTCGACGGCGCACTCTCGGTCTCGTGGCTGTCCGACCCCTCGCTCGTCCTCGCCGAGCGCTCCAGCGCCCGCCACGGCGTCGCCTCGCTGCGCCGCCAGGCCGCGGTGCAGCAGGCCGAGCGGCTCGCTCCCGCCAGACCCGCCCGGTTGGAGCCGGTGGCGCCCGCGCGGCGAGCGGCGGTGGCCGACACGGTTGCGTGCAGCGCCTGACCCCTTGGGGCTGCACGTTCCTGCGGGCGGAGGCTTCGTGCCTCCGCCCTTTTTCTTGTCGGCTCAGCGCCGGCCCGGTCCGCCGAACATCGTGTCGAAGATCGACTTCATCGCCTGCTGATGGCTGTCCTGCACCTGGCGGCCGGTCTCGAACATCTGGTTGAGCGCGTCGAGGCCGATTGCGCCCGGCCCGGCGCCCGCCGGCGGCACGTCGTCCTGCGGCTCGGGCTCAGGCGCCCGACGCGCCGTGCGGGTCTCCGGCTCCGGCTGGGATTGCGCTCCGCCCAGCATGCCGGTGAGAATCTGGCCAAAGATTCCGCCCATCTGGTCCATGCCGGCCTGACCCCCCGGCATTTGGCCGCCGCCGAACGGCCCGCCCCCCTGCGTCTGGCCGCCGGCGGGCACCTGCCCGTTGCCGAACATGCTGCCGAGGATGGCTTCGAACGGATTCATGGGGTTGGCCGGCTGTGGCGGCGGAGGTGGCGGGGCGGGTTGCAGGCCCGGCATCTGGCCGCGCATCATCTCGGCGAACTGCCCGAGAATGCCGCCGAAGCCGCTGCTCTGCATCGATTTGGTCAGCCCGCCCATCACCATCGCGGCGATCACCGGCAGCATCTGCTTCAGCACCGCCTGGCCGACGCCGCTGGTCGCCGCCGCCTGCGCCGCCACGGCGTTGCTGACCTCCTTGGAGCCGAAGATCTGGCTCAGCACATCGGTGCCCGCGCTGCGCGCCTGATCGGGAATGCCGTCGCCATTGGCGTCGAAGATGCGGCCGAACGGGGAGGCGGTCATCATCTGGGCCAGCGAGCCGAAGGCGTAAGGATCCTGCGTCTGCCGCTGCAGCCCCATCGAGAAGGCGGGGAGAAGCGCCTCGATGGCGGCTTGCGTCTGCTGTTGGCTGAGCCCGTATTGCCGGGCGAGATTCTGCATCGCTTGGCCGTTCTGGGCCTGCTGCATCATCTCGAACAGGGTCATCATGGCGTGCCTCCGGCTGCTGCGCGGTCTGTCGCCGCCTGAACGGCCGACGATAACAGCGGAAAGGGGGGAGGCAAGCCGTGCCCGGTGTTCGTCAGCCGCCGGCGGAGCGTCGCTCGAGCCGGGCGATGCCGCGATAGGCGAAGACCAGTGCCACGATGCCGAAGACGACCGCGCCGAGCGCCGAGCCGACCAGCGCCCCCTTCGGCCCGGCATAGTGGGCGCCGACCCAGGCCAGCGGGATCGTGCCCAGCGTCGCCCGGCCCCAGCTGAACAGCGTCGAGAGCAGCGGCATGCCGAGATTGTTGAAGGCGGCGTTGGCGACGAAGAGCAGGCCGACGAAGATCCACATCGGCCCGACGACGAGGCAGAAGAACATCAGCAGGTCGCCGGTCAGCCCGGTCGCGCCGAAGGCGGCCGCGATCGGCGCCCGCAGCAGGGCCAGCGCCACTCCCGAGACAACGACGCAGCCGATCGCGAACTGCGCCGAGGCGGTGAGTCCGGCGCGCATCCGGTCGAAGCGTCCGGCGCCCCAGTTCTGCGCCAGGATCGGCCCGACCGCCCCGGTCAGCGCGAAGAGCACGCCGAAGGCGACGGGCACGAGCCGGTCCATGATCGCCAGTGCCGCCATCGCTCCGTCGCCGAAGCGGGCGAAGATGCCGGCGAAGACGGCGTTGGCGATCGGATTGGAGAGATTGGTCAGGATCGCGGGGCCGGCGATGGCCATGGTGGCGGCGCTGTCGCGGCGCACACCGGCGACGCTCGGCCGGGCGACGATGTCGTGCACGCGCACCGCCCCATGCAGCCCGGTCGCGACGATGACGACGCGTGAGATCACGATCGCCCAGGCCGCGCCGTCCGGCCCGAGCCCGAAGCCGAAGATCAGCAGCGGGTCGAGCCCGGCCGTGGCGAGGCCGCCGCCCAGCGTCACGAACATGGCGCGACGCGCATCGCCGACGGCCCGCAGCACGCCCGACAGTCCCATGCCCACCGCCATCAGGACGTTGGACGGCAGCACGATCCACAAGAAGGAGAGCGCGACGCGGTAGGATTCGTCATGGGCGCCGAGCAGGCGCAGCAACCAGGGCAGGGCGGGCAGCGCGATCGCCGTCAGGGCCAGCGCGGCGAGTGCCATCAGCACCAGCGTCGAGCCGGCGATGCGCCGCGCCGCCTCGCGCTCGCCGGCGCCGAGCGCCCGGGCCGTCAGCGCCGAGACCGCGATCATCAGCCCGATATTGATCGAGATCATCAGGTAGAGGACGATCGTCGCGAAGCCGACGCCGGCGGTGGCCTCGGGGCGTCCGAGCCAGGAGACATAGAGCAGCGAGAGCAGATCGACGACGAAGATCGCCATCAGCCCGATCGCGCCGGTCCCGGTCATCACCGCGACATGGCGCATCAGCGAGCCGCTGACGAAGATGGCCGTCTGGGGCGTGCTTTGGTGAGTCACGGGCGCAGCCTGCTGGCGGATGCGCTCGGTACGGCAGAGCATGCGGCTGGCATGGCGCGTCGACGGGCTCCGGCCGGGGGTGGCGGTCTGCGGGGATCGGTCGCCTTCTCTAGGCGCTCCCGTACCGGCAGGCGAGGGCCATCGCTGCCGCACGCCGATACCGGCCGCCTTTCTTGACATCGCCCGCGCCACGCCGAAAGAAGACCGCTGTCCAACCGGAGCCCCGCGTGACCAAGCCGCCGCTCGATATCCTGCTCTGTGCCCCGCGCGGCTTCTGCGCGGGTGTCGTGCGCGCGATCGACGCGGTCGAGAAGGCGCTGACGCTGCATGGCGCGCCGGTCTATGTCCGCCACGAGATCGTTCACAACAAATACGTGGTCGAATCGCTGAAGCGGAAGGGCGCCGTCTTCGTCGCGGAGCTGTCGCAGGTGCCGGATGCGACGCGGCCCGTGATCTTCTCCGCCCATGGCGTCGCCAAATCCGTGCCGGCGGAGGCGAATGCCCGCAATCTCTTCGCCATCGACGCGACCTGCCCGCTCGTCACCAAGGTCCATCGCGAGGCCGAGGTCCATCACAAGCGTGGGCGCCACATCCTGCTCGTCGGCCATGCCGGCCATCCGGAGGTGATCGGCACGATGGGGCAATTGCCGCCGGGCGCGATCACCCTGATCGAGACGCTGGAGGATGTCGCGGCGCTCACCCCCCCGGCCGGCCAGCCGCTCGCCTATGTCACGCAGACCACGCTCTCGGTCGACGACACGCGCGGTATCGTCGAGGCGCTGCAGGCGCGGTTTCCCGAGCTGATCGCGCCGCACAAGGAAGACATCTGCTACGCCACGACGAACCGCCAGGAGGCGGTGAAGCGCGTCGCCCCGCAGGTCGAGGCGCTGATCGTCGTCGGCTCGCCCAACTCCTCGAACTCGCAGCGCCTGCGCGAGGTCGCCGAGCGCGCCGGCTGCCCGGTCGCCCGGCTCGTACTGCGCACGGACGAGATCGACTGGTCGGTCTTCGGGTCGATCCGCACGCTCGGCATCACCGCAGGCGCCAGCGCGCCCGAGGTGCTGGTCGAGGAAATCATCGACGCCTTCGCCGAGCGCTACGAGGTCCGTGTCGAGACGGTCTCGACCGCCGACGAGAACGTCTTCTTTCCGCTGCCGCGCGAATTGCGCGATGCGCCCGCAGCCGCCGAGTGAGCGAGCAGAGCTTTGGCCGTCTATACCGAAGTACCCGATGACGAGATGGCGGCGTTCGTCGCGCGCTACGGCATCGGCGATCTCCTCTCCGCCAAGGGCATCGCCGAGGGCGTCGAGAACTCGAACTACCTGCTGCACACGACTGGAGGATTCTACATCCTCACCCTCTACGAAAAGCGGGTGAACCCGGATGATCTGCCCTTCTTCCTCGGGCTGATGCAGCATCTCGCCGCGCGCGGGCTGATCTGCCCGCAGCCTGTCAGCGACAGCCGCGGCGAGATGCTGGGCCGCCTCGCCGGGCGCCCGGCCGCCATCGTGACCTTCCTCGACGGCCTGTCGGTGCGCCGGCCGACCGCGACCCATTGCCAGGAGCTCGGCCGCGGGCTGGCGCTGCTGCACCAGGCCGGCGCCGATTTCGGCATGGAGCGGGTGAACGTGCTCTCCGTGCCGGGCTGGCGCCCTCTGGCCGAGCAGGCGGGTGCGGCGGCCGACACGGTGTCGGCCGGGCTGGCGGGACGCGTCGCGGCCGAGATCGCGGTGCATGAGGCCGGCTGGCCGCAAGGGCTGCCGCGCGGCGTCATCCACGCCGATCTCTTCCCCAACAACGTCTTCTTCCTGAAGAACAGGCTCTCGGGGCTGATCGATTTCTATTTCGCCTGCACCGACGCCTTTGCCTATGATCTCGCGATCTGCCTGAACTCCTGGTGCTTCGAGGCCGATGCCTCCTTCAACCTGACCAAGGGCCAGGCCATGCTCGCCGGCTATGAGAGCGTGCGCCCGCTGACGGAACCCGAGATCGAGGCGCTGCCGCAGCTCTGCCGGGGCTCGGCGCTGCGCTTCCTGCTGACCCGGCTGGTCGACTGGCTCAACGTGCCGCCGGGCGCGCTGGTCAAGCCGCACGACCCGCTCGAATACGACCGCAAGCTCGCCTTCCATCAGCGCGTCGCCGATGCGCGCGACTACGGGCTGAGGCGATGAGCGACACCGTCGAGGTCTGGACGGACGGGGCCTGTTCCGGCAACCCGGGGCCCGGCGGCTGGGGCGTCATCCTGTCCTACAAGGGCACGCAGAAGGAGCTGTCCGGCGGCGAGGCGATGACCACCAACAACCGCATGGAGCTGATGGGGGCGATTGCGGCGCTGGAATCGCTGACGCGGCCCTGCACGGTCGCGCTGCACACCGACAGCCAGTATCTGCGCCAGGGCATCACCGCCTGGATCCATGGCTGGAAGAAGAACGGCTGGAAGACCGCCGACCGCAAGCCGGTCAAGAACGAGGAGCTCTGGAAGCGCCTCGACGCGGCGCTCAAGCAGCACAGGATCGAATGGAAATGGGTCAAGGGCCATGCCGGCGACCCAATGAACGAGCGCGCCGACGAGCTGGCCCGCGCCGGCATGGCGCCGTTCAAGCCCGGGCGGTGACCGCGGGCTAGCGCCCTCAGTGCGTCTCGCTCTGCGGCCCGCTCGCCGCGCCGCCATGCGGCATCAGCTTCAGCGCGGCGGCGATGAGCAGGATCGCCGCCGGCAGGACGAGATAGCCGGGTTCGAGCTTGCTGTCGGCGGTGGCCATGTCGGTCGCGAAATCGACGATGAGATAGACCAGGATCGCCTGGCAGAAGGTGCTCTTCAGCTCGCCCATCTCGCTCGGGCGGATCCAGGAGGGCAGGTCGTCGCCCGCCGTGACGCGCTCCGCGAGGACGAAGCTCGCGATCACCTTGGCGCCGAGCAGGGTGATGATGACCGCGAACAGGCATTCGTCGATCGTCTTCATCACCAGCGAGATCGTGCTCTGGGCGTGGTCGTTCGCCAGCATGGCGCGCGCCGCCGCCAGCAGATTGGTGCCGGCCTCGCCGAGCAGCACGAGCCCGCTGCCGATCATGCTGAGCGCCGCGAGCGCGATGATCGCCCGAAATGCCAGTCCCGCCGCCCGCATCGCCATCTCCATCCCCGCCGCCTCGTCAGGCGCCGGAATCGGGATAGGGGCTGGCGCGCCGCGCGTCCATGCCCCGCGCGCCGGAGCTTTCAGCCGAGCGGCTGGCGATAGACGATGAAGCCGGACTTGTCGGCGACCTTGTCGTAGAGCGCCTGAGCCTGCGCGTTGCTCTCATGCGTCTGCCAGTAGACGCGAAAGCACCCCTTGGCCTGCGCCATCTGCCGGACAGCCTCGATCAGCGCGCGTCCCGCGCCGGTGCCGCGCGCTTCGGGCGCGGTGAAGAGGTCCTGCAGATAGCAGATATCGGCCTCGCGCCAGGTGGTGCGGTGGATTACCCAGTGGACGATCCCGATCAGAGCGCCCTCGCGCTCCGCCAAGAAACCGCCCATCGGCTCGGTCCCGCCGGTCAGCCGGGCGAAGGTGACGTCGTCGGTCCCGGCCGGCAGCGTCGCCTTGTAGAAGGTCAGATAGCCCTGCCAGAGCGGGTCCCAGCCGGCGCGGTCGGATCGGGCGAGGGGGCGGATGGTCAGGGCAGTCATGGCTTAGCTCCGGCGATCTCGGCGAAGCCTAACGCCGCCCCGCCGGGCTGTCTCATGACGAAGCGAGATCGGATCGATCAGGGCGGGGGCGTGGGATGGCGCCACGTGGCGACCAGCGCCTCCTGCCTTCCCTTTTGTCAGTCGTGACCTCGTCGAGGCAGTCATGCGTCGCGCGCTCCCGCCGCGAATGGCGAGAGAGGTCAATGACCCGTCAGGCCTTGCCGCGCGGTCGGGCTGGATTGCCCATGACGGTCGTCCCTGCGGACACGTTGCGGGTGACGACGGCCCCCGCTCCGATGATGGCATCATCCCCCACCGTGACCCCCGGCAGGATCAGCGCGCCGCCACCGATCCAGACATTCGCCCCGATAGTGATGGGGAGTCCGCTCTCGACCCCGGCGCGCCGAAGCTCGGGATCGCGCGGATGGTCGGCGGTGAGGAACTGCACGCCGGGCCCGACCTGCGTCAGGGCGCCGATCACCACGGGAGCGACGTCGAGGATGACGCAGTTGAAATTCAAGAAGACGCCATCGCCGAGAGAGATGTGCTGGCCGTAATCGCAATGGAAAGGCGGACGCACGACGGCGCCTTCGCCGACATGAGCAAACAATTCGCGTAGCATCACCCGCCGCTCGTCGGGTGATGCCGCCAGGGTGGTGTTGTAGCGGACCATCCACGCGCGGGCACGCTGGGCATCCGCCTGGAGTTCCGGATCACCGGGCCGGTAGGCTTCGCCCGCCAGCATCTTCTGCTTTTCGCTTCTCACAGTCGATCACTCCCGCCAGGCCACCGGAACGGCAGCAGCTTCCTGCGACGACACTAGCCGATAGACGGTGCGGCGCCTCAGGCGGATCCCCCCTCCCGCCCAGCAAAAAGCCCGCGCCATCCTTGCGGGCGACGCGGGCTCGATGAGGGAAACGCCTGGGCTCAGAGCTGGGCGAGCAGGGCTTCGGCGCCGGAGATGTCGGCCTTGCCGGGGCCTTCCTCGACGTTCAGCTTGTCGACGACGCCGTCCTTGACGATCATCGAGTAGCGCTGCGAGCGGGTGCCGAGGCCGAAGCCCGAGCCGTCGAGCGAGAGGCCGATCGCCTTGGCGAAGTCGGCATTGCCGTCCGAGAGGAACTCGATCAGCCCGGCGCCGCCGGTCGCCTTGGCCCAGGCGTCCATGACGAAGACGTCGTTGGTGCTGGTCACCATGATCGCGTCGACATTCTTGGCCTTGATCTCGGCCGCCTTGGCAACGAAGCCCGGCAGGTGATTCTTGTGGCAGGTCGGCGTGAAGGCGCCGGGCACGGCGAAGAGCACGACGGTCTTGCCGGCAAAGAGCTCGTCGGTCGTCTTGGCCACTGGCCCCTCGGGCCCCATGAGCCGGAACGTCGCCTGCGGAAGCTTGTCACCCACCTTGATGGTCATCGCGCCTGTTCTCCGTGAAGGCCCTGCGGCAGCTGCCGCCCGGCCAACCGATTAGGGCTTGGCGGCGGGGATGTCGAGATCGAGCCGCGTCTCGATCGCGGCGGGCTTGCCGCGCACGGTGATGATGAAGGGAATCGGCCCCGCCGCGCCCTTGGGCCGGTCGACGATGCGCAGTAGCGCCAGCGTCGTGCCGTCCGGCTGGAGGCTCAGTGTCGGCTTGCCGAAGGACCACATCCCAGCCCCCTCGATGAACACGTCCTCGACCTTGCCCTCGGGAGGGGTCTGCAGCACGAGGCGCAGGCCGGGCTCGATCGCGCCCTCGTCGAGCTTCGCCTCGAGGACGGAGATCCTCGTCTTCTGCGGCCCCAGCTTCACCGGCGCCGGCACGCGCGCTTCAAAGCTCTCGAGCCGCGGCGACGTCACGGAGGTTACGCCCGGCTCGAGCCACAGGCGGGCCTCTCCCTTGACGGGGATGCAGATCTTCTCGCAGACGGCGTAGTCGAGCTTCAGCACCAGCATCACCGGCTTGGCCGGGTCGGCCGGCTGGACGGAGACGGGGATCACCACCTCGCCGACATAGCCCAGCGAATGGCCGTTCCCGTCCTCGAAGCGCTCGGGCGCCGGCCAGCGCACATCGAGCCCGCCGATATTGGTCGATCCGCTCCAGTCGAACACGGGCGGCACGCCGAAATCGCCGGGGCTGCGCCAATAGGTCTTGTAGCCCGGCGCCATCAGGATCTCGACACCGACGCGCTGCTTGCCGGAGGCGGCGGTCGCGCCGGCGATGAGACGCAGCGACGCGTGGTCACCCTTCGACCAGGGCGACATCGCCGCTTCCTGAGCGAGGGCGGGCGTCGCCAGCGCGGCGGCGAGCACCGCGAGGAGGGTGAGAAGACGTTGCACAGCAGACATTTATGAGACCTAGCCGCGAATTGCGACAAAATCCGCCATGCCGGCGCGAACAATCGCGTGATCCTGACGCGAGCGGTCGCAAAGAGACGCTGCCGCAACGCGAAGCCTGTTTCCAGCGCCGCCGGATTTGATTTAGCATGGCGTCATGAAGATCGGCTCGAACCAGCGCCTCAGCGGCCGCAGCTATCTCGACGGGCAGTGCCTCATCGCCATGCCCGGCATGGCCGATACGCGCTTCAGCCGCAGCGTCGTCTATGTCTGCGCCCATTCCGAGGATGGGGCGATGGGCATCATCGTCAACAAGCCCGCCGCCGATACGCGCTTTCCCGATCTTCTCGTCCAGCTCGACGTCATCCCCTCCGAGGAGCTGATTCGGCTGCCGAGCCAGGCCGAAAAGCTGCAGGTGCTGCGCGGCGGCCCGGTCGAGACCAAGCGCGGCTTCGTGCTGCACACGGCGGATTTCTTCCTCGAATCGGCGACGCTGCCGATCGACGATGGCATCTGCCTGACTGCGACGCTCGACATCCTGCGCGCCATCGCTATCGGCAGCGGGCCGGAGAGCGCGGTGCTGGCGCTGGGATATGCCGGCTGGGGCGCCGGCCAGCTCGAATCCGAGATCCAGGCCAATGGCTGGCTGCATTGCGCCGCCGATCCGGCCCTGTTGTTCGACGACGGCGTCGAGACCAAATACGCCCGCGCGCTCGGCAAGATCGGGATCGACCCGGCGTTCCTCTCAAGCGAGGCGGGCCACGCCTGAAGGCCATCCGCCGTTTTCAGGCGAAGGGCAGCGCAGAGCCGGGGTCGGGTTTCTGGTCATGCTCGGCTCGGGTCCGGGCATGGCGCCCGCTCTTTATGCCGCCTCGCTTGAACTGGCCGCCGCCGCGCCCATCAGCCTTCGCGCTTCCGCCGCACTCATCGGCTGGCCGAAGATGTAGCCCTGCGCGTATTGGCAGCCGAGCTGGTAGAGCTCGATCGCGTCCGACTCGGTCTCCGCCCCTTCCGCCACCACATCCATGCGCAGGTCGGCGGCGAGCTGGACGATCGAGCGCAGGATCACCGGCGGCTTGCCGCTGCCCATCTGCCTGACGAAGCTCTGGTCGACCTTGATCGTGTCGAAGGGGAAGCGCTGCAGATAGGACAGCGAGGAATAGCCGGTGCCGAAATCGTCGAGCGAGAGGCCGGCGCCGAGATCGCGGATGCGCGAGAGCATCTGCGCGGCATATTCCGGGTTCTCCATCACCAGGCTCTCGGTGATCTCGAGCTTGAGCGTGCCGGGCAGGATGCGCCGGCGAGCCAGCACGGTCTTCACGTCGTGCAGCAGGTCGTGGCGCAGCAGCTGCCGGCTCGAGACGTTGACGCTGGCGAAGATCGGAGGATCGACCTCGAGCGCCGCCTGCCAGGCTTCGAGTTCGCGAGCCGTGCGGTCCATCACATAGACGCCGAGATCGACGATCAGCCCGGTCTCCTCTGCGATGGAGAGGAAATCCGCCGGCATCAGCCGGCCCTCGCGCGGGTGGTCCCAGCGCACCAGCGCCTCGAAGCCGGCGATGGTGCGGTCTTCCAGCCGGACGATCGGCTGATACATCACCTGGATCTCGCCGCGCTCGATCGCCCGGCGCAGATCGCTCTCCAGCGCCAGCCGGTCGTTGCGGTCGGTCCGCATCGCCGGCACGAAGACCTCGATCTTGTTGCCGCCCTGGCGCTTGGCATGGGCCATGGCGAGTTCGGCGTTCTTCAGCGCGTCGTCCTTGCGCGCCGCCGGGGCCGGATCGAACAAGGCGAGCCCGACTGAGGGCGTCAGCAGGATCTCGCGCTCGGCGAAGGTGATCGGCGTCGAGACGGCACGGCGCACGAGTTCCGCCAGCGCCAGGATGCGCTCCGGGTCGCGCTCGGAGACGAGGATCATCGCGAAGGTGTCGCCACCGATGCGGGCCAGCGTATCCTGCGCCCGCAGCAACCGGCCGAGCCGGCGCGCCAGCGTCAGCAGGATGGAATCCCCCGCCGAGAAGCCGACCGATTCGTTGACCTGCTTGAAGCGGTCGATGTCAATGACGAGCACCGTCGGCCGGATCGTCTCGTCGGCGCGGCAGAAGCCGAAGACGGCCGAGAGCCGGTCCTGGAACAGCTTGCGGTTGGGCAGGCCGGTCAGGTTGTCATGCACCGCGTCGTGCAGCATCCGCTCCTGCGCGGTGCGTTGCTCGGTGACGTCGGCCAGCGTGCCGATGACGCGCACGACCTCGCCATCGGAGCCGATCACCGGCCGCGCCTTGAGGTTGAACCAGTGGTAGTTGCCGCCGGCCGCCCGCAGGCGCAGGTCGAGATTGAGCTTGCCGCGGCGCTGCTCCAGCACCGCGTCGAGCGAGACGCGATAGCGGTCGCGGTCGGCGACATGCATGTGCTCGAACCAGCGCGAGGCCGAGCCTTCGAGCGCGCCGCGCGGCAGGCCGAGCAGCGTCTCGATCTGCGGCGAGACGAAGATCTTGTCGGCGCTGACGTCCCAGTCGAAGACGAGGTCTCCCGAGCCGGACAGCGCCAGCGCACGGCGCTCCGTATCCGAAACCAGCCCCTGCGACAGCCCGCTGCCGGCAAAGGCGTGCTGGATCACGGTGAAGCCGATCAGCAGCACGATCAGCACGAGCCCGCCGAGCAGCGCCGGCGCGACCAGATCGCGCTGGAACTGGCCGGTCACCGTGAAGCCCGCCGCGGTCACCCAGACCGCGAGTAGGAACCAGGTCGGGATCAGCATCACCGCGCGCTCGTAGCCATGGGTGGCGAGATGCAGGATCAGCACGAAGCCGACCGCCGCCACGGCCGCGATCGAGATGCGCGCGATGCCGGACGCCATCGGCGCATCGACGACGGCCAGCCCGACAAGCGCGGCGAGCCCCAGCATCCAGACGATGGTGACGTGGCTGTAGCGCACATGCCAGCGCGCCAGGTTGAGATAGGCGAAGAGGAAGACGAGCAGCGTCGCCGCCAGCACCACCTCGGCGCCGGCCCGGTAGATCCGCTCGATCGCGGGCGTCAGCGGGAAGATGCGCTGGAAGAACCCGAAATCGAGCCCCGCATAGGCCAGCACCGCCCAGGCCAGCGCCGCCGCGGCCGGGAAGATCACCGCGCCCTTGACCACGAAGATGATCGTCAGGAACAGCGCCAGCAGGCCGGCGATGCCGATGATGATGCCCTTGTAGAGCGTCAGCCCGTTGGTCTTCTGGCGATAGGCTTCCTGCTCGTAGAGATAGAGCTGCGGCAGGTTGCCGGACTTCAGCTCGGCGACGAAGGTCACCGTCGTGCCGGGGTCGAGCGTGATCAGGAAGACGTCGGCATCGGGGCTGGCCTCGCGCTCCGGGGAGAGCCCCTGGCTGGCGGTCACGGCCTCGATGCGGCTGTCGCCGAGATCCGGCCAGATCACGCCCGAGCCGATCAGCCGGTGGAAGGGCGCAACCAGCAGCCGGTCGATCTGCTCGTCGGAATCATTGGTCAGCGCGAAGACGATCCAGTCCGGCCGCGCGCCCGATTCGCGTGCCCTGACCGCGATGCGGCGCACGATCCCGTCGGGGCCCGGCGCGGTCGAGATCTGGATGACGTCGCCATCGGACTTGTTGCGCTCGACGACATTGGTCAGGTCGAGCACCGGCGCGTCGACGGGCACGCGGACCGCTTCCACCGCGGCAGCCGGGCCGGCCGCGGCGAGAACGAACCAGAGCGCGAGCCCGGCGACGGCGAGGCCGAAGCGGAGGCATCGGTCGGTGAGGGTCAAGCTGCGCTCGTATTGGGTACGGGGAACGGTCATGCGGCGTCTTGAGCCAGTCCTATCGGCGGCTCGTGGCGAGGGCAAGGCATGGCCGGTCCGGCCTCCCCAGCCTTCGCTGCCGCGGCTCATCGCCCCTCGCCCGGCAGCCGGTCGCTGGCGAGCGCGGCATAGAGCAGGTGATCGGCCCAGGCGCCGTTGATGCGCAGATAGGAGCGGGCCAAGCCCTCATGCCGGAAACCGACGCGCTCGAGCAGCCGGCGCGAAGGCTCGTTGCTGGGGAGGCAGGCGGCCTCGACCCGGTGCAGCGCTAGATCCTGGAAGGCGAAGCGCAGCGCGCCGCGCACCGCCTCGCTCATATGGCCCTTGCCGGCATGGCGCGCGCCCATCCAGTAGCCGAGCGTGCAGGCCTGGGCGACACCGCGCCGCACCAGACCGAGCGTGAGACCGCCCAGCAGCATCTCGCTGCGGGCATCGAGCACGAACAGCGAATAGGCCTCGTCGGACGCGATCTCGCGCGCCGCCCGCTTCACCCGCAGGCGAAAGGAGTTGCGCGTCAGGTCGTCCTCGTTCCAGACCGGCTCCCAGGGCGTCAGGAAGGCGCGGCTCTCGATGCGCAAGAGCGACCAAGCCGCGTAGTCCGAGGCCTGCGGCGCCCGCAGGATCAGGTTCTCGGTCCGGATCAGCGGGCGTGTCGGCGGCTCGGTCGAGAAGCGGAACAGCGCCATGGCGTCACGCGCCCGCCCGCGCCGGGTGTTTGAGCGCCTTGGCCGGAGGCAGGCCCTTGAGTGGGCCGACCGCGGCCACCGTCGGCTGGTGGCCGAGCAGCGAGCGCCCCGCCGCGCGGACATCCTCCAGCGTCACCGCGTCGAGCCGCGCCGCCAGCTCCTCGCGCGGGATCGCCCGGCCGAACAGCAGCACCTGCCGCGCCATCTGGTCGAGCTTGCCGCCGGGGCTTTCGAGCGAGGCCAGCAGCCCGACCTTCATCTGCGCCCGCGCGCGGGCGACCTCGGCCTCCGTCGTGTCCTCCGCCGCCTGCCGCAGGCAGGACAGCGCGACCTCGATCAGCTCGCCGACATCCTCCGGCGCCGTGCCGGCGCCGATGCCGAAGACGCCGCAATCGGAGAAGGGCCAGTGGAAGGCGTCGATCGCATAGGCGAGCCCGCGCTTCTCGCGCACCTCCTGGAACAGCCGCGAGGACAGCCCGCCGCCGAGAACCGAGGAGAAGATCTGCAGAGGATAATGCGCCCCGTCCTTGAAGGCCTGTCCCGGGAAGCCGAGCACGAGATGGACCTGCTCTTCGTCGCTGCCGACGCGCGCCTCGCCGCCGCGATAATGGCCCTCCTCGCGGGCGGGCGGCGTGGCGGGACTGGCGGGGAGGGCGGCAAGATGCTGCTCAGCCAGTGCGACCAGCTCCCCGTGATCCACCGCGCCGGACGCCGCCAGCACCATGTTGCCGGCATGGTAGTGCCGCGCGAGATAGGCGCGGATCGCGTCGGGGGTGAAGCTCTTCACCGTCTCGGCGGTGCCGAGGATCGGCCGGCCGAGCGGCTGGTCCGGGAAGGCCGCCTGCAGGAAGCGGTCATAGACGAGATCGTCCGGCGTATCCTGCACGGCGCCGATCTCCTGCAGGATCACGCCCTTCTCCCGCTTCAGCTCCTCCTCGGTGAGCGAGGAGGCGGTGAGGATGTCGGAGAGGATGTCGACCGCCAGCGGCAGGTCGGAGCCGAGAACGCGGGCGGTGTAGCAGGTGTATTCGACCGAGGTCGCGGCATTGAGATCGCCGCCGACGCTCTCGATCTCCTCGGCGATCTGCAGTGCGCTGCGCCGCGCCGTGCCCTTGAAGGCCATGTGCTCAAGCAGATGGGCGAGCCCGTGCTCATGGGGCAGCTCGTCGCGCGAGCCCGCGCCGATCCAGATGCCGAGCGAGACGGTGGCGGCATGGTCCATGCGCTGCGAGACGATCCGCAGGCCAGACGGCAGCGTCGTCAGCCCGACGGAGGGGTCATGCGCGCCGCGAACCCCGCTGGCTGCGACCTCGGCCGTCTCGGCCGGGCCGGCTGCGCTCATCTCCGCGCTCATGCCGCCGCGCTCCGCACCGCCCGCGCCTTGGCCCGCACGAAGGCCTCGACCGCGCCCTGGTCATTGGGCAGCAGGGTGAAGCGCTCCTCGCGCTCCATCAGATCGCCGAGATGCGCCGGCAGAGACGGCGTGACGCCGCTCGCCGCCTTCACCGCGGCGGGGAACTTGGCCGGATGGGCCGTGCCGAGCACGATCATCGGCGTCGCCGGATCGCGCGCGAGCCCGCCGCGCGCCGCCGCGACGCCGACCGCGGTATGCGGATCGAGCAGATAGCCCGCCTCGCGCCAGGTCCGGCCGATCTCGGCCGAGGTCGCCGCCTCGTCGATGCCGGTGGCGTCGAACTCGGCGCGGATGGCGGACAGCGGCTCGGCCGCGATCTCGAAGCGCCCCGATTGCTGGAGCGACTGCATCAGCCGCCGCACGGCCGCACCGTCCCGGCCATGTACCTCGAACAGCAGCCGCTCGAAATTCGAGGAGATCTGGATGTCCATCGAGGGCGAGGTCGTGGCATGCACGCCCTTCATCTCGTAGGCGCCGGTGGCGAGCGTGCGCGCCAGAATGTCGTTGCTGTTGGTGCCGATCAGCAGCCGCTCGATCGGCAGCCCCATGCGCTTGGCGACGTATCCGGCCAGCACGTCGCCGAAATTCCCGGTCGGTACGGCGAAGGAGACCTTGCGGCCGGGTGCACCGAGCGAGACGGCGGAGGTGAAGTAATAGACCACCTGCGCCGCGATGCGGGCCCAGTTGATCGAGTTCACGCCGGACAGGCCGATCTCGTCGCGGAAGGCGTGGTGGTTGAACAGCGCCTTCACCAGGTTCTGGCAGTCGTCGAAGGTGCCCTCGACCGCGACCGCATGGACGTTGTCGGCCTCGACCGTCGTCATCTGCCGGCGCTGCACGTCCGAGACGCGGCCCTGCGGATAGAGGATGAAGACATCGACCCGCTCGAGGCCTTTGAAGGCGTCGATCGCCGCGCCGCCGGTATCACCCGAGGTCGCGCCGACGATGGTGGCGCGCTCGCCGCGCAGCTTCAGCACATGGTCCATCAGCCGCCCGAGCAACTGCATCGCCACGTCCTTGAAGGCGAGCGTCGGGCCGTGGAACAGCTCCAGCACGAAGAGATTGTCGCCGATCTGGTTGAGCGGGCAGACGGCCGGGTGCCGGAAGGTGACATAGGCCTCGGCGATCATCGCCGACAGCGCCGACCCTTCGACATCGCCATCGGCCAGCGCTCCGACGATCCGCTCGGCGACGTCGGCATAGCTGCGGCCGGAAAAGCCGGCGATCTCGCCAGCCGTCAGCGTTGGCCAGGCTTTGGGCACATAGAGCCCGCCATCGCGGGCGAGCCCGGCCAGCAGCGCATCGGAGAAGGAGAGGGCGGGAGCCTCCCCGCGGGTGGACACATGCAGCACGGCGTCTTGTCTCGGTGGTCTGGCGTGATGTCGGGGTGAGGACAGCTATAGGCCCGCCGGCCGGCGAGGGCAAAGCCTTGAACGCGATAGCGGTCGAACTGTTCGAAGCACTCAGCTGTCGCCAGCTCTGGCACGTCATCCTGGGCGACCGGAGGTCGACCGGGATCCATCATAGAGCAGCGTCGATCCCCTAGGATGGATCCCGGACTTCGTCGCTGCGCGGCTCGTCCAGGATGACGGCCTGTTGTGACGGGCGCGACTTCTCAATCGATGTCCTAGCCCTTCCTGCGCGCCTGCCAGGCGAACGCCGCGAACACCCCGATCAGCGTCAGCGCCAGTCCGAACCAGGTCAGCGCATAGGACAGGCTTTTCGTGCCGGCGCTGTCTTCTTAACGATACGGCTTGCGCATAGCCTGAATGATGTTTCGCGTGATCTCCGGCAGCCTCATCCAGCCTGGATTGTCGATGATGTTCGGGTCATCCATCCATTTCACGTGCGCTTCTATTCCTCTTGTAACCGGCGTGCCCCAAAGGCCGATGAGATTGAACGGCCACAAGCCAACAGGGACAGCCTGGAGCGTGAGGGACGCCAAGCGGTAACCCGGACCGAAGGTTGCGGCGAAGCCAGCATCCGTCGCGGGAACCACGCGGCCCGTCGCCGGGTCGTTGAGATCGGAAAAGCTGGCCAAAGTCGGAATGTTGTTCCCGCGCAGTTCGCGCACGCCGGACCAGGTCGGGGCATAAGGGTACCAGAAGCGGTCTTTAGGGACACCCTGTCGGTCGAATGCAACGGCGGCGATATCGTAGACATCAACCCCGTCGCCCAGGGCTCCCCGCGCCATAAGCCCTATGAGATTCCGCCCCTGACCGAGCTCGACAAAAACGGCTTCGCCGACGGTTGTGCAACCGCCTGTCATGAAGCTCCAGCCGCCCCCTCGGACCGGTTCGGTGCAACTGACTGACCAGACGGACGAGCCCTGCTTCAGCCCCTCGGGGGTCTCGACAGCGATGCTGATGCGCAAGCGATGTTCGTAGCTGGGCCAGATAAGAGTGGTCCAGACGCCCCAAGCGGCCAGTGGCAGCAAACACAGCAACAGCAGCCGGCGCATGGCCATGTCCTAGCCCTTCCTGCGCCCCTGCCAGGCGAACGCCGCGAACACCCCGATCAGCGTCAGCGCCAGCCCGAACCAGGTCAGCGCATAGGACAGGTGGTTGTCGGGGATGCGCGCGATCAGCTCCTTGGCGTCGACGCCGGCCGGGGGCGTCAGCCCGTCGCCCTGGCGCTCGGCCTCGAGATAGAACGGCGCGGCCGCTCCCAAGCCGAGCGAGGCGGCGATGGCGGCGGGGTCGCGGGTGTAGAACTCGCGCTGCGCCGGCAGGTCGGCCGGCGTGAAGGAACCGCGGGCCTCGGCTGCGCGCAGGAAGCCGATGACCGTCGCCGGGCCCGAGGCCGGCTTGATCTCGCCGAGGCGCCCCTCCGGCACGAAGCCGCGATTGACCAGGATGACGCCGCCATCGTCGAGCCGGAAGCCCTGAAAGATCCAGCGGCCGAAGCCGGCGAGCTGGCGCGTGCCGCGCTCGCCGGCGGCGATGGTGGTGCGGACCCCGGCAAAGGGCCCGTCGATGAAGGTCCCCCGTGCGCTCACCCGCGTCAGGTCGAGGGCGGCGGGGTCGAGCGCAGCCCAGCTCGCGGCTGGCGGCATGGCGGCGGGCGCGCCGGCCGCCTGCGCGGTCAGGCGCTCGATGAAGGCGCGCTTCTCGCTCATCCGCGCGATCTGCCAGCTGCCGAGCGAGCACAGGATCGCGACGCCGAGAATCGAGAGCAGCGCTGGCCAGAGCAGGCGCGGACGGCGCGGGGAGGGGGCAGCCGAGGGGGCGGTCTCGCTCACTGTTCGCGCCTGCCTTCCTGCGCCTTGTGGACATATTGCAGCGCCACCGCGAGGCCCTTCATCGGCCGCAGCAGGGCGAGGCAGACGATCACCGCCAGCGGCAGCCAGATCACCAGATGCAGCCAGATCGGCGGCTCATAGGCGATCTCGACCGCGAGCGCCGCGCCCAGCACGGCGAAGCCCGCGATCAGCATGATGAAAACCGCAGGCCCGTCGGCCGAATCGGCGAAGCCGTAGTCGAGCCCGCAGGCCACGCAGCGCGGCCGCAGCTTCAGGAAGCCCTCGAACAGCTTGCCCTCGCCGCAGCGCGGGCAGCGGCCGGCGAGGCCGGTCGAATAGGGCGAGGGGAGATGGACGTGGTCCTCGGCCATGGCGGCCTCCTGAAAAGCGAAAGGCGGCCGAGGCCGCCTTTCCAGGGTTCTGATGGCGGCTTGCCTCAGTGCGCCGCAGGGGTGCCCGCCGCCCAGACATAGATCGCGGCGAAGAGGAACAGCCAGACCACGTCGACGAAGTGCCAGTACCAGGCCGCGAATTCGAAGCCGAGATGCTGCTGCGGCTTGAAGTGGCCGAGATAGGCCCGGTACAGGCAGACGGCGAGGAAGATCGTTCCGATCACGACATGCGCGCCGTGGAAGCCCGTCGCCATATAGAAGGTCGCGCCATAGATGTGGCCGCTGAAGGCGAAGGCGGCGTGCGAGTACTCGTAGACCTGGCAGGCGGTGAAGAGCACGCCGAGGATCACGGTCAGCCAAAGACCCTGCTTCAGGCCCTTGCGGTCGCCATGGATCAGCGCGTGATGGGCCCAGGTCACGGTCGTGCCCGAGGTCAGCAGGATCAGCGTGTTGAGCAGGGGCAGGTGCCAGGGGTCGAAGGTCTGGATGCCGGTCGGGGGCCAGACGCCGCCGGTGAACTCCTTGCGGGTGTAGTTGATCGCCTCGCCGGCGAAGAGGCTGGCGTCGAAGAAGGCCCAGAACCAGGCGACGAAGAACATCACCTCGGAGGCGATGAACATCAGCATGCCGTAGCGGTGGTGCATCTGCACCACGCGGGTGTGGTGGCCTTCCTTCTCGGCCTCGCGGACGACATCCATCCACCACGAGAGCATGGTGTAGAGCACGCCGAGCGTCCCGATGCCGAAGACGAGCGGGCCGAGCTTCATGCCGCCCAGCGTCATCGCCTTCATCCACATCACGGCGCCCGTCGCCATGACAGTCGCGCTGATCGAGCCGACGAGAGGCCACGGGCTCGGATCGACGAGGTGGTAATCGTGGTTCTTGGTATGGGCCCCGGCCATCTACAGTCTCCGCGTCCGGCTTTTGCAGCGCTCGTTACAGCGCAAGTCTCTACAGGTTCGTCTTGCCCGCGTCATCCTTGACGGGGTTGCCCCCGCTTTGGGCCAGCGGCTGTCCCGATTTCGACGGGAAATAGGTGTAGGAGAGCGTGATCGCCTTCAGCCCGTCGAGCTCGCGCTTATCGGCGATCTCGGGGTCGATGTAGAACACCACCGGCGCCTCGAGGCTCTCGCCCGGCTGCAGCGTGTGCTCGGTGAAGCAGAAGCACTGGATCTTGACGAAGAAGGCCGCGCCCTTGTCGGGGGCGATGTTGTAGCTCGCGATGCCCGTCGTCGGACGGTCGGTGCGGTTGGTGATCTTGTAGAACACCGTCTTGGTCTCGCCGACCCGAAGCTTGATCTCGGGGCTCTCGGCCTCGAACTTCCATCCCAGCCCCGGCGCGACGTTCGCGTCGAAGCGCACCGACATCGTCCGGTCGAGGATCTTGCCCGCCGCGGCGGTGCCGATCTTCGGCGTGCCGCCGAAGCCGGTCGCACGGCAGAACATGTCGTAGAGCGGCACGGCCGCGAAGGAGAGGCCGGTCATCCCCATCACCACGCCGGTGCAGATCAGCGCGGTGCGGCCGAGGTTCTGGGGGCGTTGCGGGGCTGAGGCGGGCTTGTCCATCACAGCGGCCTGTTGAGAATGGCGGGGCCGGTCTTCACCAGCGTCACGACGAAGAAGAACACCACGAGCCCGCCCAAGACGAGGGCGAGCGCGATCGAGCGGCGACGACGCCGGGCCATGTCCTCCGGCGAGAAGGCGGCCGGCGGCGTCTGCTTCTGAGGCCCGCTCATCCGATCACCTTCGGCAGCGCCCACATCAGCCCGAGGCCGTTCTCGACCAGCAGCACGGCGAACAGCCCGAAGAGATAGAGGATCGAGAAGCCGAACAGCGACCAGCAGGCCTTGGTGGCGGCCTCGCCCTCGGTCCGGCGCCAGACGCGCAGCGACAGCACGATCATCGCCAGGCCCGTCGTCACCGAGACGACGAGATAGGCCAGCCCCGCAAAGCCCATAAGCGCCGGCAGCACGGCGACGGGCGCCATCAGCAGCGTGTAGAGCACGATCTGGCGGCGCGTCGCGGCCGGGCCGGCGGCGTTCGGCATCATCGGGATGCCGGCGCGGCCGTAATCGGCCGCCTTGACGAGGGCCAGCGCCCAGAAATGCGGCGGCGTCCACAGGAAGATGATCGCGAACAGCACGATCGAATGGAGGCCGAGATCGCCCGTGACGACGGCCTCGCCGATCATGGGAGGGAAGGCGCCGGCGGCACCGCCGATGACGATGTTCTGCGGCGTCCAGCGCTTCAGCCACATCGAGTAGACGACGGCGTAGAAGAAGATCGTGAAGGCGAGCATCGCCGCCGCCAGCAGGTTGGCGACGAGGCCGAGCACCAGCACCGAGCCGATCGACAGCGTCAGGCCAAAGGCCAGCGCCTCCGAGGGCAGCACGCGGCCGGACGGGATCGGGCGCTTGGCGGTGCGCGACATCAACTGGTCGATGTCGGCATCGTACCACATATTCAGGCAGCCCGAGGCGCCGGCGCCCACCGCGATCGCCAGCAGCGAGGCAAACGCGATCACCGGATGCACCGAGCCCGGCGCCGTCGCCATGCCGGCCATGGCGGTGATGATGACGAGCGACATCACCCGCGGCTTCAGCAGCGCGAAGAAGTCGCGCGCCTCGCCGGTCGAGGTCAGGGCAACGCCGTCGGTGCGGGTCTCGAAGGCAGCAGACATCGGTTCGGTCGTCTTTGTCCTTGGCGACGCTGTCGAGCGCCG
>LSIG01000147.1 GCA_001556125.1 Rhizobiales bacterium CCH10-E5 | reverse complement strand
GGGTCTGACTCAATCTCGCTGCAGATAAGCGGTGATCTGGCGCTGCTTTCCAGAAGGAATCAGCGCAATGCAGCATGGAGTCCGCCCGTCCAGCCTCGTACCGCCTTGCTTTGCCGTCGTCCGGTCTGAGATCGACGGGGATCGTGCCATCGTCACGGTTCGTGCGTCAGCGTCTTCGGGCGCGTGTCCGTCTTGCGGGGGCCGCTCGGAACGCGTCCAGAGCCACTACGCGCGTCGGGCCTCTGACCTCCCGATTGCAGGCCGGCGGGTCGAGCTCGAAGTTCTGGTTCGGCGCTTCTGGTGCGATGCCGTGCTCTGCGGCCGTCGCATCTTCGCCGAGCGATTTGGCGAGGATGTGCTGGCTCCGATGTCGCGCCGGACGGGACGACTGGAGATGCTCGTGCATCACCTTGGCCTGGCGCTTGGCGGTCGTCCGGCGGCGGGCTTCGCCAAGCGGCTGATGGTCCCGGTCAGCAATGATACGCTGTTGCGCGTGGTCAGGCGTAAGGCGCAGGTGTCATCGGAGACGTTGACCGTGATCGGCATCGACGACTTCGCATGGCGGCGCAATCACCGGTACGGCACGATCGTCTGCGACCTCGAACGGCGACGGACCGTGACGCTCCTGCCCGACAGGGAGCCTGCGACGTCGGAGGCGTGGCTGCGGCGCCATTCGTCGATAACCGTCGTCGCTCGCGACCGCGGCGGCGGATATGGCGAAGCAGCGGCAAAAGCGTTGCCCTCCGCAGAGCAGGTCGCCGATCGCTGGCATCTGATGGAGAATGCCAGCCGTGCCTTTCTGGAGGCGGTTCGCAAATCCATGCGTCAGATCCGCTCCGTTATCGGCGCCACGGTCATCAATCCCGCTCTCCTGACTTCCGCGGAGCGCCTGCAATATGAAGGGTACCAGCGCCGGGAAGAGACCAATGCTGCTGTCATGGCTATGTTTAGCGATGGCGTGCCGATCAAGCAGATCGTCAAGCGCACCTGCCTGGCGCGGGATACGGTGCGCCGCATCGTCCGCGGTCAGCGTTCCGAAGTCTTCCGGACACGGCAGAGTTCCCTAGAGGAACAGCTGACTTGGCTCGACGCACAGTGGGACGCCGGAAAGCGCAATTCCTCAGCGCTTTGGCGCTCGATGCGGGTGCGCGGCTTCCGCGGCAGTGCGAGAGTTGTGTCCGAGTGGGCGACGCGGCGGCGGCGTGCCGAAAAGGCCGATGCCGGCACCCTTGCCCGCATCCCCTCCGCCCGGACCATCGCTCGCTTCATGACGAATGGGCGCGACAAGCTCTCAAAGGCAGAGACTGTTCTCATCGCAGCCATAGAAACCGGCCTACCGCAGCTCGTGAAGGCCCGCGAGATCATCTCGGACTTCCATCAGATGATCCGTACGAGGGCCGTCGCTGGCATGCCGTTATGGATGGAGCGCGCCGCCGACAGCCTCGTGGCGTCGTTCTGCAACGGCGTCAGAAAGGACGAAGCGGCCGTTCGCGCCGCCGTCACATCGCCTTGGTCGAACGGGCAGACCGAAGGCCAAATCACGAAGCTCAAGCTCGTCAAACGTCAGATGTACGGCCGTGGAAAGATCGACCTGCTTCAGGCTCGCCTCATCGGTGCAATGTGACCGAAGATGCAGCGAGATTGCGTCAGACCCAA
>LSIG01000146.1 GCA_001556125.1 Rhizobiales bacterium CCH10-E5 | reverse complement strand
GCCTCGCTGGCGCCGGTGGCGGCCGATCCGCGCTATCGCTTCGAGAAGGCGGATATCGCCGATGGCGAGCGGATGCGGGCGATCTTCGCCGATTTCGACCCCGACATCGTGCTGCATCTCGCTGCCGAGAGCCATGTCGACCGTTCGATCGACGGGCCCGGAGCCTTCATCGAGACCAATATCGTCGGCACCTATGTGCTCTTGCAGGAGGCGTTGCGGCACTGGCGCGGGCTCGAGGGTGCGCGGCGCGAGGGCTTTCGCTTCCACCACATCTCGACCGACGAGGTCTTCGGCTCGCTGGGGCCGGACGGCCTGTTCGACGAGGCGACGGCCTATGCGCCGACCTCGCCCTATTCGGCCTCGAAGGCGGCTTCCGATCATCTCGTGCGGGCCTGGCATCATACCTACGGCCTACCGACGCTCGTCACCAACTGCTCGAACAATTACGGGCCCTATCATTTCCCGGAGAAGCTGATCCCGCTGATGATCATCAACGGAATCGAGGGCAAGCCGCTGCCGATCTATGGCGATGGCCGCAATATCCGCGACTGGCTCTATGTCGAGGACCATGCCGAGGCTCTGCTGCTGGTGGCGCAGAATGGGCGGCCCGGCGAGACCTATGCGATCGGGGGCTCGGCCGAGATGTCGAACCGCCAGGTGGTCGAGGCGATCTGCGCGTTGCTCGACGAACTGCGGCCCGATCCAGCGGGGCCGCATGCCCGGTTGATCACCTATGTCGCCGACCGGCCGGGGCATGATGCGCGCTATGCGATCGACGCCGGCAAGATCTGTCGCGAACTCGGCTGGGCCCCGCGGCAGAGCTTCGAAAGCGGCCTTCGCAGCACGGTCGAATGGTATCTCGCCCATCAGGACTGGTGGAACGACATCCGCTCCGGGGTCTATCGCGGCGAGCGGTTGGGCACCGGTGCGGCCCCGGCCGTAGAGAGGGGACACTGACCATGCTGCAGGTCGAGGCGACCGCGCTGCCGGAGGTCAGGATCATCACGCCGAAGCGGTTCGGCGACCATCGCGGCTTCTTCTCTGAGACCTATAACCGCCAGGCCTTCGCCGAGGCCGGCATCACGCTCGATTTCGTGCAGGACAACCACTCGCTTTCCGCTCCGGTCGGCACGCTGCGCGGCCTGCATTTCCAGGCGCCGCCCTTCGCACAGGACAAGCTGATCCGCGTGCCGCGCGGGCGCATCCTCGACGTCGCTGTCGACATCCGCGCCTGCTCGCCCAACTTCGGGAAATTCGTCGCGGTCGAGCTCTCGGCGGAGAACTGGCGGCAGATGCTGGTGCCGGCCGGCTTCGCCCATGGCTTCGTTACGCTCGAGCCCGACACCGAGGTGATCTACAAGGTCAGCGCGCCCTATGCGCCGGAGCATGACCGCGGGCTCGCCTACGACGATCCGGCGCTCGGCATCGACTGGGGCCTGCCGGCGGAGCGGCTGACCCTTTCCGACAAGGACCGTCGGCATCCACGCCTCGCCGAGCTGCCGCGGTATTTCGCGTGAGGGTCGTCGTCACCGGGCGCCAGGGTCAGGTCACGCGGGCGCTGGCCGAGCGCGCGAGCAGCGCGGGCGCGACGCTGATCGCGCTTGGGCGTCCCGAACTCGATCTCGAACGCCCGCAGTCGATCGCTCCGGCCCTGGCGGCGGCGCGGCCGGACATCGTCGTCAATGCCGCAGCCTACACCGCGGTCGATCATGCCGAGAGCGAGGAGGCGCAGGCCTTCGCTGTCAACGCCGCCGGTGCAGGCGCGGTCGCCGCCGCGGCGCTCGCGCTCGGCGTGCCCGTGATCCAGATCTCGACCGATTATGTCTTCGACGGCTCTTCACTGCTGCCCTATCGCGAGGAGGACGCGACGGGCCCGGTATCCGCCTATGGCCGCAGCAAGCTCGCCGGCGAGCAGGCCGTCGCGGCGGCGACGCCCGACCATGTCATCCTGCGTACCGCCTGGGTCTATGCGCCGTTCGGTCGGAACTTCGTGCGGACCATGTTGCGCCTGGGCGAGGAGCGGAGCGAGGTCGCCGTCGTCGGCGACCAGACCGGCTGCCCGACCTCGGCCCTCGACATCGCTGACGCCGTGCTGTCTGTGGCCCGCAACCTCGTCGCGGGGCCGGGCGATCCAGCCCTGCGCGGTGTTTTCCACATGGCGGCACAGGGGGAGGCCGACTGGGCTTCCTTCGCGGAGGCGATCTTCGCCGAGGCGGCCGCCCATGGACGCCCGCCCGTCGCGGTGCGTCGCATCGCCACCAGCGATTATCCGACGCCGGCGCGACGGCCGGCCAACTCCCGGCTCGACGGGACGAAGCTCGCCGCGATCCATGGCGTCAGGCTGCCGCCCTGGCGCGGTTCGCTCGCCGCCTGCGTCAGGCGGCTGCTGCAGCAAGAAGCAGGAGAACGGCAGCCATGAAGGGCATCATTCTCGCCGGCGGATCCGGCACGCGGCTGCACCCGATGACGCTGGCGATGTCGAAGCAGCTGCTGCCGGTCTACGACAAGCCGATGATCTACTACCCCCTGACCACGCTGATGCTGGCGGAGATCCGGGACATCCTGATCATCTCCACCCCGCACGACCTGCCGCATTTCAGGCGCCTGCTCGGGGACGGCGCGGAGTGGGGCCTGAACCTCTGCTATGCCGAGCAGCCCCATCCCGGCGGACTGGCGCAGGCCTATCAGATCGGGGCGGATTTCGTCGCAGGCCAACCCTCGGCGCTGATCCTCGGCGACAACCTGTTCTACGGGCACAACCTCACCGCGATGATGCGCGCGGCGCGCCAGCGCCGGAGCGGGGCGAGCGTCTTCGCCTATCAGGTCCGCGATCCGGAACGCTACGGCGTCGTGAGCTTCGACGCCGCGGGCAAGGCCCTCTCGATCGAAGAGAAGCCCAAGGCGCCGCGCTCCAACTGGGCCGTGACGGGGCTCTATTTCTACGACGCGCAGGTGGTCGAGATCGCCGCCTCGCTCGCCCCCTCGCCGCGGGGCGAACTCGAGATCACCGACGTCAACCGCGCCTATCTGGCGCGCGGCGAACTCGCCGTCGAGCGCATGGGACGCGGCTTCGCCTGGCTCGACACCGGCACGCCCGACAGCCTGCTGCAGGCGAGCGAGTTCGTCCGCACGCTCGAAAGCCGCCAGGATCTGCGCATCGCCTGCCCCGAGGAAATCGCCTGCCGCCAGGGATGGATCGATACCGCTCAGCTCGAAGTGCTGGGCTCAAGGCTCGCCAAAAGCGACTATGGACAGTATCTGCTGCGCATGGCCGC
>LSIG01000145.1 GCA_001556125.1 Rhizobiales bacterium CCH10-E5 | reverse complement strand
GACGCTCGACAAGCTGATCCTGAAGGAGGCGGCTTCGGGAAACTGGTAAGCCCCGCGCGTCGCCGTGCCTGCATCGAGCATATCCGGCTCGCCCTGAAGGTGTCGGAGCGGCGGGTCTGCCGTGTGCTCGGGCAGCATCGCTCGACCCAGCGCCAGATCCCGCGCGGACGCGACGATGAGGAGCAACTCATCGCCGACATCGTCGAACTGGTCCGCCG
>LSIG01000144.1 GCA_001556125.1 Rhizobiales bacterium CCH10-E5 | reverse complement strand
GGAATCCCGGCCGGTCAATTATCGGAATGATGGCCGGTCGGAATCGGAATCCGCACCAATATGTCCACCAACGGCCGTTGCCCGCGGTCACGAGGGCGGCGCAGGCGTTGGAGAACCAGAGCCGTACCCGGCAGCCCGGAAGCCCTCCGGCGATGCAGTTTCGCATCGCCGCGGCTTCCGCGCGCCCGCGAGATTCGTAATCATAGGATGTTCCCCATCGCAGGGAGCCCTTGTCGCTGTCGGAGATCGCGATGGCGCCATAGCCGCCACCGGACCGGCCGGGACCGCTGCCGGGCGCCGCTCCAAAGGGCGAGAGGCCGTCATTCGATCCGGCACAGGCCCTGTAGCAGTCGTTATACATGCCGTTGCACATCATCGAGCACTGATTGTTCTGGGCCGCGGCCGGGAAGGCCAGCAGCAGCGCCGCAGCGACGGCCGCGCTCGCAAGACGAAAGCGGGTGATCATGGACATCGCGATACCCCCTGTAAGAAGCTGAAAAAACCAAGCGATCGGCCGGCGCGGAGATTCCGCGTCGAACCGGGAAAGAGGCCGTCAAGGCCCGAAGACACTCGCCGCGGCGTCCGCGACCTGTCGTTCCGGATACGCTCGGCAATAGGCGATGATCGCAGCGGCGATACCGTCTGGGCCCGCGAAGCGCCGGTGAGGCTCACCGGTGCCCGATTCCACACGCCCGGTGAGGTAGCCGAAGCTCCATTGCAGCGCGGCGTGCCCCTCCGGCAGACGCGCCTTGGGAGGCGAGTCCAGCACGCGGCAGGACAGGCCGCCCGCGCCGTTCAGGCGCGGCACCGCGCTCTTGGCTGGCGCCGTCGCGCAGAGGAGGCACAGCGCCAGTCCGGCTCGCGCCATCGATCGGTTGAGCGAAAGATGTCCTGGTGTGGTGATCGACATGGGTCCCTCGGCCGATCGAAGAAGATCTCGTTTACTTTTGCCACCGGGCCGGCATCTGTCGATTGCTTCCGGTTGCCGGGCCTTGCCGTTGGCGAGCCGCCTCAGCGGGCGCGGGCAAAGAGCATGGCGGCGTCAAAGAGGATGCGGCCACCCCTTCCTCGCGAATCCTGTCTCACGGCGAACCGCAACCCAGCGCAAGCAGGCGCAATCGTCGCCGAGCGATCAAAGCTGTATATTCGGAAAACAGATCAGAGGTCGCCACGGGCCACCCGGTACAGGACATCATCAGCGCGAAGGAGAACGTCATGGATCTTCAGCAGAACCCTGGGGCTGAGCCCCCCGCCGCGCAGAAGGAACTCGGCTGGACCGGGAACCTGCTGTTCATCGTCTGCGGCGCGATTTCGATGGCGGTGGGCCTCTGGATCGCCAGGGCGGCGACCGACTTCCTCTTCCCGGAACCGTGGCTGAAGCCCGGCGCCCCCTATCATCCCTCCGTCGCGTGGCTCGTGCGGGATTTCCCGGAGCCGCGGCCGCCACAGAACCACTGGGACATCGTGCAGGATGCCGGCTTCGCCGCGTCGTGGCTCGCCCACAAGCTCGCCACGACCGTCGCAAGCGTGGTGATGGTCTGGCCGGGCATCGTCTTCGGCAGTCTCATGCTCTTCACCGGCTTCCTATGTTTCTTCGTGATGTGGAGGCTCTTTGTGGAGCGGATCTACGATGGGCGGTGGCCGGCCGGCAGAGCATCGCGACCGGCACCTTAGATCTAAGGCGTCTGGCCGCCTTGTCCGGCGCGCCTCGCCGGCGGCAACTGGGCGAGGATGAGCCGGCGCAGTTCGTCCGCGGACAGCGCATCGGCCTCGTCGCGTCTTTCACCGCCGATGAAGAGGACGGGCTGAGCCTTCAGCCCCGTCGCCAGCATGATGTCATCGTGCTGACGTTGCAGCGCCGCCCGGACCGCACCGTTCCGAAGGCATGAGTCGACATCGACGGGTGGGATGTCCCCCTCGCTGAGGACGTCAGCGAAGGCCCGTCTTCGCTGCGCTTCTTCGGCGATGCTCCCCCACCGGACGGCGGCGGCCACGAGCTTGCGAAACCGAGCGAAACGCGTCTCGGGGGCGGCGCAGACAGCGAGCAGCGAGGCCTCGACGCTCGCGTCGCCGGGAGCCCTGAGCGGCACGACCGAAAGATGCGCGTCGCCGCTCGCGACGAAGGGTTCGACGACCTGCATCAGCTTCTCGAGACCGCAACTCCCGCAGGACGGGGACATCGCGAGCGTCAATGACAGAGGCGCGTCCGGACGGCCGGCCGTGATGCCGAGCGAAGAATCGAGCACCCGCTCCAACGTTCGCTCTGTCGCGATCCGGTCGAGTTCACCGCGCGCATCGAGCCCGATCCGCGGTTCCGGCGTCGCTCTGGCGACATCGCGTAGCAGAGCCTCGGCCTTGGCCGGATCGCGCAGGGCGGGATCGCCGTAGAGGTAGAGCCGGGCGAGCGTAAAGCGGGCATGAAGGTTCTGCGCGACCTCAGGCCGCTGGAGGAGCGCCATCGCCTCCTTCTGCTGCGGGTTGACGATCTCGCGTCCGTCGGCGCCGGTTCGGCCATCGGCGAGGAGGAGGCCCAGCCTCAGGATCGGCTCAGGCTGACCAGCTTTCGCCGCCGCGCGCAGCATTTCGAGCGCCCGCTGCGGGTTTCGCCCGTCGCCCAGATAATAATCCGCGAGATCGAGTGTCGCAGGCTCGAATCCGGCCCTGGCCGCCTCGTCCGCGAGCGCAAGCGTGTCCGGCCCGATGCTGTGCTCGCGCCCGATGCGCTGGCGAGCCTGCCAGTAGCGGCCGGCGATATCGCCGCGTGACGCCAGAAGGCCGAGCAGGCGCGTGCGCTCCTCGGGCTCTAGCCGATAGGCCGGATCGGTTTCCGCACGCCGCACGATAACCGCGATGGCGGGCCGAAACCCGGCGGCGACCGCTTGCTGCAGCCAGGCACGTTCCCGTTCCGGCGAAAACAGAGCCGGCGAAAGACCGTTTCCGCTGAAATTCTGCGCAGCGTAATAGGCGACCTCACCGGTGCTGTCCTCTGCCGCCGCCTTGCGAAAGGCCGCCTCCACCTCGTCCAGCGCCTCGTACGGAATGCCTCCGATGCCGCCGCTGCGGAGCGTCGCCTCCGCGACCGGCGCGAGAATGGCCGCGACGAGGACACCCTTCGCCTCGGCGTCCCGCAGCGACCGGACGATAGCCGCCGGGCCGGCTTCGGCCGTATAGCGCAAGGGCGCGATCAGCATCGGCGCGATCACACCGAGCGGAAGATCGGTCTGTGCCGCCCTTTCGGCGAGAGCATAGGCCTCTCGCTCTCTCGTTTCCCGCGCTTGTAAATGGAGGGCGTCGGCATCCTGCGAGGCCCAGCCCGCGGCCAGCAGCACAGCCTTCGGATCGCCATCGCGGAGACCGGTCGCGACCTGCTCTTTGGCACCGGCTTGAGAAGCCGCCTTTTCGACCAGCATGCGCGGGATTAATTGACACCAGTCGCGGCGCGTCAGCCCATAGCGATCCGGCGCTCCGTCCCAGGGCCGGGCGCAGGTCAGATCATAGGCCGCCTTGTCGAGCAGGCCCGCGCGCAGCAGCCAGGTCGTGCGCGTTTCCGGATAGGCGGTCCACCACAGCGTTGCCGCCGCAACCATCGCCAGCGCCGCGACGCCGGTGGCCATGCGCTGCACGGCCTGCCGGCGCGAGAGCCGGAACGGCGGACGTTTGCTCCAGTCGCGCAGCCGCTGCTCGTCGGATTCCGTCAGGGACAAGGGCGGCATGAAGCCTTCGCGATAGACCGAGACCGTCTGCTCGTCCTTCGTCCAGAGGCCGACCTTGGTGGCGACGTCGTCGATCATGTCCTGCAGGCGGCGGCCGGGGACGAGCAGCCCCGGCAACTCCTCGGACAGAGCGAGCGCGAAAGGGCTGTGATCGCCCCATCCGTCGGCGGCGCGCGCCCGGGCCGCCGTCGAGAAGATGAGTTGCGAGGGGCGCGGCAGCTTGGCGCGCGCGAGCCCGGCCGTGACGCCGGCCGCATCCGCGGACATGTCGGTCACGACCTCGTCGCGGCAGGCGTCGATCGCGACGATGGTGGCGCGGCGGGGGCAGCGGGCCAGCTGCGCCACCGCGACGTCGAGCGGCAGCGATCGCGTTGCGAGATAATGCGGCGCCGGGATGCGCGCATCGACCGGCAGCAGGAAGTTGCCGCCCTCGTGCTGCACGCCGTGTCCCGCGAAATAGAGCAGCGCGATCGCGTTCGCGCCGGCCGCGTCGAGCTCTTCGCCGAAGGCGATGACCGCGTCCTGCATCGCAGCCAGCGTTGCGTTCTCGACCCGTCGCACGGAAAAGCCCATGCCTTCGAGAGTCCAGGCCAGCAGGCGCACGTCCCGGACCGGATTGGCGAGCGCAGCCGGGGAATAGGAGGCGTTGCCGATCAGCAGGGCGAAGCGCTGCTCCACACCGGATCCAGAAGGTCCATCGATCTCAGGAGCGGCGGCCGTGGAATCCGGCGGAGCGTTGGAATCCAAGGCACTGGCTGCGGTAGCGCAGCTCTCTCCCGATAGATCGAACCAGCGGCTGCGCATCTGCGTCGCTCCGTCAGATGGTCACGATGTACTCGGCGCTCGAAACCGTCACGGCGCCCGCGTTGCGCCGCTGCAGGCGGCGCAGATTGGTCAGGAAGCGGGCCGTCTCCTCCTCGTCTAGCGCGCCCGGCTCCGCATCCGCCCCCCGCGGATCGAGTAGTCGGCGACTGTCGGTATCCCAGAGCAGCGCCGTGGTCGCCAGGAACCGTCCGGGCTTGGGCTGCACGGGCGCCGCTTCAGGCATCAGCAGCAGCTTTCCCTCTACCAGGCGCGGGCGGGACGGGGACGGCAGCCAAAGGATCGTTTCGGCCCAGCTGAGTTCCCAACATCTGTGTCCGATCGGGCGCGTGTCGCGCGCAAGCAGCGTATAGGCCATGGCGGGCTCGCGATCGATGCCTTGCACCGCGATGCGGCCCTTGTGCCGGCCCGCCTCGAAGACCACGGGTCCGTCGCCGCCGGACGGCAAGAAGCCGTCGAAGCTGCGATCGGCCGCGAATTTCTCGATGACGAGCCGCACGGTTCCCTGCGGATTGACCCCAGGTGCCAAGTCGCCGAGCAGCGCGTCCTGCGCCCGGTCGAGCGTTTCGCCGTCCTCGATCCGCGCTGCCGACTGGATGCGACGGATGAAGTCGTAGAGCGGGAGTGTGAACTCGGACGGAGCCAGCGGCTCCGCCAGTCCGGGCAATCCACGCGCTCGCAGGCTGACGTCGAGACGCTTGTTGACGATCTCGGCGAGTTCGGTGGCGGTATCGAGGGAGAAGCCGTAATCGCCGTAAAGCAGCTTCGAGAATTTCGGCGCGCTGCTCTCCCAATTCGTCTCGCCGAACAGCCGAAAGGCAATCTCCGCCTCGGGCATCGGCATGCCGACGAGCTCCCGAAAAGCGCGCCATTTCAGATACAGGCCCGGAGTCGTCGCCATATGGTCCAACCACCTGCGATGCGGTTCAGCTTCATCATGATGCTGTGCCGCAGCCGCGAAGACAATTGCGGTGCCGAATGTCTGGTATCCAGCAAGCTCCCAATGTCGGGTTGTGGCGCATCTGGCGTGAGCCATGCGGGTTCTGCTGCAACTATGGGCCGTGGATCGCCGGCTGGCTTCGTAGCCAGCCGGCGGGCAGACTTCACATCATGCGTTTGATCTCGCCGTAAGCGCCCGTCGTCTTCAGTGTGATCGTGACGTCCTGCTTGCCGCGGTTGCGCCAGAACCAGCCGTGCGAGCCGTCGAACTCGGCGGTTAGGACGCCTTGCTCGCCGGCCGAGCCACGCCCGGTCTTGTAGCTCTTCTCCTTGCCGCCCGCGCCGGGAGTTCCGTGCATGTCGTAGTTCACGACGCCGTCCTTGGCGGTCCAGTCGAAGTCGACTTTCGCGCCGGCCTTCATGGTCAGCTTGTATTCGACGCCCTCGGTTGGTTTCAGCGTGATCACGGTCTCGTCCGTGCGCGAGGGTGCAGCCTGGGCGAGGATCACCCGCTCGCCAGCCTCAGCCGACGAGACGAACAGGCCGGCGAGGATCGTGCCGAGCAGCGACGAGCGCTGGTCCGGCGCAGGCGTTGCCGGCGCCGGCGGGGTCGGCGGCGTCTGGCTGTCCTTGATCCGGTCGGCTTCAGCTTCAGCGGCGAGCTGAATCTTGATCTCGCCCATTTCCGTCAGCTTCAGCATGCGGCCGATGCCGGTCGGATCGATCGCATATTCGGCCGGCAGGACGATGGTCACGAGGATCACGACAGCGGAGACGGCGGCGATTGCGGTGGAGCGCAGCAGCTGGGCCGTGGTCGGCAGCTCGGCGCGGGTCGGGATGTCGGTGTTATACATCGGGTGAGGTCCTTGAGATGAGGTCTCTGGGATTTCAGGAAACGAAGTAGCCGGTGAGCTGGTAGCCGACGAGGACGAAGCCCGCGGTGAGCATCCAGACATTGGCGGTGTAGGCGTGGCGCCAGAATCCGGCGGTGCGGCGCCAGAAGCCCATGGCGATCAGGATCATGCCGAGCGCGGTCAGCTGGCCGAGCTCGACGCCGACATTGAAGGCGAGCAGGTTGGGGATCAGCCCGTCCGGCGAGATCTCGTATTCCAGGATCTTGGTCGAGAGACCGAAGCCGTGGAACAGGCCGAAGATCAGCGTCGCTGCCTTCGTGTTCGGCTGGTAGCCGAGCCAGCGCTGGAAGGCGCCCATGTTGTCGAGCGCTTTGTAGGCGACCGACAGGCCGATGATGGCGTCGATGAGGTAGCTGTTGATCCCGACGTTGAAATAGACGCCGAGCAGCATCGTCGTCGAATGGCCGAGCGCGAACAGGCTGACATAGATCGCGATGTGCTTGGCCCGGTAGAGGAAGAAGATCACCCCGAACAGGAACAGGATGTGGTCGTAGCCCGTCACCATGTGCTTGGCGCCGAGATAGACGAAGGGGAGCAGGTGCACCCCCGTGATCTCCTTGATGTAGCCCTTGTCGCCCTCGGCGACGGCGTGGGCCAACGCGCTCTCGATCCCCGGCAGCAGGAGCAGGAAGGCGAGCGCGAGAGGAAGGAGCAGACGCAAGGCTGCGTGATGCAGCAGGCGCCGCCCTCCGGTTAGAGGTCGTTGCATGAAGGATCCGATGGTTCGTCGTTGAAATCTGCCGCACGTGCGGCGGGAAGTTCAGGCGACGACGGATCGAGGCGGACGTTCCAGGCCCGCGGGCTCGCCGGAGGCCGAGCGCTGATGCTCGTGCCGGATCGCCGTGCGCGCAAAGCGCGGCGTACCCAGTGGGGTCAGCGCGACGATGTTGGCCGTCTCATGGACGTGATCGGCGGTGTTGTGCCCATGGACATGGCCGGGAAGCCGTTCGTCGGCCTCGCCGTCGTCATGGGCATGCCCATGCGCCGCGATCTCGGCGGCGAGTTCCGCATGCCGGATGGCTTCAGCCTGCGCGATGGCGTGGGCGTTGTGGCCGGCCGAGACGTGCACGGCCGACAGCGTCATGCCCAGCGCCATCGCGAGCGCGATGACGAGGCAGGAGAGCGCTTTGATGCGGCCACGCAGCATGATGAGCAGATAGAAAGCCTGTTGCTTAACGAATGGTTGACAGCGCCGGGCCCCGGAGCACGCCACTTCCCATATCCCCCCTGGGGGGTTATGGGAAGCCATGAGCGATCACGTCCACGCCAGCCATCCCGCCATCGCCAAGCGGCTGCGCCGCGCCGGCGGGCATCTCGCCAAGGTCGTGGCGATGATCGAGGGCGGCAGCCCCTGCCTCGACATCGCGACCCAGCTGCAGGCGGTCGAGAGCGCCATCGTCCAGGCGAAACGCACCCTGATCCAGGACCATCTCGATCACTGCATCGAGCATGTCGTCGCCGAGGTCCCGCCCGAGCGCCGCCGGCCCATCGACGAGTTCAAGGCGATCGCCAAGTTCCTCTAGAAGGATCAGTCCATGCTCGCCGTCCTCGCCAACCGAACCTATGGACGGCTCTTCCTCGCGCAGATCATCGCGCTGCTGGGCACGGGGCTGTTGACGGTCGCGCTGGGTCTGCTCGCCTTCGCCCTCGCGGGCGACAGCGCGGGCACGGTTCTCGGCACGGCGCTGGCGATCAAGATGATCGCTTACGTCGCCGTTGCGCCGGTGGTCGGGGCCTTCGCGGCGCAGCTGCCGCGCAAGGCCTTCCTGATCGCGATGGATCTGGTCCGGGCCGCGATCGCGCTGCTTTTGCCCTTCGTCAGCGAGATCTGGCAGATCTACGTGCTGATCTTCCTGCTGCAATCGGCCTCGGCCGCCTTCACCCCGACCTTCCAGGCGACGATCCCCGACGTGCTGCCCGACGAGGCGGACTACACCAGGGCCCTCTCGCTCTCGCGGCTGGCCTATGATCTGGAGAGTTTGATCAGCCCGATGCTGGCCGCCGCGCTGCTGACTGTCATCAGCTATCACTGGCTGTTCTCCGGCACGGTCGCAGGGTTTCTCGTCTCGGCCGCACTCGTGCTCTCGGTGAAGCTTCCGGTCTCGCCAGCCGTCGCGCGCGAGGGCGGGATTTACGACAGGACCACGCGGGGGGTGCGGATCTATCTCGCGACGCCGCGGCTGCGCGGCCTGCTCGCGCTCAACATGGCGGCAGCTGCCGGCGGCGCGATGGTGATCGTCAACACGGTCGTCTTCGTGAAGGGCCGGCTGGGGCTCGGCGACGGTCAGGTCGCGCTCGCACTCGCCTGCTTCGGCAGCGGCTCGATGGTCGCAGCCCTCGCCTTGCCACGCCTGCTGGAGCGGCTGCCCGACCGGCGTGTCATGTTCGCGGCAGCGATCTTTCTCGGTGGCGTGCTCGCGGTCGCGGCAGCTTTCCTCTCTGGCAGCGTGGAAAGCCCTGTCTCGACCTTGTGGCCGGGCCTGCTGGCGACGTGGCTCCTGCTCGGACTGGGCTATTCCGCTGTTCAGACGCCATCGGGGCGGCTGCTGCGTCGCTCGGCCCATGCCGAGGATCGACCGGCCGTGTTCGCCGCGCAGTTCGCTCTGTCGCATGCCTGCTGGCTGATCACCTACCCTCTGGCCGGATGGCTGGGCGCGGCCTTGCCCATGTCGCTCACCTTCGCCGCCTTCGCGCTGCTGACGCTTGCCTCCGTCCTCGTCGCGGTGCGCGTCTGGCCGTCCGACGAGTTGGGCGACGTCGTCCACGGTCATGACGATCTGCCGGCAGATCATCCCCACCTCGCAGGCGTCGACGGGAACCGTCATGCCCATGCCTTCGTCATCGACGACCTGCATCGGGAGTGGCCCGAACGGGTCGGCTGAACACGAGTGCGGCCCTGATGATGGATTGGGCGATCGGCTTCCAACGCGGCCTTCACACGCAAGCCCTGGCGGCATTGAAGGCCCTCCCGGACGCTGGCTTGGCGGGCATGCCGGCGCTGGTCGTCGCGGCATTCAGTTTTGGGATGCTGCATGCGCTGCTGCCCGGTCATGGCAAGTCGCTGCTCGCCGCCCACTACGCCGGTGATGGCCACTGTCGTGGCGCGATGCTTTCCAGCGCCATCCTGATCCTGACCCATGTCGGATCGGCCATCGTCATCGTCCTGACGGGCGCCGCCGTCATCCAACGCACCTTGGTCGGCGCCGGGCGGGCGCCCATCCTGGAGCGCTCCAGCCAGATCCTGATCGTGCTGGTCGGCCTGTGGCTGCTCTGGCGGGCCTTTCGACCGCATCGGCACGACTATGGCCGATCGGGTCCCGCGCTCGCCTTCGTCGGCGGCCTTGTCCCCTGTCCGCTCACCACCTTCATCATGGCCTATGCGGTGGCAAACGGTCTCGTCCTCGCCGGAGTGCTCCTGTCGGCGACCTTCGCCTCCGGCATGATCGTGACGGTCGTCGCGTTTCCGCTGGCGGCGATCCTACTCCGCGGCCGCCTCGTTGCCATCCTCGATCGAAGCTATGCCCTGCAGCGCCGCATCGGGTTCGGCTTGGAGGTCGCAGCGCCATGGCGGTGACGGCGCTCGGCCTCTGGCCGTTGATCGCGAGGTAAGCCTCCACAACGATCCTGTTGCAAGCCACCGCGCCTTGTGGTTCAAGCTCGACCCAAGGGGTTCTTCGCGACGACCCCGTGAGGCGTCAGCCCAATGTTCGCGTCCACTTTCCTCTCTTCAGGGATGGACGCCCATGTCTTCCAACATCCAGATCACCGCTGCCCAATTGTCCCGGCTCGTCGGCCTACCGGACGCGCCGACCATCGTCGACGTCCGCATCCCCGACGACGTCGCGCTCGATACGCGCATCCTGCCCGCTGCCGATCATCGTTCACACAAGAACGTCGCGGACTGGGCGCGCGACTACGCCGGTCAAAGCGTCGTCGTGGTCTGCCAGCGCGGCCAGAAGCTGAGCGAAGGCGTCGCCGCCTGGCTCAGGCATGAAGGCGTCGAGGCCGAGAACCTCGCAGGAGGCTTCGAGGCGTGGCGCGATGCCGGCGGCCTGCTGGCCTCGACGGCCAAGCTGCCGCCCCGCGACGGACAGGGTCGCACCCTGTGGGTCACACGCTCGCGTCCGAAGGTCGACCGCATCGCCTGCCCCTGGCTAATCCGCCGCTTCATCGACCCCAAGGCGGTCTTCCTGTTCGTCACCGCGGCCGAGGTGACCGATGTCGCCAGCCGCTTCGGCGCCACGCCCTTCGACATCGACGGCGTCTTCTGGAGCCACCGCGGCGAGCACTGCACCTTCGACGTCATGATCGAGGAGTTCGGCCTGGCCTCGCCTGCGCTTGACCGGCTAGCCACGATCGTGCGCGCCGCCGACACCGCGCGCCCGGATCTGGCCCCCGAGGCTCCCGGGTTCCTGGCGGCCTCGCTCGGCCTCTCGCGCATGTACCGGGACGACCTCGAACAGCTCGATGCCGGCATGCTGCTCTACGATGCCTTCTACCGCTGGTGCCGGGACGCGACGGAGGAGACGCACAACTGGCCGTCCGGGCCGAAGGCCTGAGCGAGGGAGTGCCATGACCCTCGCAACCCCTACCGACGCCGCCATCGCCGCCCCCACCACACCCAGCTTTGCCCAGGCCGTCAGGGTTTGGGCGAGGATCGGCTGCCTCTCATTCGGCGGCCCCGCCGGCCAGATTGCCATGATGCACAAGGAGCTGGTTGAGGACCGCCGCTGGATCGGCGAGCAGCGGTTCCTGCATGCCCTGAACTACTGCATGCTGCTTCCGGGCCCCGAGGCCCAGCAGCTTGCGATCTATATCGGCTGGCTGATGCATCGCACGATCGGCGGCCTCGTCGCCGGCTTGCTCTTCATCGTCCCCGGCGCGCTGGCTATGCTGGGCCTCAGCCTCCTGTACGTCCTCTATCGCCACGTGCCGCTGGTCGACGCCGTCTTCTTCGGCGTCAAGGCGGCCGTTCTTGCGGTGGTCGTCGAGGCGGGTCTCCGCATAAGCCGCCGCGCCTTGAAGAACCGGGCGATGGTCGTCATCGCAATCGCGGCCTTCATCGGCATCTACCTGTTCAAGATCCCGTTCCCGATCATCATCCTGGCGGCAGGCCTCGTCGGCTGGCTCGGGCAGCGCTACGCGCCGGCGACCTTCGCTGGCGGCGGCCATGGTGGGAAGGTCGGCGCGCCCGAGTTCAAGGGCGTCGTCGACCTGATGTTCGAGCGGGGAGAGCTCGGCCACGCCACCCCGTCGGGTGCCAAGGCCATCAAGACCTGCGCGATCTGGCTGCCGATTTGGCTCGGGCCCGTGCTGGCGCTCTGGCTCCTGACGGGCGGCGCGAGCGTCTGGACGCAGATCGGCGGCTTCTTCAGCACGATGGCGGTCGTCACCTTCGGTGGCGCCTATGCGGTTCTGGCCTATGTCGCGCAGGCCGCGGTCGAGACTTTCGGGTGGCTTCAGGCGGGCGAGATGGTGGACGGGCTCGGCCTGGCCGAGACCACGCCGGGACCGCTGATCCTCGTCCTCCAGTTCGTCGGCTTCCTCGCCGCCTACCGCGCGCCAGGCGGTCTCGATCCGCTGCTGGCGGGGGGCCTCGGCGCGCTCCTGACGCTCTGGGTCACGTTTGCACCGTGCTTCTTCTGGATTTTCCTTGGTGCGCCCTATGTCGAGGCTCTGCGCGGCAACAAGGCACTCTCGGCCGCGCTGACGGCGATCACGGCGGCGGTCGTCGGCGTGGTCATGAACCTAGCGCTCTGGTTCGCTCTTCACGTCGTCTTCCGGCAAGTTCGCTCGGTCGAGTTCCTCGGCTTGGCTCCCGACCTACCGGTCCTGTCCTCGCTCGACTGGCGCGCCGCCGTGCTATCGGCTGCCGCCATGATCGCGATGCTGCGTTTCAAGGTCGGCATGATCCCGACGCTCGCGGCCTCGGCCCTTGCCGGCGTCCTGATCATCCACGTGATCGGAGCGTGACATGCGCGAGCGGAAACTGGCAGCGGCCTTCCTTGCGCTCTGCGCCATGGGCATGGCGTTACCCGTCAGCGCCGAGAAGGGTTCGGCAACAGATGGGTTCAAGCGCATCCGCGGCGGCGCGATCCAGCGGCTGATCTCCGGCAGGGAGTTCAGCGACGGCGTCCATTGGCGCTACAGCTTCCAACCGGGTGGCGCGCTCACGGAATATGCCATGAGCCGCCGGCAGGGCCTTCGCTGGCAGACGAAGGACGACGCCCTGTGCTGGCGATCGGCGCGGGGCGAGGAATGCTTCGAGGTCTGGACTTCGAGCACGACGCTCCGTCTTCAACCCGTCGCGCTGGGCAGCCCCTTCGAGGGAAGCCTGTCGCGGTTGGTGCCTTAGCCCAGAAAGGCTGCGACATGTCCCTACAGTCATCGGGAAGGGTCGCCATCCTCTGGCGCGGCGACCGCGAGGCGCGCGAACGGGCGACCCCGCAGAACTCGCGCTTCCACCGGATCTTCGAGGAACTCGCGGCGCTCGGCATCGCCGCCGAACCGGCTGTGTACGACGAGGAGACGCACGACGAGGTTCGCGCGCAACTCCTCCACGTTGACGGCGTGCTCGTCTGGGTCAACCCGCTCCAAGACGGGCGCGACCGCCTCTGGCTGAACGAACTACTTCGCGAGGTCGCGACCGGGTCCCGCTGGGTCAGCGCACATCCGGACGTCATCGCCAAGCTGGGCGTCAAGGAAGTCCTCTTCCACACGCGCGGGATGGGATGGTCCGTAGGCGCGGAGCTCTACGCGTCATATGACGATTTCCGGCTGCGGTTTCCGGAGCGGCTTGAGCATGGTCGGACGCGCGTCCTCAAGCGCAGCCGCGGCAACGACGGCCAGGGCGTCTGGAAGGTCGAAAGGGTGGCCTCGGCAGCGGGCGCCGACGAGGTGTGCGTCCGCGAGGCCCACGCCCCGAGCGAGCCCAGGACGATGCCGCTCGACCGGTTCCTCGAATCCTGCCGAGGCTATTTCGACGGCGGCGAAGCCATCGTCGACCAACCCTTCCAGCCCCGGCTCCGGGACGGCATGATCCGGTGCTACGTCAGCGAGGACCGGGTCGTCGGCTTCGGGCACCAGCATCCGCAAGGGCTGATGGACCCCGCCGACATGCATCCGGACGCGGCGCTCGGCAAGGTCATGTTCCCCGCCGACGAACCGCGGTTCGAACCCCTCAGGGAGCGGATGGAGGCGGCCTGGATACCCGAGCTGATGGAGCTGCTCGATATCGCCAGGAGCGACATGCCCGTGATTTGGGACGCCGATTTCCTCTACGGCCGGTCGACGAAGGCGGCGCTGACACGTACGTGCTGTGCGAGATCAACGTCAGCTCGGTTTTCGCCATCCCTGACCAAGGCTCAGGCGCCATCGCCGTATGCGTTCTGAGACGGCTCGAACAACGAGCCTGTGCGGTCACGCAGGTCGATAATTCCCCAGTTTGAAAGTCAGCTTCCGGCTATCCATCCAATGTCAGCGATTGGCGCTTGTCGCCTTGGCGCATCTCGGCTGCGCGAGTTGCTGGCGCGGCTCTAACGCGAGGTCACAGCGCTGCGGGATGTCTAGCAACAGTCAACTGGCCTTAGTTGCGGCGTACCGCTACATTCTCTACGCGCTGTTGATCGTGGGGCCGTACGTCCCGCGTGTCGCCATTCGGAATTGCGCGCAAATGTCGAGGGCGCAACAGAATGCCGATCTCCCGGCGATTTCTCGTAACCTCCACCATTGCCTTCCTGCTGACCGCGGCAGCGGCGCTGATGGGTCTGGTTGGTGCGACCGTCTGGCTGAGCCAGCGCGCCCAAACCGATGCCTCGATCATTGACGAGCAGCGCTTGGTGCGCGATCGCTCCGTTGGCGTCAGGGAGGCCCTGCTCTCGGCGGAATCGAGCCTGAGGGGCTATGTGCTGACCAGCAACGAGATCTATCTCGCGCCCTATGAGAACGCCAAGCTCGTGGCGCAGGAGCAGATCGGCAAGCTCGCTGCGGACCTTGCGGGCAGCGCACGCTTTCAGGCGATGATGCCGCGCCTCAAGGCCCTGGTCGACCAGAGGATCGCGGATCTCGACGAGACGATGCGGGCGCGGACCACCGACGGCCTCGGCGATGCGTTGGCCATCGTCGCCACCAATCAGGGCAAGGCCCTGATGGACGAGGTGGAGGTGTTTCTCTCGGCGATCGTGATCGAGGCCGAGGACGCACTGACCGGCCGGCTGCGGACGCAGACGACCAATATCCTGGCGCTGCGGGTCGGTACGATCCTGGCGAGCCTGCTGATCATCGGGGTGGTTATCGGCGTTGTCGTGACATTCGCACGATATACCCGCGAGATCGTGCAGGCCCGCGACGAGCTCGCCCTTGCTAATGCCAGCCTGGAAGCGAGGGTCGCCGAGCGGACGGAGGATCTGGTCCGCGCACGCGACCGGGCCGAGGTGCTGCTGACCGAGGTCAACCACCGCGTCGCCAACAACCTCTCCTTCATCGGGGCGCTGATCCGCCTGCAGCGCCAGGCGCTTCCCGACAAGGCGGCCAAGGACGCGCTCGACGAGACCGGCGCGCGCATCCAGGCCGTGGCGGAGATCCACAAGCATCTCTACACCTCCGGGGACGTCACTTCGGTCGCACTGGACAGCTATATGACCGCGCTCCTGGCGCAGCTTGAGCAGACGCTGGCATCCGGCGGTTTTGGCGCGTCGATCAGCCATGAGATCGAGCCGGTGCGGGTTTCCACCAGCGCCAGCATCAGCCTCGGCATTATCATCACGGAATGGGTCACCAACGCCTTCAAATACGCCTATGGCGGGCACAGCGGCGAGGTCCGCGTGCTGGCGCGCAGGCTGGACTCCAACCTGCTCGTCGCGGTCGAGGATGATGGCGTCGGCATGCCGGTCGGCGGGCCGGCGCGCGGCACGGGTGTCGGCTCCAAGATCGTCACCTCGATTGCGCGCTCGCTCAAGGCCGAGGTCGATTATATCAGGCGCAATCCCGGTACCGAAGCGCGGCTCGTCATGGCGCTGGAGCCGGTCTCGTGACCTGGCCGGGCGGGATCGGAGCAGGCGGATGAGCGTTTCACGTAGGGCGGTACTGGGCGCGCTTGGGCTGGCGGCGGTGCCGGCCCTGCTCCGTTCGCAGGAGGTCGCCCGCGGCATTACCGCCCCCCGACGCTTTGCGCCCTTTAATCCTGCCGCGGCGCGCTGCTCGCCTCCGGGCGGGCTGACCAGGACCCTCGTCTTCGCCCAGGACAACCAGCGCGAATTCGTACAGAGCGCCGCCCGGGGCATGGCGCTGGCGGCGCGGCAGCGGGGCCTCGCCTTCGAGGTCGCCCTGGCCGACAATGATCCGCGGGCGATGGTTGGCCAGGTCCGCAAGGCGCTTACCGACCGGGCGGGTGCCCTGATCGTCGCGCCGATCGACGTCGCGACACTTGCTCCGGTGCTCCGGCTGTTCATCGCTCAGGGAGGCTATGTCGGGTCGATCGTTCCGCCGCCGGCCACCACCATCCTGAACGCCCCGCAACTGGCGACAGGCAGGGCTTTGGGCGATGCCGCCGTGGATTACATCCGGACGCGCAAGGGAGGCGAAGCCCGCGTCGTACTGCTTACGCATGACAGCAACCAGTTCCTGGCGCAGCGCTTCGTCGCCATCCGCGCCGCGCTCAAGAGCCTACCGGGCGTGCGCATCATCGCCGACATCTCGCCCAGGACCGTCGACAAGGCAGGGGGCCACGCGACTATGCGCACGGTCCTTCTGGCGCATTCGCGGGTCGATGTCGTGCTCGGCGCCGACACGGTCGTGCTCGGCGCGCTGGCGGCGCTGCGCGAAGCTGGCCTCGCCCGAGACGACCAGTTCATCGGGGGGATCGACGGCGAGCCGGAGGCGATCGCCGAAATGCGGCGAAACGGGCCCTACAAAGCCAGCGTCGGGCTCGCCTCGCCGATCTTCGGCTATGCACTGGCGCAGCACGCCGCCGACTGGCTTGAAGGCGGATCGGTGCCCCAGGGCCTCGACATCCTGCCAAGCCTAATCTCCCCGGAAAGCCTCGGCCAATTCGAGCGCGACACGGCCGACCCGGCGGCGGTCTATCACGACGATGCGCGCCGCAGCGCCTATCTCAAAGCCTATGGCAATATCTGCCATGATAGCCGCGCCGATTATGTCGATTTTGGCTGGTCCTCAGAGCTGAAATAGACGGCGTTTGTGCGGTTGAACTCATTCGGTTCTGAGGTCCGGTTTTAGGCGCTGGCCCAACTTCAGCTAATGGCGCATCCTTCCCGAACAGCGCGGCGATGGAAGAACAGCGAGCACTTCCGGCGGCGGCGAGGTTGCATCTATCGGTCGGACGGCTTTTCGGCTCCAGCTGGCCGCGGTGCGTCAACCATCAGAACGTCATCGAAGCTCGGAGACAGGACGGTCCTGCAGCGGTCGAGCCTTGACGCCCTTTGCTCATAGTTGGCCTGGGCGATCCTCTGCTGCATCTGCTTCTCAAGCAACGCCGTCTTCGTTTCACGGCCCAGCCGGTTCAACTGCCGAGCACGTTCTGCGGATTTGGTCGCGAACGCAGCCCACGCCCGCATGGCCTCGACCTCGTCGGGGCCCTTCTCACAACCTGCGTCCCAAGCGCGCCGGAACGTCGCATAGAGGGCATCGACCGGGACGTTCACCCCACTGAAGTGCTTCGCCATTTCGCCCATCGCCTGGTATTGGGCCGACACCGTCGCTAGACTTTTTTCGGCGACGACCAGCTGCTTGCGGTTCCAGAGATCCTTAAGCCGGGCGATCTCCAGCTCGACGAGCGGGATCGCCTTCTTCCGGTAGAGCTCTTCTTTCTGCTTCAGCAGCGCCTGGTCGCGAGCGATCTGAGCCTTGACCACGTCGATCTGGATCGCCGCCAGCATGCTCTGGTACCCATAGGAACGGCCATAATCGACGAACATCATGACGGCGACCTGGCGATCGCTGACCGACTTTGCGGCGTCCCGGCTCTGCGCCGAGGCCACCGACATTGTGCCGAAGGCGGCCGAGACCGCAGCAGCCGCAATCGCCATTCTCATAGCCAAGGTTCCCTTCGTGCCGGCGGCGCCGCGGATCGCTCTGGTCAGTGCCCAAAGAGACGCACCACACCGCCCCCGCCATGCACGTTGATGGTCTGTCCGCTCACCCAGCTGCTGCCCGGCGAGCAGAGCCAGAGCACGGCATTGGCGACGTCCTCCGGGGTGCCGGGGCGACCTGTGAGGGTGTCGGGGTGCTTCATGCGCTGCTGCACGGCCTCGTCGATTCCTGCATCGGCATAGCCGGCGGTGAGGACCGTTCCGATTAGGACCGAGTTGACCCGCACCTTGCGAGCCAGCAAATGCGCGACCGAAACCATCATCTGGTTGAGCGCCGCCTTCGCCGTGGCATAGGGAAGGATGTCGTAGGCCGGTATGGCAGACGAGAACGACCCCGAATTGGTGATCGTGGCGTTCGTCGCCGCCAGCAGATGGGGCAGGCAGGCCATGCTCATCCGATACGCGCTGATCGTATTGAGGCGGTAGGAGGCGATGAACTCCTCATCGGGGATCGCGGTCGGATCGTCCTGCCGGCCGCCCCAGCCGACATTGTTGACGAGCGTCGAGAGGCCCCCGAAAGCGGTGACGGTGGCGGCCACGACGGCCTCGATCTGATCGGTCTTCGTCACGTCGCAGACCTGGCCGAGGCAGTCTGCCCCCGTTTCGGCGGCGATGGACGCGGCCGCTGCGGCGGCCTTGTCGCCGTCGAGATCGGCGATCATGACCCGTGCTCCAGCCCCTGCGAGGCTGCGGGCGATGGCCGCCCCGATGTTCTGGGCACCGCCGGTCACGATGGCCGTATGGCCTGCCATCCGGAACCCGGCAAAAGCATCGAAGCCCATCGATCTCCTCCTGTGTGATCAGGTCGCGCGAGGTCAGTCCAGCTCCTGCACGCCCCCGCCGCTGACGGTCAGCACCTGGCCGCTGATCCAGCTCGCCGCGCGCGAACACAGGAACAAGGCGGCATTGGCGATGTCGGCGGCCTCGCCGAGACGACCCAGCGGCGTGTGCCGCAGCATCGCCGTCTCGACCTCCGGCGTCAGCACCGAGGCCAGCGCGTCCGTGCGGATCGCGCCGGGCGCGATGGCGTTGACGCGGATACCGCGGGGCCCGAGATCGAAGGCGATGTTGCGGGTCAGGTGATTGACCGCCGCTTTCGACGATCCGTAGGAAGCCATGCGCTGGTTGCGGTTCTCGCCGGCCATCGAGGAGATGTTGAGAACGGCGCCGCCGCCTGCTTCAGCCATGTGAGGGGCCGCCAGCTGCGTCAGCCGGAACAGCGAGAAGACATTGAGGTCATAGGCCCAGCGGAAATCGGCGATAGGCATGTCGAAGGGCTTGGGTCCCCCGCCGCCGGCGTTGTTGACGAGGATGGTCAGGCGCCCGAAGGCACCGATGGCACCGGCCACCGCAGCCTCGAGCTGGTCGGGCTGGGTGACGTCACAGGCCAAGGCGAGGGAGCGGCCGCCCGAGCTTGCGATGTCGGCGGCGACCTTCTGCGCCTCGACCTGCGTCCTGTCGGTGACCACGACGGCCGCGCCGGCCGCGGCAAAGGTCTGCGCGATCGCGCGGCCTATGCCTGCACCGGCGCCGGTGACGAGTGCGACGTCCCCGTCGAGACGAAACAGCGATGGATCGTACATGGGGTCCTCCCGACGCCACCGTCGCGATGCGGCGGGCGGGCGGCAAGGGCCTACCTGCTCAAAGCGGGCGCTCTGTTCCCGTTACGATCTTTGAGAGTTGTCGGGCCATGCGCAGAACGCGGTCCATCGATCTGGCATCGAGCGCATCCAGCCCATTGTCGCCCTGACGCGCCACTGCCACGCCATCGCGAAGGGCGATCACCCAGAGGCCCGACGGTTTCGGGACGATCCAGCCGCGGCTCTCCAGCTTGGCAAGCTTGCGGCGGACGGTTTGCCTGGGAATCCCGGTGACATCGGCGATCCGCGACGCCGTGATCCCGATGGGGCCGGGGATCGAGCGCGGCTTGACCAGGCCGTCGGGGCCGACGTCGAGACCGGCCCGCAGATGAACCTGGCCCATGACGGCCAACACCAGCATCTCCTGAAGGTCGCCACCAAAGACGCGGCAGCAATCCGCCAGATGCGCCGTCAGAAACTCGACATAGTGATAGCGGAGCTGCAACGCTCGCTCAGCCTCGAGGGGATCGCCTTCAGCACGAATGGTGCGGTCTCCTGCACAGCATCTCCACGATCTGACCCGAGAATGGCTCCGGTCGCAACCGGGCACGGTTCGACCCCGAGCGCAGCCCGGCGGAGCCGTCCGTCCGCATTGGACTCGCCCTCAACGCCGGTTGTGACGAATTTTGCCTAGGCGAGAGGCTGGCAATTCTGGTGTTTTCTTCGGTGACGGAGGTGCTGCTGGCGTTCGAGGTTCGCTTCGATCGACAATACTGTCGGAACAGCAGCAAATGGCCATGTCATCGAACATACGCGGCGAACAGCAGTGACCGTTACGGCATCGGTCATGGAAGCCTCCTAAAGTAAGGGAAAACAGCCCCGAGATCTTCCGATGCAGCGCCTCACAAGAGAAATCTCAAGCGGAACGCGCAGCAGCGGCTTGCGACGTGTTGCGACGGCAATCCGAATCAGGCATGTTTTTCTGGTCTAAGCTGACGCTTTGCGTCTGTGGCCCGTGGAAGCCGTTGTTAGACCCGATGAGGTTGAGACCCTCGCACAGCTGGCGGGTCTCGGTCCGTCTGTGGTCAACAACCGGGGCCGTCTTTGCTTTCCGGTCAGGTTCAGCCGGGAAGGCTCATTCATGAAGACACCGGCGACAGCAGGAAGCCCAATCGGTAATTCTGGCTCTATCATCAATACCAAGCGCGAACAGATGTTCGCTGTGACGCTGTCTCACATGCGCAGCGCACCACTGTTCCGTCTGACGGAGCGTGCCGCGTCGCAAACGCAGGCGATCGCCAATGCTGAGCGCACTTATGGACGTATTGTCACGGCAATCATCGGGAGTTCGGACTTGCGTGACGAGGAGAGGTATCTAATCCATGATGCTGATCTGACGCAGGTTCAGCGGGGTGCCCGAGCGTCTCAAGGCTGGAGGTTGCAATATTTCGTTAGGTTTGCAGACCGCATGGGGGCTGGCTTAATCGGCGACCGGCTTTCGCGATCGGAGGCCGAAACTCTGCTTGAGGAGGTGATCAGCGCCGATCATGGACTGCTAAACGCTTTGACGAGCGGGGCAATGATTGAGTTCTGTCCTTACCAAGATTGGGCGCGGAGTACGGGCTGGGTCACGATCGATTGTGCCTTCCGGGCGACTGACATCACTGGGCAAATACGCGACATGCGCCCTATCTCATCAGCAATGCGCGAAGCCACCCGCCTTATCGTGCTTGACGTACTGAGCTCGGATCGGGAAACGGTCCACGTGCCGCTGCCTCATCGCGTCGCCTTGGGCCGACTCGTCATCCAATCTGCGACGCTTCGCGCAGGTCGGATAAGAGAGGGGCTTCGCGTTCCCACCAAGCTGGTCGACTGGCTTAGGCGGAAGAATCACAATGATGTGGCTGACGCCGTCCGAGGCGCTCGGCAGCAATAGGCGAAGCCGCGGAACGTAGTCATGAACAGAACTAGGGTATTGAGCGCAGAGAGGGCAATATGGGCCTTGGTCCCGGCGTCCAGAAGCAGGTTGAGCGCCCGCAGGAAGTCGGCCGAGCAAGTTGCCAAGGCGGCCAAGCGCTAGCGGAACGAGGCCCAACCCCGTCAGGCACGCTGTAGTGGTTTGCACCGATCGATACGAGGCCTTCATGGCTGAGCGTGCCGTATCTTGCGCGGCTTAGCGCGTTCTTGATCGCGCGCCCCAGATGCTCGCAGGCCGGGTGCGCGAGCTTGTCGGAGAGCACGGTTTCCGTGGGGTTGGTCCCTGAGGGCACGGGCCTCGTATCGGCCGAGGTTCATGTCGGCCGACCCGCAGCAGGAGCCGGGATGGACGATGACGAGGATCTTCCGAGGTTGGTTCGTCATGGTCTCAGATCTCGATGACGAGGGCTGGGTTGAAGGCCCGGTTCTCGCTCTTTCGGAACAGCCCGTCGCGGGATCGCGACGGCCCATACCCCTTGGGGTTCGAGACGACCCGTGTCGCGCCGATTCGGTAGTCGTTCGAGTTGTGGACGTGCCCATGCACCCACAGGTCGGGTTGGCGCGAGAGGAGGGTTGGCTCCAGGTCGGAGGCGTAGGCCGGATTTCCGTCGTCGTCCTTGTAGGTCGCGGCGACGGATCGCGCGCTGGGCGCGTGGTGGGTGACGACGACCGTCGGCCCGTCGAAGGGCTTCGCCAGGGTCTTTTCGATGAAGGTCCGGTGCCGCTGATGCAGCACCATGGCGTCTCCCGGCATGAAGGCCGCCGTCTCGCCGCTTGGCCGGCGTAGGCCGATGAGGTCGTGGTCCTTCATGGTCTCTGATGCGATCCGCGCTGATCCGATCGGATCGCCGTCGAGCGCGTAGTCGGTCCAGAGCGTGGCGCCTGCGAACCGGACGCCGTTGATGACGACGGACGATCCCTGCAGGAGGTGGACGTTGGTTCCCAAGGCGACCCAGTGGCCGGCTTGCTCGGCCTGGCCAATCTCGTCTTCCCAGTACTCGTGGTTGCCGGGCACGTAGATGGCCGGCCTGCCGCCGAGGACGGGATACGTCGCCAGCATGGCGACGCCCAGCGCGATCGAGCCTGCGAGGTCGCCGGCGACGACGGCGACGTCATAGTCGGGCCAGCGCCGGCGCAGCGACCATCGCGGCTTCAGCTCGAGGTGGAGGTCTGATAAGACCAGCAACCTCATGCCGGCATCAGGTCGCTGTGCTCGATCGCCTCGGCGCCCGTGAGCTCCCGGTAGAATCCCGACCGCACGCAGGCCGAGAAGATGTCGCGGTTGATCTCGCTGACGCGCGGCTCCCGGTCGGAGAGGTGCGCGAGGGACATCGGGTAGGCGACCTCGATGGGTCCGGGGATGGCGTGGCCGGTGGCGGTCTTGATGACCATGTACGGAGCCTGGAGGATCCAGTCGTCGGCGTTGATCGTCCCGATCGCGGCCAGGCCCATGCCGGGCTCGTCGACGCCGAAGGTCAGGTGCCCGCGCTCGAGCCAGTGCATCGGCTTGGCTTGCGTCAGCAGCGCCGCGAAGAGCGTGGCCTTGACCTTGGCCTGGGTCAGCTTCGCGGCCGAGGCCCGGCCAAGCGTTGTCTCACCGAGGGCGGTGTAGACGACCCGGCCGGCGTCGTCGGCGATCTGCGTGAAGATCGCCTGACCGCCCACGGTCCCCTGGAACGCCGTCGTGGCGACGTAGGCGACCGACTTCACCACCAGGCGCGCGGGCCCCGCGCGCTTGATCGTCTTTAACATTTTGTCTCTTCCTCAGGGGTTCGGATTCAGACCGCCGTCCGAATACCTGTCCTGTGGTGTTTCCCTGAGACTTGCGATGATGAGGGCTACCCGTTCGCGTGGGACCCTGCGGGGCGGAGTTTGCTCGAACATCTCGATGATGCGATTGCGCAGGTCGTCTGAGATGGGCCCCTGTCGCGGGCGCTCGCCAGCGAGACGGGCGGAAACGTCTGCAATCGAGGAAGCAGTCCCGATCGAGCACGCCATGGTCGTCGGCCCTGAGTGGCAGTTGGCCGTCCTGGCGGTCGTTTCGCTTCGTGTTGATCCAGAGGAAGAGATTCTTCCCGGCGCAGACGCAGATCGTGAGTTTGTCCTTGGGAGGCTTCGCGATGGTCGCGAAGATCACGTAGACATGGCCCGTGACCAATTCGGCCGCTTCAGAGCAGGCCATATCGGCTGAAGTCGCGCATCTCTTGGAGCACCTCGTCTCGGTGCGGGAGGTCGATGCGGACCATGTCTGCCGGATCCATCGGACCATTGGGCATGGCCCTCTGGTATGCTGGATTCTGGTGCGTCAGCATGGACAGCTCGTCGAAGTCCCGTCCGCGGCAGAAGGCGATCGCATTGTCGAGGCATTCCTCGTCGGACGGCGAAAGCTTTTCTCGGTTCGCTGGCCGTCTCGCGAAGATCTGCTTGTAGCGAGGGCCTTGGCGGATTTCGATCGCCTCGAAGATCGCCTCTGGCGCGCCAAAGGCGTCGAGCTGGCCCTTGATCAGCGCGTACGTCGCTGAGGGCACAGGCCCATTCGGCATGGCGATGAACGTGTCGCCCGTAATGGGTCGTCCGTAGGCATTGATGTGCTCCTCGTCGGCGACGAAGAGCACTTTCGAGGCGTAGAACGGCGTGATCCCCGGCCAGCGCTCGGCGACGTAGGTGAGCACCTCGACGCCTTTTCGCTCATCGAAGCGGAAGTGGATGGGATCGGTTCGCATGGCCCGATCATATCGCATCGCGATGGGATTGAAAGAGTCCCATACCGCTAGCGCGAGCGCTTTGACGCGCGAGGTCAGAGCGACGTTTGGGTTCACGCGCCCGCTCGTTCGATGGCTGCCAAAGATCGCGTTCAGCATTTTTCGTCTTCATTGTAGGGGTTGGGACTTGGTCCTTCATTCGTCGCGGGCCCGCGAATCCATCCTAGGAGCCTCAAGACGGCCGCCCTCAGCGTCGGGTCTTGGGCTCCGGCTCAGCCAGCCCCTGAGCCTTCTGTGTGCGAGGATCGCCATGACCGCGGCCATGGCCGGTCGATTTCGGTGAAGTTACCCGAGGCCTGTTCGGAGCGGGAGGTACTTTCCGTCTACGGGGATCGCGAACTGGGCCGAGATGACTTTGGCCTTCAGGAGAAACGCTACGTCTTGTCAGTCCGTGATGTCTCTTCTAATGCGTAGCTCGATCCATCCCTTGGTCGAAGTGCTCCGATCTGGTCCTTTTCCCGGACGTCCATTGGCCTCCCAAAGCTCCACTCCTGCGAAGTCGCGCAAGCGCCATTCCTTGATCGCAAGGTCTCTTGATAACGCCGGATAAGTGAGGAGAGCGCTTTGCCTTTCCGCATCAGTCGGTTCGTCGCGATCTCCCCATTGGACTCTGACGAAGCCGTCATCTTGTCCTGGACCGATCTTGGATATGGCAAGGATCTCGTGAACTCTTGCTGCCTTTCCGGGTCGGCCGGTGAAGCGCTCGATGTCGTCGAGGCGACGCTCCAGCTCGCAGCGTGGTATGTCGCTTGTGAAGGCCTCAGGCACATGGTCGATGCGACTGTGCATGGTGGCAGCGTCTACCAGCATGTGTCGGGCTCCGGCAGCGAGCCAAGTTTTGTCCTTGTCGCGCCAAGCAATCATTTTGGCGATCGCAATGTCGTTGAGGTCTGGGACGATCGCCGTCACGCCAGGGCATCCAGGGCTGGTGTATTCTACCGTGCGGGAGGGCCAATCGGATGGCATCTTGCTCGTTGTCGGGCTGACGCCGTCAACGTGGCATTGGTTGGCATCTGCGAATGCTGTTCCCTCGCCGAGGAAAGCCGAAAGATCTTCCGATACTCTTTCGATATCCTCGGCGTCGGGCGCGTAGATGTCGATTTCGTTCGTTTGCAGCATGTCTGCGGGGATGTTTTTGCCACGACCAAGGACTGCGGCCGAGCCCACAAGAACGAATCGACTCTGCTTGGAGCGATGCGCCGCTGCCTTCAAGAGGCGGTCTAGCTTCGCTCGATTCATGGCCATGGCGTCAGCCGTCGGATCCGTAGACGACAAGACCTCTAGCCTCTTGTCGGCGGCGTTCGGCGATGCAGGCGGCGATGTCGACGTCGTCGAGCACGATGCCCGGAGGCATCGTGTCGCGCGCCAACTCGCCCGCGTCATTCAACGCGGTGATGCGCTGCACGACAGCCTTGGGGCCCTGTGCGAGGATATCATCCCAGATACGGATGGTGAGCGCATTGCGCGGATCTTTGCGCCACGCGTCGAGGTGGCGTCTCAGGTGCGAGAGCGTGTTCGGGTCGCTGGAGATGCGGCGCGCTGCGATGGTGGCCTTGAGCCACGACAAGTGCTTGTTGCGATCCCAGAACCGCATCGGCGTCTGCGCCAGGGACGGAAGTGCGAACGCGCTTCCCACGGCTGTGTCGTCGACGGCGTTCATGGCTTCCTCCTTTCTTGAGCTTTGTATCACGATCGAGTTGAGCGATCATCCCAGGGGTTCGTCGGCGTTCTTATAATTTCCGGCTGGCCAGCGAATCAACGTCAGGGGCCTGAAGACTGCTCCGCGTGCCGTCCGACCCTTGCCTCCGGCGCAGCCGCCTTCTGAGCCTCCTGTGGGGCGAGGATCGCCATGACCGGGGCTGTGGCCTCGGTTTATTTCTGTGAAGTCGCTCGGGATCGCGTCGACGCGCCCACGTGAATCTCGCGCTCGATCATGGATTTGGCTTTTCAAGCTCTCGCCAGTCGATGCCGGTCCGCTGTTGCTCGTGGGCATACCAACGCTCGTCATGAGGCATTCGGAGGCGGCGTAGCGGTTCCGCGTCAACGAAGAGCATACGGCGACGGAACGCCATTGGGCTTTCTGCGATCATGAACGGCTTCTCGGCGTCGACGCCTTCAGGGAACCAAGGTTTCCTGAGGAAGCGCCGTTTGCGCTCGGTCCAGCGCGGCGGTTTTCCGACCCGCCAGCGTCGTGCGAGATGCTCGCCCGCGGCGCCGATAAGCGCGTCGGCGACCTCGTCGTCAAGGTAGGCTGGCTCCTCGGCTATTCGTGCCATGCGGCTGACGGGATCGGGGTCCGTGTAGAATGCGTCGAGGAATTCGTTGAACGCGACATTTAGCTCTTGTTCACCGGCCAGAACCCGGCGCACGACTTCCTTGAGCGTTCCAGGTCTTGGCATCGGAATCATGGGATCTGCTGTCCTTTTCCGCTTTGATGGCGTCTTCGATTTTGGCTTTGATCCGCTCGCCTGTTCCGACCGCCGATGGGAAGAAATGCTTCACGAGGTCCATCATCTTGGTTTTGTCCCGAATCTTCGTGATCCGCATGAGACCGATAATGTCCTTTCGGTCGCTTTCGTCTTTATGCGGTTCTGTTCGTCCGGAGATGATGAGTTTCATCGCCAGGATGTATTCAGGCGTTGGCAGAAGGACGCGTAGACCTGGCACGCCGTGATCTCGAGGATACTCGTTGAAGAGCGTAAGCTTCGCCGTCGGGCCTATGCGCCCAGTGACCATGTGCGCAATTGATTGGTTCAGCCAGTCATCTGGTAGACCCCTTTTCCGACTGATGACCTGCACGGCCTGATCGATGAATGGCGCTTCCTTCAAGAATGCTGAGTCGACGTCCCTGGTTACACCGCGGATGTCGGTCGCGAGCATGATGGATGCTCCGCCGTAGACGGCGATCTCACATATCAGGCCATTGTCCCTAGCCATCTGGCCGAGATCGTCGAAAGCGTGTTCGAGGATATCAGCATTCAGTTCTGTGGGCATGACGGCAATGTTTCACTCTTTGCGGGGGTTTGCTCTTATGATGATCTACGGCATCGCGATGAGAGCCCTGATGCGCCGGTCGATCCGTCTGGAGGAGGTTGCTCCCGCGATGATCCTGTTGAGCAGCGACTTACTCACAGGAGGCTTCAGGAGGCAGTCGCCTGCCGCCATCATGGCCTGGAGCACGGCTGCCTCCCAGACTTGGGCGCGTTCATAGAACGCGAAGCTGGGCTTTGTGACGAACGGATGCTCGCCCGGCTTAAGCTCGCAGGCGTCGTCGTCTCTGGCTCCGCCTGTCGTCGAGGTGATAGGGACGAGGACGGCGGTTCCCCCCCCCTCGGCGATCTTAGTCACGATGACGTGGAGATGCTTCCTGTTGGGATCATGGGACGGCCCGGACGTGATCAGGAGCGTGACGCCGATAGTAGGCGCCCATCCACTTTTCGAGCGTTCCATGAGCCGCCGGCGTCAGGAACGGTGCGCGCCGTAAACGTGCGCCGCGTTCCGCGCCGTCCTGTCGAAGCCGTCGGCGATCGCGATGCCCTTGAGGATCTCCTCGACCTGCGTCTTCCCGAGGGCCCTGAGGATGTCCTCGGTCGGGATCGTCTTGGACGATCCCCAAGGATCCGACCACTCCGGGCATTCGCGGTGCGTGATCTCGCACAGCTCGAATGCGCCATATCCACCGTACTGCATCCAGACCTTGTCGAGGACTTCGAGGTTCGCGTCGGAGAGGCGATCGAGGTTGTCGATCGTCAGTCCCTCATTCTTGAGGGCGATGGTGAACCTTGCTCTGTCGTTCACGAACCCGTCCCACTCCTCGTGGTCGCGCACCTTGCCCTCGACGTGGTCGACCGAGCGCGATAGCGCCGGACCCTTCGGCATGGCGACGGCCCTGTCGCCCGTGAGCGGCATCTCGTAGGCCTCGAGGTACGCGCGCTCTGCGAGGTAGGCGAGCTTTGCGAGCTTGAGCGTGTCGATGGGCCCGCCCGCGCGCATCACGAAGTAGGCGGCGACGTGGGCGGCCTTCTCGGAGTCGAAGAACGGCATGTTGGACTCCTTCTCCTCGCCTGCCGGGATTTTCGCCCGGCCGGGACCCGAGGCCATGGCGGTGAAGAGGTTGATGACCGCATTATAGGCCACGGCCGCGAATCCGCTAGTGCGCCTGAGATGGGCCGTCACTCGCATTTTGGGGGTCTCCGGTCTTGAATTGATACTGGCCTCTACCCCCCCCCCGCATCGCATCCCGGACGACCGCGGTCTCTGCGATCTTTCCTCAGGAGTTTTTCCCTCTGGTCCGACATAAGGACCTTTTTTGTTCACTTTGGCGATCTCCCTGCCGCGCTACGAGGGAGGATGTTAGAGCTCGGGTCCGCCGTCGTCGTTTTTGCGACCGCGCGCGAACCTGAGCGTCCGCCTTTCCGTCAGGGAGCCGGGTTCGGGTTCCGCGAGGAGGTCGCGGTCTTCTTGTTCGAGGACGTGCTGGCGTGCTGCGGCGCAGGACGTCGCCACAGCGGCTTGAACAATCCATCGATCCATCGCCGCATTGGCGTCCTCGTGAGATTTGTAGCGATGGATGCCCTTCGGCACCCCGGCGATCTTGTGGGAGTTCGCGATGCTCGCCGTGTATTCCTGGTCAGTCGGACCGCGGAGTCCGACGACGATGAAGTTCCTTCGTCCCACCGTCCTGGCGGGCGCGCTCGGATCTGGGATCCTACGCGGGGCCCTGCAGTCCACCGAGACCTCCCAAGGGGTTGTTTTCAATACTTTCGCGGTCAGAACCCGTAGCCGTCGTCGTCCTTCTCGGGCGCTGATGGCTGCCTCGGTTCGGTCCAGGCGCGTTCGCCTTTCAGGCCGTTGGCCTTGATCACCCTTTGAATCAGGAGGCCATCGATGATCGGCCCTTGGGGCCAGGGCTTCGAGGTCTCGGTCGACAACGTCGTCCACTTCCGGCCCCGTGCGAAGTAGTCGGGGCCCGTGATCGGCCCCTTCGTCTCGTCGTCGACGAGGAGGAGGCCAGCGGTATTTTGCGGCAGTTTCGGGAGGACGATCCTGGCCTTGTCGAGTGCTTCCCTGACCGATCGGATGATGTCGGTCCCAACGACCCCGGGGGCGAGGTCGACGCTCTCCTCTATCTCCTTGCCGCGGTATTGGTGCTGGGCCGAGACCCTGTCGAGGTAGCCGGCTGGCGTGAAGGCTTCGTCCTTCCCCGGCGCTGCCCATGCGAGCGTCCACAGCGGCATGATGTGCTTGTCGATGAAGTAGAGGTCCACGAAGTCGCGCGGCTCGCGCCGGCTGGCCGCCGCCACCATCTTGTTGACCGCTAGGTCGACGATGTGGAGTCTGACGCCGAATGTTTCGTCGGCGACGGGCGGGTAGAAGTTGTTGGCGCTGTGCTGCACCCATTGCAGTCTCGTCGATCCGAACTCTTCATGGAACACGTCGGCCTCGACGAAGCCCTCGCGCTCGCGGGCGATCTCGGCGTTCAGCCCGCCGCGCCTGAGCGCTTCGATGTCGTTACGTGCCGTGATCGGGACGTCGACGTGGGGCGCGTTGAAGATGTCCACGTCACCGGAGAGCCGGATGCCGTGCGCATGCAGCGCCGAACCTCCGGCGATATGAGAATCTGCCGTCCTGTTTGCCGCGATGAGCTTGAGAATTTCCTCTTGGAAGGAATCAAGCGGCATTTGCCAGCGCCTCGATCTCGACGGCGAGCCGCCATGCTACCATATCGCCGTGCTTTTTCAGCCTGTCGACGATGATCCGGTCTCCGGCTGCGCCGTCCGGAACCTTGATGTTCCAGAAGCAGCGCGAACGGTATCGCTCAAGCGCGATGGCGCGGAGGGACGCGATTGCGGCGGCGCGGCTCTCCCGAGCAAGGGATTGAGCAAGCCACTGATCCATTTGGGCATTCGCATCATCGTGGCTTTTGTAGCGGTAGACGCCGTGGGGAGCCTGGATGGTCCGGCCGGCTGTGTTGTCCTTGCTGGCCTGGACCTCATCTTCATTCGGTCCCCTCAGCCCGACGGTGATCGTGCTAGGCTTGCCGATCACGCGTGCTGGCGCGCTCGGGTCCTTGATCTTCCTCGGGGTTTTGTAATCGATCGCCATGACTTGCCGCTGTCGCTTTTAGATCCGGAGCCATCGCTTCAGGTTGTCCGGGTTTTCGATCCTTCGCCGTCGATGACGGAGCCCTGCATAGCATTGATTGGAGCAATCCGCCATTTCCCCGGCGCGTTCTGCCGGGATCTTCATGGCGCTCCGGCGTGCCATGAGGAAAGCCGGCAGGGCGACCTGCCGGCTTTCACGCGATCGAAGCGCTTTCGGGCTTATCGATCTTTGGCCGATCTCACGGTTCTCGTCTCGAAGTCGCCTCCTGGCGGGAAGGCAAGGTCGCCATGTGGCGGCTCCGGTGGGCGGCGTTTCCGCCCGGTAGACGAAGACCATGAAGATCAAGGCCGAGGCGACTTTGAGGATCGAAGTCGGCATCACGGGTGGAAATGCTTTCGCGTGGCTTTACGCCATCGCGGGCGCGTTCCTGGGCCTGTGAGGCTGGGCCGGTGGGGATTAGCCTCTCCGCCGGCCTACCTGTCTTCTCCTCAGGGGTTCTCCCTTCGGTCCGACACGAGGACCTTTTCGTCTTCACGTCGGCGATCGCCGGTTCGCGGAAGCGGCGCATGGACGGCTCCTGGGTGTCCCATGGTCGACCCCTCTTGAAACCCCGCCGATCGCGAAGCGTGACCTCCCCATGGATGCCACCTCCCGGAAGATCACCCCCGCCCGAGTTGATCCTTTGCCTTCGGGAGGCCCGATAGGGCCGGGGCTCCTCCGTTTCGCCTGACGCGAAACAGTCCTCGCTGTCTTCTTTGGTCGGTATCCCTATGGGGAGGGCGCGAGGAGAGGGTCGCGGTCATGACCCAAGATGTGGCGGTGCCGGCCGGGCATCGCCACCCGATATCTGGATAAGAGGCTATGCATCGTCGTGTGTGCGGCGCGGGTCCTTGAAGGCGTCGAACGCGCTCTTGATCCTGTCGAGGGTCCGCGGTGCGTCCTTCGTCCTCTGGCCGGGCGGCTCTGCGGCGCTTTGGGCCCTCGTCGCCAAGATGGCGTCCACCAGGGGCGCCAGGCTCTGCGAGACCGCGGTGGCGATCAGGCCCGGCAGTTCGGCGGCGCCGATGGGTGCCTCGATGTCCCTCACGACGATCTCACTGCTGCCGCTGGTCGGCGCGAGGGGTGAAGCTGAAGCGGCGATCTCCTTTGGTGGATCGACTGGCGGCTGCTGTGGGGCGAGTTGGCGCGTCGTCGCGACGGGCGCTGCCGCCGCGTAGACGGGCTTCCCGCCATCGAGATGGGATATGATGCGAGCGAGGTCGATGCGGACGGGCGGCAGCCATGGGTCGGGTAGAGCCGGATGACCATCGCTATTATGCGTCCTATGGACGTAGCCATGCGCGTCGATGGCGTAGCCGAGGCGGGCCTGCGCGATCGCGATCGCGTTGGACCTCTGGACCGGGTCGCCGCACAGGTCGGCCAGAGTGCCCTCGAGGTAGGCCTTGTAGATCGCGCCGAGGCGGTCCCTGACCGACGTCGGCGTCCCTCTAGCCTCCAACAGGTCGAGCAGCATGCCGGTCTGCGTCACGTTGAGGAGGCGGTCTGTCGATGCGGCCTTCTTCCGGCCGACCGCCGCCTTGGCCTTTTTGCTGATCTGGCCATGGGTCTCGAACTTGGCGATGTTCGCCGTGATGAGGTCGTCGACGGCGGCTTCGGTCGATCCCGCCAGCATGGCGACGTCGGCATCGCGAAAGTGGACCTTCGTCCCGACGACGTGGAGCGTAATGCCCTCGTCCGTCTTGGCTGACCGCGGGATGTTGCGGTAATCCACGAACTTGCCGTCTTTGATTGCGAAGCGTTGCGCCCACTCATGGACCTCTGGCACCGGCCCCAGGCCCTTCGACAGGTCGAAGGGCAGGGCCAGGCTCGGCGGGCTTGTATGCGCGGTCTGAGTGTCCTGACGGGGCTCTGCGGCGACGAGCGCGTTGTCGCGGTACACGAGGCGACCTTCCCGGAGGTCCCTGATCAGGGTGACGATGCGCCGGCGGAACTCGACGGCCTTGGCCGACGACGACTTCATCAGCAGGATCATGAGTTGATCGCTGTTGAGCCAATATCCCTTGATGGGGTACTTGGCGTCGTTCCCTACGACGGCGAACAGTGCATGTGCGGCATGCACTGTTCCGTAGAGCTCCAACTCTGGGAGGTTGTTCTCGACGGTTGTGCTGACGTTGCGCTCGGCGATGCCGATCGACCGCGCGTAAGAGCGGTCGATGAAGTGCACAACGCCTCCGATCATGGTAGCGATCATGCCCATGTGCTCGAAGGTCTTCTCTTTGAAAAGGAGGACCGGCGGCTCGGAGGGCTCGGCCTTTTTGCGGATCGTTTTGGCCTTGGTCACGACGCAACTCCTATAGGACCTCGGGCACCGGCCCCAGGCCCTTCGACAGGTCGAAGGGCAGGGCCAGGCTCGGACTGCCTTCTTGATTGTCCGCGAGGACGGCATGCTGGCGGTGGATGAGTCGTCCGTCACGGACCGCCTTGACCAGCTCGACGAGCGTCTTGCGGAACGCGACGCCCTTGGGCGTCCGGGACTGCATCGCCAAGATCATCATCTGCTCGGCGTTGAGCCAGTGGGCCTTCATCGGCATTCTGACGCCGTTCCCGCCGATCGCGAACGCATCAAGTACTACTTGAAGTGTTCCGTACGCCTCGAGCTCAGCCCGATTTTCCTCGATCGTCAGGGAGACCATGTTCTCCTGGCGCCCGATCTTCCGGGCGTACGATCGGTCGAGGAAATGCTCGACGCCATCGATCTTGGTCGCGACCATGCCGAGGCGTTCGTAGGTCTGATGCCCCTCGATGATGATGGTCGGCGGAGCCTTCTTGGCCGGCTTCTTCGCCGGCAGCTTCGTCTTGGTCTTGGTCACGACGCAATTCCTGTAGGGCCCGAATCAGACCATTTCACGGGCTGATCCTGCCCGTTTCCTGGGAACATCGCCAGAACGAGAGGGCTGGCGTGGTTGGTCGTGTCCCTGATGGTGGTGTAGCTCCCGAGGGCCACCACGCTGCCGGCTTGGCCGGGCTGGTCAGGCGGCCACGGCTGGCAGGCTGACGATGGGATCATCGCTGATCGGCGCGATGCTTTCCAGCGTGATGTAGCGGGCGCGCTGAACGGCCCATTCGTCATTCTGTTCGAGCAGGATGGCGCCGACGAGCCTTGTGATGGCGGCCTCGTTGGGAAAGATGCCGACGACCTGGGTGCGGCGCTTGATCTCGCCGTTGAGACGCTCCAGCGGATTCGTCGAATGCAGCTTGGCGCGGTGCTGCGTCGGGAAGGTCATGTAAGCCAGCACGTCGGTTTCGGCCGTGTCCATCAGGGCGGCGAGCTTGGGGACGGTCGGCCTGAGCTGATCGGCGACCCTGCGCCATTGCTGGCTGGCAGCTGTGGCGTCGTCCTGGGCGAAGGCGGTGGCGATGAAGGCGCAGACAACGCGCCGCCCGCTGCGGCCGGCATGGGCCAGGGCATTGCGCATGAAGTGAACCCGGCAGCGCTGCCAGGTCGCGGTGAAGACCTTCGAGACCGCCGCCTTGATGCCCTCATGGCTGTCGGAGACGACGAGCTTCACGCCGCGCAGGCCACGCCGCGCCAGCTTGCGCAGGAAGGCCGTCCAGAAGGTCTCGGCTTCGGACGGGCCGATATCCATGCCCAGGACCTCGCGGCGGCCGTCGCTGTTGACGCCGACGGCGACGATCACTGCCACCGAGACGATCCGGCCGGCCTGGCGCACCTTCACATAGGTCGCGTCGATCCAGAGATAAGGCCAGTCGCCTTCAATGGGGCGGTCGAGGAAGGCCTGCACGCGCGCGTCGATCTCCTCGCAGAGCCGCGACACCTGGCTCTTGGAGATGCCGCTCATGCCCATCGCCTTGACCAGGTGGTCGACCGAGCGGGTCGAGATGCCCTGGATGTAGGCCTCCTGGATCACCGCCGTCAGCGCCTTCTCCGCCATGCGGCGCGGTTCAAGAAAGCCCGGAAAGTAGGAGCCCTTGCGCAGCTTGGGGATGCGCAGCTCGACCGTGCCGGCGCGTGTCTCCCAGTCCCGGTCGCGATAGCCGTTGCGCTGCGCCAGCCGATCAGCGCTCTTCTCGCCGAAGCCGGCACCGGTCAGGCCGCCGACCTCCAGCTCCATCAGACGCTGGGCGGCAAAGCCGATCATCTCGCGCAGAAGATCGGCGTCAGGGCTCTTCTCCAGCAGCCCGCGCAGGTTCATCATCTCGTCGGTCATCGGGGATCTCTCGGTTCAGGGTTTGCGTTCCCAACCCAAACCTAACCGGCAATCGCCGATGACCACCCTCAGCTACACCACGCCATGGGACACGACC
>LSIG01000143.1 GCA_001556125.1 Rhizobiales bacterium CCH10-E5 | reverse complement strand
AAGGGGGATCTCGGCCGCCTGATCGGACGCACGAAAGGCGGCATGAACACCAAGCTCCATGCCGTCGCCGACGCGAACGGTCGCCCCTTGAGCTTCTTCATGACCGCCGGTCAGGTCAGCGACTACACCGGTGCGGCCGCGCTGCTGGACGACCTGCCAAAAGCGCAGTGGCTGCTCGGCGACCGCGGCTACGACGCCGACTGGTTCAGGGACGCTCTTCAGGCCAAGGGCATCCAGCCTTGCATCCCAGGCCGCAGGTCGCACAACGAGCCCGTCCGGTACGATAAGCGCCGCTATCGGCGCCGCAGCCGCATCGAGATCATGTTCGGCCGCCTCAAAGACTGGCGCCGCGTCGCCACCCGCTACGATCGCTGCCCTACGGCCTTCTTCTCCGCCATCGCCCTCGCTGCCACCGTCATCTTCTGGCTGTGATCAACGAGTCCTGACCCTA
>LSIG01000142.1 GCA_001556125.1 Rhizobiales bacterium CCH10-E5 | reverse complement strand
CCAGTGGCCTGCTTTTACTCCGCCACGCTGGCCTGGAATCCGACCGCCGTTGACAGACAGGCCACGCTTCTGAACCGTCACCGGCGATCCTTCGAGCGGCTTGCCGACCGGAAGCAGGACTTGGAAGGTCCACGTGTTGAAGCCGAGCTCGCTGCACAGATGGCCCTCTTCGGTCATTGTGAGCGCGCCATAGCGGTCGAGATTCAGCTCCCGTAGCCGTTCCGTTGGGTCCGATTGTGTCGTCGCCGACAGCTTGTGCAGGGGAGCATTCAGCCGCCGGGCGATCCCGGCCAGGCCCTGCGCCGCGGGGTTGTGCGGGTGGTAGCCGCACCCAGCCGCGTAGGCGAAGGTAAGGAAGCCTGGCCGGTAACGCGAGAGGAACGCGTCTGTCAGGAACGCATCGGCGGGCAGCGGAAGAAGCTTCGTGCCGCAGATGCGCGGCCACTGCGTCGGGTACCAGCGCCGGACAGCGCCGGCCGAGCCTTCGGGCAGGAGCGCGCTGCCGATCTCTCGCTTCGCGTGCGGCTTCCCGCTGGTGTCGTCGGTCTTGGTCGTCATGATCTGATCCATCCGTCTGGGGCTTCCCGGGGGCATTCCCGATCTCACCTCACTCCCGATCTGCTTCTGTCTCTTTCCTCGGGCGGATGAATCCGATCGATGGACCGGCGGCTTGCGCCGATGCGAGGGCATCAGCCGCCGCCACGTCGGCGGGGACGAGCGCGTCGCGGCCTTGGGCAGCGGCAAAGCCCAGCGCCAGGCGCAGGACGCGCGCGATCCGGCGTGGATGATGTCTGGCAAGCGCCGCCATCACCGTGTCGCCCGGCATGGGCAGACCGAGCGGCGTGATGATCTTGGCTGCGATCTGCCGCGTGAGCGCGAGCAGGTCGGCGCCCGTCGGCGAGACGATCCGAACGATCAGGAACCGATCCCGGATGAAGTCCGGCAGCACGGAGACGTCGTTTGCGGTCGCAACGATGCAGGCGCGCGAAACGTCGAACCGGACCCGCAGGTACTCGTCGAGCAGGGCCTCGGCATTCTCGCTCTCGAGCACGTTCAGCAGGATGTTGTAGGGCTGCTCGTCGCGATGCGTCACGAACTTGTCGATCTCGTCGAGCAGCACGACCGGGTTCGCCGAGCCTGAGGTGACGATCGCCTCGGTCAGCAGGCCCATCCTTGCGCCGCGCCAGGACGTCGGGTGACCGGTGATCAGCTGCATGGCGTCGGAGTTGGTGGCGCAGGACCACGCGTGCGTGGGGACGCCGAGCACCGCTGCGAGCGATTTCGCGAAGTGCGTCTTGCCGATGCCTGGTGGACCGGCAAGCAGCAGAGGCGGCAGGCTCAGCGGCGTGCCGGTCATGATCGACAAGGCGACCGCCCGATCGACGAGGGCGGTCACGGCGACGAAGCCGGGACAGCGGGCTGTCAGCTCGCTCAGCTGCTCGCGCATCGGGACGGTGCCGAAGAGCACCGGCTTCCTCGCGCTCTGCCTGGAGAGCCAGCGCAGCTTCTCAAAACGTGTCGTGTCCTCGCTGGACAGATGCGCGGTTTCGTCATCGTCTCCGGCTGCAAGGAGCCGCATTTGCTCGTAGACGTCGCCGGGATCGAAGATCTGCGCGCTATGGCGCCTCCAGATGGCGTCTAAGGTGACACCGCACGGGTCATCGCCGAGTTCGACGCCGCCGATGCGGTCAGCCGAGCCAGGCCTTGTGAGGAGTCGATCGGCGCGCAGCTGGGCCGGGTCGTCCGGCGAAGCTGCGGCGTGGGCATGGTCTTGAGCGGTTCCAGCCCGTTCATCGTCGGCGGATTGGGTCATCATCGCGTTCCGCGGTTCCGCGAGACATTCTGCCTTCCGCGGGGTCGGCCATCCCGGCCTTCCGCCCACGCCCGTCCCAAGATGAAAGGCGGCGCCGGGTGGCGCCGCCTCGCACTGGCCTGATCGATGTCGATGACGCGCAGCGGTCAGACGATCTCGATCCAGTCGGGTGTGAACAGCGCGGGCTCGCTCAGTCCAAGCCGACGGTGAACCCAGATCGCCTCGTCGACGATGTGCCGCACGGCCGCCTGCTGGTGCAGGGGATCGGGGCGGCAAGCGCGATCGTTGATGATCCGCGCGACGTCACGCTTCACATCAAGGTCGGCCTTCGAGCGCGCCGGCCAGACCATGGCCTGGCACGCGGTGAGATAGGCCAGGATCTGGGCACCCTCGGCGGCGAGCCGCAGTTCGCGGCTCTTGCCGTCCTCATTGGCACGGGCGAGGTCGAACAGCCGCTCAGCGGTCGCCAGCATCCGGACGATCCGGTCTCGCAAGCCGCCGAAGTCGGGACCGCTGCGCGCGAATGCGATCCAGCTCTCCGGTGCGATGGTGAGAACCGGTTGACCGCCGCGCAGCGGCAGGAGGTCGCGCAGATCGTAGCGTAGGCGCGGCCAGGCCGCGAGTTTGCGGTCGTCGAGCGAGGGCGCGGGCGGCGCCGGCGGAACGGTCAGTTCGCCGACATGGAACGCGGCCCGCATCACACGGATCCGACGCGCCGTCGCGGGCTCGAGCGCCGCAATGTAGTCTGCCTCCTGGTCGGTGCCGAACGGCCCCCGCGCGTGCGCGAGGGCGAGCTTTGCATCGACCTCGTCCAGGCTGTCGGCCGGCCAGACGCAGACCAGGCTGTCGAAGAGGAGCGCTGCGAGTCCGAGACCGGCTGCGACCGTGCTCGCCTGCGGGTGCCGATCGACGGCATAGGCGACGCGATGCGCCTCGTTGTTGAACTGCCGCGACATCCGCGCCGCCTCCTTGAGGTCGGGCCGGCTCTGCCGGAAGGCGATGAGGTCGCCGAGCGCCGGGTCATCGCCGAGGCCCGAGGTCAGCGCCTCGATCGGGTCGGGGAAGCTCTCCCCCTCGCGAAGCGCGAGGGTGGTGTTCTGGGGCGGCGGCAGCCTGCCCTGATCGTCATTCTTGGACATGATGTGTTTTTCCGTGGGTGACAGCCATCTCGACTGCATCCCTTCCCCCCTCTCTGGAATCACGAAGGGGCGCCCGCGGGGACGCCCCTTCTTCTCCTGCAGGCTCTTGGACTTCAGCGGGCGCGCAGGGCCGCTGAGATCGTGCGAGCCGTCCTGCCGAGCTCGCCGATGACCGCGCCCGTCATCGCCGCGAAGGCGACGATGCTGCGCAGCCTCGGCTCGGGGAGGCGCGAGGCGAGAGCCCGCGCACGATCCTTGGCCGCGGCCCCGTCATCGACGAGGTCGGCGTAGAGGCAAGCGCGTGCGAGGTCGCAGGTCGCCAGCAGGGCGGCCCCGTGCCGGGCTCGTTCGAGCCGCTCCAGGGCCTCAGGCCCGATATCGCCGTCGGCGATCTCACGTGCGTGGCGTTCCACATCATCGAGCTGGAGCGCGGCTCGCTCGACCAGCGCCGCGACCCGCGGCAGATCCCGCATGAAGGCGGTCAGGCTCAGACCCTGCTCGAGAGCGAGCATGGCGGGCTCGCCCGGCCGCGCGTTCCTCACCGAGGACGGGACAGCGCTCGCCAGCACGAAGGTCCTGCGCTGGCGCTCGCCGATGGTGATCGGCAAGGGGCCGATCTCGAAGGCGAGCGCCGCAGCCTCGACCATGGCGGGATCGCCGGTCAGGCGGAGCTTGGAGTCGACGCTGTCGGCGATGAACGCGCGCGCCAACACATCCTCACCGGTTCGCGGCGGCATGATCGCCAGCGCGATGACGCTGGCCGAGTTGAGGAGCGTCAGCGCCGTCAGCATGTCGAGGCAGGCGGCGACCTGCGGTTGGGGCGAGGTCGCGGCCAGCGCGAGGAAGCGCTCGGTCTCTTCCGCGAAGCCGAGCGCACGGCCGGCCGTGGCGCTGACGAGGAAGCGCTCGCCGGCGAAGGCGGCATAAGCCGTGTCGCGATCGCCGGAGAGGGGAAGCCTGCGCGCGATCCCGTCGAGATCGTCGGTGACGGGGCGGATCGTCGCTTCGAGGTCGATGTCCTCAAGCGAGGTGGTCGGGATGGTGGTCTTCATGTCGGATCCAGAAGTTTTTGGGGGTTACTGCCTCGTGGCAGCGCCTCTCCGCTTCCTTCCGGAATGGCCGGCGCTTCGGGCGCCGGCCTCTTACCCTTCACGCCGCCATCTGCTGGCGGTCGCTGCGCTCGCGCAGCCAGCGCTCGATCGCATCGAGATGGGCATGGCGATCCGCATCCTGCGCATCGAGCGAGGAACGCAGTTCCGCCACCTCCCTGATCGCCTTAGGCAAGGTTAGCCAAGGAACGTCCGTCTCCGTCGTCAGGCGCTCGCGCAGCCAGTCGCGGCCCTTGCGCCAGGCTTCCGGCGCGAGGCACTCAGGCGCCTCCAGGAACATTTGCCTGTTGGCGAAGGCCTGGAGCCGGACGTCGCCTAGGTGCTTGACCAGGGCGCCACGCTGATCCCAGGGCAGCTCATGCCAGCGCGCGCAGATGCGCATGTCGGCATCCGAGAGGAAGCCCCCGGAATAGAGCGTCGCCTCCGGATATGGCAATGGCTCCCGATCGGCGAAGCGGTTCTTCAGCGCCTCGGTGAGATGGCGCTGGAAGGTCGGATGCCGACGCACCTGGCGAGCGCGGTCGTTGTAGACCGCGTCATCGAGCCGATCGGCCGGCAAGGCGTGCTGGGCATCCTCCCAGGCCAGCACGATCGGCTGGGCATTCGTCTTGACCATCCGCACCGGCCTTGCGCCCGACCGCGTCAGCAGGCCGGCGACGTCCTCGGCGGAGCCGTCGAGATAACTTGCAGGGTCGATCGAAAGATCGAGCGCGGCCCAGGACGTCGCGTTATTGGGGTTGGCCATGACACCGACCGCGGGCACCAGTGCCGACTGGCCGCCGAGGCAGATGAGGTCACCGCGGGAGAGGAGACGGATCGGTCCCGACTTGTGCGCGTTGGCAAGCATCAGCTCGACGCTGCGCGGGGCGCGCTCGCGCAGCAGCCGAAACAGCGCCAACGTGGCGCGGGCATCGAACAGCGCATCATGCGCCTCGTCCTCAGTGAGGGCGATCCCATTGGCGCGGCAAACCGCGCCGAGCTTAAGCGAGCGCTTGCCGTTGCCGTCGACGGGAACCGTGATCGCGCCCGGCTCGATCAGGATCGACGCGCGAAGCATGACAAGGGTATCGGCCCGCTTCAGCCCGGTGGACTGCGTGGCATAGGGCGGCAACAGATGGGTGAGGAAGTTGTGGCGGAGGACCTCCTCGTCGTAGCGCAGCACATTGTGGCCCAGAATCGTCGCAGGCGCCCACGCCCGCAGCGCCCGGCCGATCTGGCCGAGCAGCTCGAGGCTCGACATCGGCGCCTGATCCAACTGGTCCGGGCGAATACCCGTGGTCAGCAAGGCGCCCGGCGACGGCACGATGTAAGCCGGCAGACGACACCTCAACGAGAGCTCGCTGAGCGGGCGCAGCTCGTCATCGACGTGAATGAGGGCGGCCTGGAGCGGCACGTTCCAGGCCGGATCGAGACCGCTCGTCTCGAGATCGTACACGATGAAGGGCATCGGCGTGCTCCTACTGCACGCCGCCGGAGCCAGTCGCGACCGGCTCCTTGCGCAGCTTGATGCCGAGCGCGCTCGCGTCGGCGTGCATGGCGATCTCCACCATGTAAGCCGTGCGCGAACGTTCCATCTCGCCCGGCAGGAAGTTCATCGTCTCGTAGATCTGGATCTTCTGCTCGAGTTCCTGCTCGTTGCGCGCCGGCGCCTCGGCGATCAGCAGCGCGAAGCTCCGCGCCGTCGCGCGCGCGCCCTCCGCCAGCTGTCGGCCGTTCAGGTTGCCCTGGTCCGCATGGACAGCGTCTCCATCATGTTCGAGCAGCAGCGCGTGGGCCAGCGCCGCCTGCCACATCGGGAACATCCGGGCATGCTCGGTGCTGAGCCGATAAGCCCGCTCATAGCGCGCGAGATCGCCAGCCGTCGGGCGCGCCTCATCCTCGGCCCGCGAGGCGCCATCATTGATCGTCGTCATCGGAAATCCGTTCCGGCTCGAGAGCCCGGGACGGCTTCACCTGCCCATTCCCCGGGGGTTCCCTACACTGGGTTCCGAACTTCTTTCTCCATCGGGCTACCGGCCACGGCGCCGCAGGCGAAATGCCTCGCATCGACCGTCGACCGTCGATAGGGGCATCTTTGGCCCTTAGCTGACGCTTAGAAGGTCTGCTTCAGGGCGGTCTCCTAAAGCCTGGAGTCGAGCCACACAGGCTGGAGCTAAGCGCGCATCCACCCCCATTTGGCGAAGATGCGCTGGCCTTCAGCCGAGGCGAGAAACTCCACAAAGCCCTTGGCTTCCGGTCGCATTTGCCCACGCTTCGTCAGGGCTATGCCCGTGTCACGATAGATCCGAAGGTCCGGCTCGACCTCGACGACGTCCGCGAGTGTTGGGTTGGCGACCTGCCAGATCGTCCAGATCAGCCAGGCGTCGAGCGAACTGTCCTCGACCCACGCCTTCCGGGCGTCGGCGCTGTTCTTGGCGACCTTCCCAATGTTGGAGCGAAAGGCTTTGACGTCAGCGATGCGGCCGAGCCGGCCAGCTACGTCCTCCCACAGGCCCTGCTGGCCAGCGCCGTTGACGACTAGGATGCTGTGGCCGGGCTCGAGCAGGGTCTTCACGCCGCCGACCTTTTTTGGGTTGCCCGGCCGGACCAGGATTGCGGAGGCGCGCAGGTAGAGCGGCTGCACGGTTGAGGGATCAATGCCGGGCATCGCTTCGATGAAGTCCGACATCATCACCTCGGAGCCGCTGAAGATCATGTCGGCGTCCTTGGTCGCCTTGTCCTTCCAGGCCGGAAGCGGACCGGCTTCGACCTGTACTTCGATGCCTTGCGCCTTGCCGAAGGTGGCGGCAGCCTCCTTCATCGCCGGCATCGGCCCGCCGGGGCCGTAGACGCGTAGAGGCTCGGCGGCGCTTGCCGGCGTAGCAAGCGAGGCGGCAAGTCCGGCGCCGAGGATCCCGATATCGCGACGGCTGAGATGGGTCATGGGTTGATCCTTTCGTTTTTCCGGAGGCGCCGGCTCACGCCACGCCGATGAGATGAATGAGGCCGAACGAGATGGCGGCGAGCGCGAGCAACGAGAGGACGACCGCGCCCGTGACCCGAGGGCCGGCCCTGGCCACCGAGCGGATGTCGACGCCGAGGCCAAGCGCAGCCATCGACACGATCGTGAGCAGGTTCGCAACCGTCGCCAGCGGCGAAAGAAGGGCGGTCGGGATGAGGCCGGCCGAGCGAAACGCCGCCATCACGAGGAAGCCAACGATGAACCAGGGCACGAGATGGTGGACGGCGATCCGCTTGGGCGCCGGGCGATCGCCGGCGGTCACATGCGGCGCAGGTTTGTCGGTCTCTTCGCGCAGGCGTCCAGACAGCATCGACAGGACCAGCACGACCGGGCCGAGCATCAGGACGCGCACGAGCTTGACGAGTGTGCCGACCTGGATCGCGGCTGCACCCGCCGGAGCCGTGGCCGCGATGACCTGGGGGACAGCATAGACCGTCAATCCCGAGAGCACGCCGAATTGGTGAACGCTCAGGCCGAGCGCCGGGATCAGGAGAGGCAGGCCGAGGACCACGACGACTCCGAGAACCGCCGTGAAGGCGATCGAGGCTGCGACGTCGTCTCCATCAGCGCCGATGACGGGCGCGACCGCCGCAATGGCCGAGTTACCGCAGATCGAGTTGCCGCAGGCGACGAGGATCGCCATGCGCTGTGGCAGACCGAGCAGGCGGCCGATGGCATAGCTCAGCCCGATTGCGACGAATACGACGACCGCGATTCCGATCAGCAGGCCAGCTCCAGCCGCGGCGATCGTCGCCGCGCTCAGCGAGGCGCCCAGCAACACCACCGCGATCTCCAGCAGGGTCTTGGCCGAGAAGGAAATGCCGGGCCGCCAGCCGCTGCCTGGCGTCCACAGCGACCGGATCACTGTGCCGATCAGGATCGCCATGACGAGCGCCTCCAACCATACCCGGCCGAAATAACCCGCCTCGACATGTTCGATTCCCAGCGCGACCGCCGACACACCGACGCAGAGCAGAACGCCGGGCCAGATGGGCAGGGCGTCGAGCGTAGAAGAGGAATTTAAAGGCGTTCTCGACTGGGTCGGCAGGGTCATCGCGGCATCCATTCGTTCGATGCGTGATCTGTCGCTTACCGTAATTGATTTATCCAACAGGTTGTTTCTCTTGTTTCGATCGATAAATTCGATTGGTATCGATTGAAGCGCGATCAGCTTTGGCTGCGAGCCTGAGGAAGGCTGCGCCGGCAATTATGATCGAGCCGAACACACTGCCGGCGAGGACATACAGAATGCGCTTGCCCCATGGTCCCTGCCGCGCGCTGTCGGTCGTGAGGCGCGCGGGATGGTCGTCGAAATGGTGCGGCGGTGGCTGGTTGTGGTCGGGCTCGATGCTCGTCATCAGGCATGCTCGCTGTCGGGAGGGATGATGAGGAGACGCAAAGGCCCTTCGATTTATTCCGGCGAGGCGTTCGTATGACTCTCGAACAACTGCGGATCTTTGTTGCGGTCGCCGAGCGCGCGCACGTCACGCGCGCCGCCTCCGATCTCAATCTGACGCAGTCAGCAACCAGCGCGGCGATTGCGGCCCTGGAGTATCGGCACGCGGTGAAGCTGTTCGATCGCGTGGGTAGGCGGATCGCGCTAACCGATGCCGGCCGACTGTTTCTCCAGGAGGCGCGGGCGATCCTGACACGCGCGGCCGCCGGCGAGCAGATCCTGGCCGATCTCGCGGGGCTGAAGCGCGGCAGGCTCGCTTTCGCCGCGAGCCAGACGATCGGGAACTATTGGTTGCCGCCAAGGCTTGCTGCGTTTCGCAAGCGCCACCCGGGCATCGAAACACCGCTGGTGATCGGCAACACCGAGACCGTGACCACCGCCATCCATGACGGGCTGGCGGACATCGGCTTCGTCGAGGGCGAGATCGATGATCTCCATCTCACCCAGGAGAGCGTCGCAACCGACGACATGAGCATCGTCGTCTCGCGCGATCATCCGTGGTCCGTGCGTGATGCCGTCACTCCTAACGAGTTCGGCGAAACGTCCTGGATTTTGCGCGAACCGGGCTCGGGGACGCGGCAGCTTCTGGAAACGGTGCTACGGGAAGCGGGACGCACGCTCGCAGACCTCGACGTCGCGCTCGAACTGCCCGCCAACGAAGCCGTTCGCGCCGCGGTCGAAGCTGGCGCCGGCGCGAGCCTGATGTCGCGGCTCGTCGTCGCGAGCGCGTTGCGTTCCGGAGGGCTCGTGGACGTGGCGGCCGACATCCCACCGCGCCGCTTTCTGATACTGCGGCACAAGGAGCGTTACGTTAGCCGGGCCGCGCAGGCCTTTCGCGAGCTGCTCGACGAGGAGCAGTCCCGATGATGGCCCCTGACAGGCAGCCGGCCCATGTCGCGCCGCTCAATCGCTTTGCCGCAGTGCTGCGGGCGCGCCATGGCGACGTGCCGGATTTCGATCCCTTGGATGGCGGCATCGCAGCTCGCCTGCTCGTGCTGCTGGAAACGCCCGGCCCGGCCTCGGTTTCCACCGGCACGACATCGCGCGACAATCCCACCGGGACGGCTCGCAATCTGACCCGATTTCTCGATGGGCTCCCGCTGTCGCGATGGGACACGGTGATCTGGAACGCGGTGCCATGGCGGCTGCCACGCCGTGGCGGGAAGCTCGGGCGGCCGACCCGAATGGACATCGAAGCTGCTGCGCGCGATTTGCCGGCGCTGCTCGCGCTCTTGCCGCGTGTGCAGGTCGTGGTTCTCGCCGGCCGCGTCGCGCAGAGCCTTCGGCCCGCGCTGGATGCAGCAAGGCCCGATCTCACCGTGATCGCGATCCCGCATCCGAGCCCGACACATCTCGCCGCGTCACCCGCTGCGAGGGAGCGGCTCTTCGGCGAGGCCTCGCGCCGGGAGATCGCTGTCGCCATTGCGGATGAGGCCGGCTAGTCTGGCATTGCTCCAATGAGGATCGAAGCCCTGCGCGACGCGGTCGAAACGGCACTGAGGCAGAACTGGCAGCGGCTTTTCGGCTATGCGCTGCGGCTCAGCGGCGACCGTGACGCGGCGGCCGACCTTCTGCAATCCTGCGCGATGAAGGCGTTGGCGAGCGACACCGTGCCCGATGCGTCAGGCATCCGGTCCTGGCTTTTCGCGATCCTGCGGAACGGCTTCTTCGATGATCGCCGCCGGGCCTCGGTGCGCTCGGACAATCGCGAGGTCGAGACGGGGCTGGAGACACCCTGGCGCCACGACGATCGGCTGATCGCGGAGATCACGGTCAGGCAGGCGCTCGAAAGGCTGGACGCGACACACCGCGACATCATCGAACTGGTCGATCTCGCCGGCTTTCGTTATGCCGAAGCGGCGGAGATTCTGGGCGTGCCGGTCGGGACCGTGATGAGCCGATTGAGCCGCGCACGCCTCGCGCTGCTGGACGAGATCGGCGGACGGAACGTGACGCCCTTTCCGACGGGGCGCCGCCATGTCGGGTGACGATAGCGAGATGATGAACGGGCAGGCCGTGTCCTGGGAACGGCTCAACGCCTATGTCGATGGAGAACTGGCGCCGGCGGAAGCTGCGTCGGTCGCATCGGCCGTGGCACACGACTCCGGTCTCGCAAGAAGAGTTGCCACCCTGGCTGCGCTGAAGGCCAATGTGGCGGGCCTGTCTGAGGACACCGCGCCGCCCTTCGCCATTTCCGCACGCGGGACGAAAACAAGGGGATCCGCGCGCCGTCTGGCGGCGATCGCCGCAACGCTTGCCCTCGTCGCCGGCATGGGTTCCGCGATCTGGTTCGCGACTTTGGGTCCGCGCAGCGAGGACATGAGCGACGCGCTGATGGCGCATCGGCCGTGGCTGGCTGGTGGCGAGGCTCCTGCGACCGCTGCTCTGTCCGTCGAACTCGCCGGCGCACGGTCGACCGCTCTGCCTGATCTGTCCGCGGCGTCGCTTCGTCTGGTGCGCCTCGACGTCAAGCCCGGCCTCGCCCGGAATGGCGAGGTCTTCGCGGGCTATGAGGGGCCGAACGGCTGTCGTGTCGGGCTCTGGGTCTCGCCGGAACCATCGACGAGTGCAGCCGAGCCCGTGCGGTCGACGGAGGACGGAATCTCGATCCGGGCCTGGCGCAACGGTGATATCGGCTACGCCATGGTCGGCGTCGGCATCGACGAGGCGCGTCTCGACCTGATCGCTGCCCTGGCCGCGATGTCGCTCCGCAACGACGGTCCTGCCTCCCAACAAATTGCCGCGCTGAACGACATCAGGACCACGGGTCGGCCCTGCACGGCCTGAACCTTTCAGACCTTCTCTTCAAGAGTGGAATAATTCGACGGGGTCGCGCGTCTTGTCTCCCGAGGAACATGTCCTCGGGAGAAACGCCATGCTCGAAGAAGCAGTCACGCGGGACGCCGCGTCCAATGACCAATCCAGTTCCCATATCGTCGAAATGCCTTCGGCCTCCCGCCGCAGCATTCTGCTCGGCGGCAGCCTCGCCGCGATCGGGGTGGCGGCCGGGCTTGGCGCACCGCTCGGTTCACGCTCGAATGGCGGCCTGTCCTCCGCTTCGGCGCAAGGCGCTCCGGCGGCAGCGCCAAAAGTCCCGCAACCGTTCGACTTTCCGGGCAAGGACAAGGGCTTGGCGTTGCTGGGCGACCGGCCGCTCGTGGCCGAAACGCCCGAAAGCCTGCTCGACGACGACACCACGCCGATCGCGAAATTCTTCATTCGCAACAACGGCCAGCTGCCCGAGGAGGCCAAGGACGCCGATGCCTGGTCGCTGAAGATCGAAGGCGAGGTCGACAAGCCGCTGACGCTGACGCTGGGCGAGCTGAAAAAGCGCTTCACTGCCCACAGCTTCCGCATGGTGCTGGAATGCGGCGGCAATGGCCGCTCCTTCTACCAGCCGGCCGCGCGCGGCAACCAGTGGACCAATGGCGGCGCCGGCTGCGCAGAGTGGACCGGCGTGCGCCTCGCCGACGTTCTGAAAGCCGCCGGCCTGAAGGACAGCGCCAAGTTCACCGGGCATTTCGGCGCCGACCCGCATCTTTCGGGCGACACTACCAAGGACGCGATTTCGCGAGGCATGCCTATCGAGAAGGCGCTGGAGCCGCATTCGCTGATCGTCTGGGCGATGAATGGCGAGCCGCTGCCGCATATCCATGGCGGGCCCTTGCGCCTCGTCGTGCCGGGCTGGCCGGCTTCGCTATCCTCGAAATGGCTCAACCGCATCCTCGTGCGTGCCACGCCGCATGACGGCCAGGGCATGGGCGGGACCTCCTATCGCGTGCCGACCGTGCCGCTGGTTCCGGGCTCCAACGCCGACGGCAAGATCAACTTCACCGACCTGACCTCGATGCCGGTCCGCGCCATCATCACGGCTCCGGCGAACGGCACGCGCCTGCCGGCAGCCGCCCGCGATGTCTCGCTGCGCGGCGCGGCCTGGGCCGGCGATCACGAGGTCGCCAATGTCGAGGTCTCGTCCGACGGCGGGCAGCGCTGGCATACGATGACGCTGGCCAAGCCGAAGAACCGCTACGACTGGGTGCGCTGGACCGGCTCGCTCAAGCTGCCGAGCGAAGGCTATTTCGAACTCTGGGTGAAGGCCACGGATTCACGCGGCGTCGCGCAGCCCCATGTCGCGACGAACTGGAACCCACAGGGCTACGGCTCGAACCCGATGCATCGCATCGCCGTGCTGGTGGGCTGACGATGGCGGCATTCCATAAGCTGAAGGCGGTGGCGCTCGCCGCCGCTCTTCTCACCGTTCCGGTCTGCGCGTTCGCGCAGGCCGAGGACACGCCCGAATCCATTCCGGACTTTCCCGGACGCGACGAGACCTTCGGCTACTGTGTCGGCTGCCACTCGATGAAGGTCGTTGGCCGTCAAGGGATGAACCGCGCCCGCTGGGACGAGACCCTGGCCTGGATGACCGACAAGCACGCCATGCCCGCGCCCGACGACGAGATGCGAAAGGTGCTGCTCGACTATCTCGAAAAGGCGTTCCCGCCGGCGGCGCCGAAACAGGGCGGCGGATGGGTCAGCCCGTTCGCGCCGCAGAAGTGAGGAACGACCTGTGATGATGAAGATGATCCTCCCGCTCGTTGCGCTGGGCCTGCTCGCGCAAGCTCAGGCCCGTGCGCAGGATGCCGCCGCCGGCGAGAAGACCTATGCCCAGTGCCGGGCCTGCCACCAAATCGGCGAGACCGCGAAGAATACGGTCGGCCCCGTCATGAACGGTGTGATCGGCCGCAAGGCGGCGGAGCGCGAAGGCTACAGCTACAGCAACGCGATGAAGTCCTCGGGCCTGACCTGGGACGAAGCCACCTTCGCCGACTACATCAAGGACCCGAAGGCGAAGGTGCCCGGCACGAAGATGATCTACGCCGGGCTGAAGGACGACAAGCGCATCGCTGATCTGGTCGCCTTTCTCAAGCAGTTCGACGCAGAGGGGAAGAAGGCGCCCTGAGGGCGCCTTCCAGGAAACCTCCTCACGGCGCCTGCGACTGCAGCACGGTCCCCGGCTTGTCCGGGGTGCCGGCCAGAATGACGAGATAACGCTTGCGATCGGGCTCGGCGTCGGTGACCACCTGCCGGATCGGCCCGACCGCATTGACGATCGCGGCGCCTGCCGGATTGGTCATGAAGGGCGCGAGCGGCTGGACGCCGGTCTCTCCTTTCGCATCGTTCGCCAGCGCGAGGATGTAAGGCGCTTTGGGCTCGAGGCCGGTGACGGCCGCCTGCAGCATCTGGATCGGACCCTGATTGAACAGTGTCACCTGCGTGACCGCCTTGCCGTCGGAGCCCGCGAGCGAGAGCTGCGCCGAGTTCTGCGCCGCCGAGAGCGGCTGAAGGTTGGCTGTTCCGTCACCGCTCGGGACCGCGTTGGGCACATAGGCCACACCCTGCGGTGCCTGGCCGACGGGCACCGTCGCAATGACGGCCTGCTTTGCGGTATCGATCACCGCGACCGCATCAGCGTTCTCCAGCCCGACATAGACGCGCGTGCCATCGCCGGACGGCCACAGCCCGTGCGGCAGCGCGCCGACCGGGATCGTCGCGGCCTGCGAGAAATCGCCGGTGCGGAACACCTTGATCTCGTTGGTGCCGCCGACCGTGACATAGGCGAACTGATCGCCGTCGCGGCGTACGATGTTGACGTGGTTGGTGATCGGCCCGGTGTCCAACGTCTTCAGCGCTCTGAACGGCGGCTTGGCTTGGAAGACCATGGTCTTGCCGACATCCTTCAGCGTCAGCCAGAGCTGCTCGCCATCCGGTGTTGCGGCGAGATCCGGACAGAACGGGCTCTCCTGCTTCATCCGCCCGACGACCTTGCGGGTCCTGGTGTCGATCGCCACCGTCTCTGGCGAGAAGGAGGAGCAGACGAAGCCGTAACGCCCATCGGGCGAGAAGATGGTCATGCCCGGCCCATTCGGCACCTTGATCCGCGCGGTCGACGCGAATGTCTTGCCGTCGAGCACCTGGATGTAATCCTCGCCGCGCACCGAGACCCAGACCTCCCTGCCGTCCGGCCGGAAGAAGGCCTCGTGTGGCGATCGCCCAACATAGGCGACTTGCTTCACAGTGTTGGTCGCGGTGTCGATGAAGCTGACCGAGTTGGAGCCGATCGAGACGACGGCGAGTGTCTTGCCATTCGGGGAGAAGCCCATGCCGTGGACAAGCACCTGCCCGCGATAGAGCGGGCTCAGATTGGCCGGCGTCGGCTCACCAAGCTTGATCACGCCGAGCAGCTTGTTCTGCGAGGGATCGATGACCGAGACCGTGTTTGAGAATTGGTCGGAGGTGTAGAAGCGGTCCTTGGCCGTGATTGGAACGTCTGGAGCCGCGGCCCGACCAGGAGCCTGGCCCGCACAGACGGGCGCGGCGCTCGACAGCAGGAGCAAGGTGGCGAGGGCGCGCTTCATGGCTTCTTCTCCATGTGGGAATGATTGGCATGGCCCTGTGCGGGTGCGGGTGCGGCTGTCGGCTTCGGCGCCGGCGTCTCGCCGAGGATGCGCTGCATCACCGCGATCTCTTGCCGCTGCTCGACGATGATGCCCTGGGCAAGTCGCCGAAGCCGCTCGTCCTTGCCGAAGCGGAGCTGGATCTCGGCCATGTCGATCGCGCCCTGATGATGCGGGATCATCATCGCTGCGAAGTCGCGGTCCGGATTGCCGGTCGGCTTGGCGGCCGCCATGCCCTCATGCATGCGCGCCATGGCGCGATCCATCTCGGATACGAAGAGTTTGATGTCGGTCGACGTTATCCCCGCCGCGCCGCTCTGCTGCGCCAGTGTCGGGGAGACGGCGGCGGCGAGCAAAAGGGCAAGCGAGGCCGCGTGTCGCATCTTGAGTGTTCGTGGCATATCGGCTCCTCGGTGGTGACCTGAGCCTGAAACGCACGGCGCGACGCTCCCATTCCCGCGCGGCCTTCGGATGCCCAACACATCCGCGTGAAGTCGCTGAGTATCGGGCGGTAAGCTGCCCGCTGGGCAACGTCCGCTTTTCGGCAGTCACTCAATGTCCGGAAATGGCGCTGGCCCGATGAGCGACACAACTGAGAGCCCGTCACCCAGCGACAGCCTTCCTTTCGCAGCAGCCGCCATGGCCCTCATCCGACGCATCGCGCGAACGCGATGAGTTTCGGGGCGGACTCTGAGATTGCGCAGATTATCGCGCGCACTTCCCATAGGCTGCGACTGCGGAACGGCGCTATTCGCTTACCAGCGTGCGCTCGCGTCAGGCCTTGGCGAGCCAGGCTTCGGCGAGCTGCCAGGCGCCGCCGGAATCCAGCACGATGTTGTTGAGCTCTTTGCGGGCCACATGGCGCGCCTCGCGGAAGAACAGCCAGGAATAATAGTCGTTCTTGTTCAGGGCAGCCTGGAGATCCTTGTAGATCGCCTTGCGCTTGGCCTGATCGGTTTCCTCGCGGCCCTGATCGACCAGCCTGAAGACCTCCTCGTCCTTCATCCCAGACCAATTCTGCGAGGCGGCGCGGCCGAAGAACGGCCCGAAGACATGGTCGGGGTCAGCTCGCGGAACGTTGACGCGGCCCATGGCCAGCTCGTGCTGGAGGCCGAGGACCTTCGGCACCCAGGCTTGCCGCTCCAGAATCTCGATCTCCATGTTGATCTTGAACGGCTTGAGTTGGGCTTGGACGATCTGCGCGACCTGGGTGTCGGGGTCGCGCTGGATGATCGAGAGCTTGCAGGTGAAGCCGTTGGGCTGGCCGCCTTCCTTGAGAAGGGCTTGGACTTTGGCCGGATCGAGCTTGGGCGCAGGGACGCTGGCATCGAATGACCAGTCGGTCGGCGGCACCCAGGTCGGCGTGACCGCGCCGAAGCCGCGGGTGATGCCCTTCATCAGCACATTGCGGTCGATGCCGTGATTGACCGCCGCGCGCAGCGCCGGGTTGGCAAAGATGCCCTTGCTGACGTTGAAGGTCAGCCATTGCGCGATGCCCGGCGGAACCGCGACGAGCTTGAGTGCCTCGTTCTTCTCAACCTCTTCGAAATCACGCGGCGTCACGCCATCCACCAGATGGACGCCGCCCGATTTGACCTCGACCATCTTCACGGCCGTGGTCGGGATGATGCGCAGCGTCACGGCGTCGGCATAGGGCAGCTTCTTGCCGTCCGCTCCGTCACGCCAGTAGCGCTCGTTGCGCACGAAGCGGATCTGGCTGCCGCCGACCCATTCGGCGAACTTAAAAGGTCCGGTGCCGACGGGTTGGCGGCCGAAATCCTGTCCGAGCTTCTTTAGGGCCGCCGGCGAGCACATCATGCCGGCCTCGACCGCGAGCGACGCCAGAGCCGCGCCCGAGGGCCGCTTTAGATTGATCCGGACCGTCATCGGATCGACTGCCTCGGCGCTGGCGATGTCGGCGAGGTCGGGGCTGCGCGGCGCGGTCGAGCCGGGGGCAATGACGCGCGCGATGTTGAAGACGGCCGCCTCGGCATTGAAGGGCTCGCCATCATGGAAGACGACGCCCTCGCGCAGTTTGAAGACGACGGACTTCTTGTCCTCCGACCATTCCCATTTCGTCGCGAGGGAAGGCTGGAGATTGCCCTGCACGTCGAATTTGAGCAGGCCTTCGAACATCTGGATCAGCGCGTAGCGATCCGAGGTCGGCGCGTCGCCCATGATCGGATCGAGGCTCTTGGGTTGCAGGTCCATCGAAGCGACAATGGTGCCGCCGAGGACCGGGGAGCCCTGCTGCGCGAAGGCTGGCAGGCCGGCGACAAAGCTCAGGCTCGAAGCGCCGAGCAAAATGTCGCGACGTGAAATCATCTCCATTGCGCGATCTCCTTCCATGGCGCTATTCATAACGCCGGCGGCTTTACCTATCAGATATGTTATGAGATGGGCAAATGGATTTTGTCGTGCCTCGATATGGGGATGCGCAGAATCAATGCTGCATATGCGAGATTCAGCATTGATGGGCTGGCCGAAGCGCCGACTGGCGGCGCGCGATCGAACCCCGTTGACCCGGACTGCGTCACAAGATATCTGATAAGTTATGAGCGATATCGCAGCACTTCAGCCCGACAAGCAGCGCCTGACCGAAGCGGTGACGCAATTCGTGATCGACCGCGTGGCGGAGCGCGTCTTCCGTCCCGGCGACTCGCTGCCCTCGGAGTCAGACCTCGCCAAGCGCTTGAACGTTTCGAAGCCAGTCGTTCGCGAGGCGCTCGGACGCCTGTCGGCGCTGGGCATCGTTCAGATCCAGCAGGGCAAGCCGACGACCGTGAAGGGCCTTTCGGTTGCGCCGCTCGATCAGTTCCTGCGCCTGGCTGTCCGGGTGACCGATAATGGGCTGCGCGAGGCGGTGGAGCTGCGCCGGGCCATCGAGGTCGAGGTCGCATCACTGGCCGCCGAGCGGGCCTCGCCGCTACAGCTAGAGCCGGTCGAGGTGGCTTTAGAGAAGATGCGCGCCAACATCGACGGAGATTTCGAGCGCTGGCTGCAGGGCGACCTTGCCTTTCATGTCTCCCTGGCGCGCTGCTCCGGCAATGCCCTGCTCGAACACCTCGTCAATGCTCTGGCGGAGACGATCAAGTTCACCCAGCGCGCGCTCGGCTTGCAGCGTGATCTGCGGGACCCAGCGGCGACCGTCGCGCGTCATCAGGCGATCATCGACGCCATTCGCGCACGCGACCCGGCGGCTGCCCGCGCCGCAATGACCGCGCATTTCGCCGTGTCCGATGCCGTCATCGCCGAGATCGCGCGCGATCATCGCCGGCTCGATCGCTACTGAGGGACGGGCCGTGCTCAGCTATCTCGGCAAGAAGCTCGTCCAGATGCTCCCGGTGGCCTTCTTCGTCACCGTCATCGTCTTCTCCTTGACCAATCTCCTCCCCGGCGATCCGACAGTGACGATCCTCGGCGAGCAGGCCACACCCGAGCAGCGCGCCGCCGTACGGGTCGAGTACGGGCTAGATCAGCCGGCGCCCATCCGCTACGTCACCTGGCTCACCCGCGTCGCCCAGGGCGAATTCGGCCGCTCGCTGCGGACCCGCGAGGATGTCGGCGCGATGCTGGCTGCGCGCATCCCGGTCACGCTGCAGCTCGGCCTTCTTTCGATCCTGATCGCGGTGGCGATCGGTGTCCCCGCCGGGATTCTCGCCGCCCGCTTTCGTGGCGGTCTGATCGACGTCGCGGCGAGCCTCGTCGCCATGTCCTCGGTGGCGGTGCCCTATTTCTGGATGGGTGTGCTGCTGATCATGCTGTTCTCGCTGCAGCTCGGTTGGCTCCCACCCTCTGGCCATGTCCGCTTCCTCGACGATCCCGCCCAGAACATGAAGCTGATGGTGATGCCGTCGCTGACGATCGGCACGGCCTTTGCGGCGCTGGTGATGCGCCAGACGCGGGCCTCGATGCTTCAGGTCCTGTCGATGGATTATGTCCGCACGGCCCGCGCGAAGGGCTTGAGCGAAAGGCTCGTGCTGCTGCGCCATGCGCTGCGCAACGCGCTGATCCCGATCATCACCGTGATAGGCTTGCAGGTCGGGGCGCTGCTCGGCGGCGCCGTGGTGACGGAAACCGTCTTCGCGCTTCCCGGTCTCGGCCGGATGCTGGTGGATGGCATCTTCCAGCGCGACTTCCCGGTGATTCAGGGCGCGATCCTGTTCATCGTCATCGCCGTGTTCATGGTGAACTTGCTGACCGACATGCTCTACCGGGCCTTCGATCCGCGGGTCGAGGCCTGAGGCAATGGTGGCCGTGACCGGATCGATGCCGCGTTCGCCCGTCCAGGAACAGCGCGCACCGCGTTCGCCGGGCGCGATCATCCTGCGCCGCATCCTGACGTCCTGGCAGGGCCAGTTCGGGGTGTTGGTCCTCGCCGTCATCGTCGCGCTTGGATTGCTGGCGCCCTGGATCGCGCCCTATTCGCCTATCGATATCGACCCGGACGCCTTCTCCATGCCGCCGAGCCCGGCGCACTGGTTCGGCACAGACGAAATCGGGCGCGACGTGCTGTCGCGCGTCCTGCACGGCGCGACGGTTTCGCTGCAGGTCGTCGTTTTCGCGATCGGCCTGGCCTTGATCGTTGGCTCTGTCCTCGGACTGATCTCAGGCTGGCTCGGCGGACGCTGGGATGCGCTGATCATGCGGGTGATGGACGCCTTCCTGGCTTTCCCGCTCCTGGTGCTGGCGCTTTCCATCGTCGCAGTGCTCGGCCCCGACCTCATGAACGCCATGCTGGCAATCGCCATCACCAAGATGCCGGGTTTTGCCCGCCTCGTCCGGGCGGAGGTGCTGAGCCTGCGCGAGGTCGATTATGTCATCGCGGCCAAGGCGGCCGGTGCCAGCCCTTGGCGGATCCTGTCTCGCCACATCTGGCCGAACGTCTCCGGCAACGTCATCGTCTACGGATCGCTCTCGGCCTCGCAGGCGCTGATCACCGAAAGCGCACTGTCCTTCCTTGGCCTCGGTGTCCAGCCGCCGACGCCGAGTTGGGGCTACATGGTCGCGACCGGCATCCAGTTCTACCAGTCCTGGTGGATGAGCTTCTTTCCCGGCCTTGCGATCTTCCTCACCGTGCTGGCGCTGAACTTCCTCGGTGATGCCGTGCGCGACGCCTTCGATGCCAGGCTCGGCGATCGCCATGACTGAAGCGAGCGGTCTTTATCCCGATCTCGCGGGTCGGCGGGTGCTCGTCACAGGTTCGTCGCAAGGTATCGGCCTGGCCATCGCGAAGGCATTGGCCGGCGTCGGCGCCAGGGTCTGCATCAATGCCCCCTTGCCCGGTGCGGACCTGGACGATGCCTGCCGCCAGGCCGGCGCCACCCTGGGCGTCGCGGCTGATCTGTCCCAGCCCGAGGAGGTCGCGCTGCTGGTGGCAGCGGTCGGGAAGGCGCTCGGCGGGATCGATATCCTCATCCTGAATGCCGCTCTGCAGGAGCGGCAGCCCTGGGCAGGTTTCGAGCGCGCCTCGATCGACCGGCAATGGGAGCTGAACCTCGCGGCGAATTATCGCCTGATCCAGGCTTTCGTGCCCGCTATGGTCGAACGCGGCTTCGGCAGGCTGATCGCAATCGGTTCAATCCAGCAAGTGCGCGAACATCCGGAGATGCTGATCTACGCGGCCAGCAAGGCAGCGCTCGAAAGCATGGTCCGCACCATCGCCCGGCAGGTCGCGGGACAAGGGGTCACCTGCAATGTCTTGGCCCCAGGCGCGATCGCGACCGCGCGCAACCGCGAGGTGCTGGCGGACGCGGCCTATCGCGACACCGTACTCGGACGCATCCCGGCAGGGCGCCTCGGAACGCCAGAGGACTGCGCCGACGTCGCACTGTTCCTCGCTTCGAACGCCGCCCGCTACGTCACCGGCACGACGCTCTTCGTCGACGGCGGCATGCATCTCTAAGGGAGAATGGCCGATGAAGATTGTCGATATGAGGGTGCGCTGCGTGGCGATCCCGCTCAACGCGCAGCTTCGCCACAACACCGGAGTCCATCCCGGCTATTTCCTGCGCACCATCCTCGAACTGGTGACGGATGAGGGCCTCATTGGTCTCGGAGAGGTCGGCGGTGGCGACCAGCGCGGCGCGCTGACGAAGCTCAAGTCGCGCATCATCGGCATGGACCCGTTCCATCTCGAGCTGATCAAGCTCAAGACCCTGCGGGCGATCTACTATCTCTCCAATGCCAGGCTCTATGCAGCGATCGAAATGGCCTGCCTCGACATTCAGGGCAAGGCGCTGGGCCGCCCGCTCTGCGACCTGATCGGCGGACCGGTTCGCGACCGCATTCCGATGATCGCCTATCTGTTCTGGCGCTACGATCGACCGGGCGGCGGTCATGACGAACATCCCGAAGACATGGCCGATCTCTGCCAGGAGTTGCACGAGACCCTCGGCGTCACCGCCATGAAGCTGAAGGCCGGCGTCTTCGAGCCGACTGTCGAGGCGCGGGCCGTCGAGCTCTGCCGCGACCGGATGGGCCCGGACTTCGGACTGCGGATCGACCCCAATGGTGTGTGGTCGGTCCCGACGGCGATCCGCATCGGCCAACGGCTGGAGGCGGTTGGGATGGAGTATTTCGAGGATCCGTCCTGGGGGCTGGAGGGCAATGCCGCCGTGCGCAAGGCGGTCCGCACACCGATCGCCACCAACATGTATCCGGCAAAGTTCGATGACCTCGGCCCTGCTATTCGCCTCGGCGCCGTCGACATCGTGCTGACGGACATCCATTACTGGGAAGGCCCGCGCGGCGTGAAGGACCTGTCGGCGGTCTGCCGCACCTTCGGCCTCGGCGTTGCGATGCATTCGGGTGCCGAGTTCGGCATCGAGCTCGCTGCCATGCTGCACACCGCTGCCACGATCCCCGAGATGAGCTTCGCCGGCGACGCCCATTACCACTACCTGACCGATGACATCATTGAGGGTGGGCTGATGAAATACGAAGGCGGGGCCATCCGCGTGCCGACCGGGCCCGGTCTCGGCGTTCGGCTCGACGAGGATAAGATGCGCCATTACGGCGCTCTCTACGAAGAGAAGGGCGATTACTACGCCCGTTTCCACCAGGACCCGTATCGACCCGATTGGCATCCGGTGGTTGGCGGGTTGTGACAGCCCCGCTTGCGGCTACGCCGTTCTGAAACGGCTTCACGAAGATCAGACCTCGCTGCCAACCATCAGGAACGCTCCATGTTCGACATTCCCAAGATCAATCGCCCGGCGAAGGCTCTGGTGGACGGGCTCGCCAGCATCGGCACCGCCACGGCATCGAGTGAACTCTACAAGATGGGCATCCGGAATCCCCTGATTTCGGGAGCCGTGCCGCACTCCCGCGGCAAGGTCGTCGCCGGGCCGGCCGTCACCCTCCAGTTCATGCCGAAGCGCGAAGATCTTTATGGCGACGGCGAGTACGCGGATCGAGAGAAGCAGCTGCACAGGCATGCGCTCTATCACATCGAAGCCGGCGACATCGTTGTCGTGGACGCCCGCGGCGACATGGAAAGCGGCATTTTCGGCGAGATGATGCTGACTTACTTCGCCGGCAAGGGCGGCAAGGGCATGGTCATCGACGGCGTCATCCGCGATGCCGCCAAGGCGTTCAAACTCGACATCGGCTACTGGATGCGTGGCGTCAGCCCGAATTTTCACACCCAAACGACGCTGATGCCCCACGCAGTGAACGTACCCATCGCATGCGGCGGCACCTATGTCAGGCCAGGCGACATCATTATTGCCGACGATGACGGGGCCATCTGCGTGCCGATCGCCTATGCCGAGCGGCTGCTCGAAGTCGGCAGTCGTCACGTAGAATGGGAGGACTTCTCTCGCCTCATGCTCTCGAAGGGAGGCGACCTGCGTCGCTATTACCCGCTGGCCCAGGAGGCCGAGCCTGAATACTTGGCTTGGAAGGGGTCGTGTCCCATGGCGTGGTGTAGCTGAGGGTGGTCATCGGCGATTGCCGGTTA
>LSIG01000141.1 GCA_001556125.1 Rhizobiales bacterium CCH10-E5 | reverse complement strand
CGTTGCCTGTGACCCGAGAAGGGCCTGACCATCCGGTCACGTTACTGTCCTGTCCGTGCAGCTGTCCCGGCGAGCCGTTTGGTGATCGAGCCGGGAGAGCAGCATGGCCATAAAGGATGATGCGAACGTCTGTGCCATCGTTGGAGGCGTGGATACACGGGACTGTCAGGATTTCCGTGTGCGGGCGGCGGGTTGAACATCAGGCCGCCATG
>LSIG01000140.1 GCA_001556125.1 Rhizobiales bacterium CCH10-E5 | reverse complement strand
AGCGAACCTGACCGCTGAAAAGACCCCGTGAGTCAGCCTCGACGGCCGTTGGTATTACTCGTGCAGCGCGCGGCAAAAATGTTCGAGACCTGCGACCGCCTGCTCGAACTCGCCGGGCGCGGTCCCGTCAACGCCAGCGAGCTGATGGTAGCCGCCGAGGGGGCGCGCCTGATGGGATACCTCGCCGCCTGCCAGGTCATGATCTGGCCTGTCCACAACCGAGACGCGCTGGCTACCAAGAAGCAGGTGGTCGCGCTGATCAACAGGCGCGGCGAAGCTGGCGACCCGCCTTCCATGCAGTCGGCAGTTCGACACATCACGGCCGAGGCGGCGTGGATCAAGACTCTGCCGTACGATGCGCGCGACAGGTTGCAGTTCGACTGGAACGAGCTGGTCTGAGTCGGCCGGATAGGAAAGCACGAGGGAGGCGTCCGGCATCGGACGCCTTTCTCGATTCCAGGACCGAGGGAAAGCGCAGCCACGTGGCTGTCACCCCCAAGGAACTGGGACGACTGACATGAAGACCATCTCCTCTCCCTCCCTCGCCGACATCGAGCTCGAACTGCCGCTCCGACACGTCACCGACGACCTCGCCGTCTTCACCGACCGCCTGTCGCTATCGGCGGGCGCGGAAAGGGGCTACGCCAGCTTCGCCGCCGAGACTTATCCAGTTGGCGACATGACCGAGCGCGCCATCGGACACGCTGTCGAGATCACCCGCTTCCTCGCGCTCGCCGGCACCTCCGAACGGGCGCAGGTTGTCTACTACCTCGACATGCTCGTCGGACTGTCGCTCCTGAACGCGGCCTCGACCATCACGGTCGCGCTGGCGCCGCCACGCTTGGCCGTCGACTTCGCGGCGCGGCGACGCGTCCTCGGTGACGTCATTGCGGCAGTCGGTGGAGATGCCGACTTCGCCGCTGCCGCTCGGAAAGCCTTCGCGCATGGCGATGTCGGCGACGTCGAAGTCGTCGAGACGGTGTTCCATGTGGCCGCAGTGCCCACCCCCGATGACGCGCGTGACGGTCGCCCGACGGTCCTCGGCCTGGAGCAAGGTCTCAGCCTGATGGCCTTCCTGCGCGACCAAGCGCCACCTTCGATCCTGGTCGACCGCGCGGCCTTGCAGCTCGACGACGCCGACCGCTTCGCGCGGGCGGTTGAAGAGGATGCTGATCTCGATCGCGAGCGTCTCGACCGGCTTCAGCGCGCCTGCAACGGCGCGAACCTGCTGGCGGCCGCCGATCTGTCGCGCGCCTGCCTGATCGACGCGGTCACGGCCGGAGACCAGCCCCTCCGAACCCGGATCGAGGATATGGCGGAGCGCCTGGTCGAAGAACGCCTGCGGGACATCGTGATGTTCGCCGCCGCGATGGCCGATCGCCTGAAAGAACTGCGTCGCATGCAGCAGGACACGGCCGGCCGCTTCAAGCCGCTCTGATCAGGACCGGAGCAGATTCCGAACATCCCGAGAGGCGCCGCGGACCGCGGTGCCCTCTCGCGATTCCAGGGGCCGGACGAGGACGTAGCCGACAGGGCTATGACCCACATGAGAAAGCAGACATGACCAGGAACGACTCTCGCGGCCCGCTGGCGCCGCACGACAATGCACATCCCGGTGGCCAGGATGGTCCGGCCGAGCCCATCCGTGATCCTTTGGCGGCGATCACAGAGAGCGTCAGTGACGATCCGTCGGTCGCGGAGCTGATCGCATTCCGGCGCAGCGCGCCTGACCTTCAAGCTGTCGCCATCGACGCGAAGCGCTGTGGCGATGAGGCTCGCCGGCTGCTGATCGGCAGCGACCACCCCGATCCGCAAAACCGGGCCTGGGTCGCGCTCGCCATCGCAAAACTCTCCTGCAGCGCGATCGTCGCGATCTGGCCCTGCGACACCGTTCGCGATGCCCATGCCAAGATGGCGCTTGCCGAGGCCGACGTGCTCCACGGTGACGATGCCGAGCGTGGAGAGGCTGCGACCCTCGATGCCGCG
>LSIG01000014.1 GCA_001556125.1 Rhizobiales bacterium CCH10-E5 | reverse complement strand
CAAGCCGGCAGCGTGGTGGCCCTCGGGAGCTACACCACCATCAGGGACACGACCTCGACGACGGCTGCGACGTGCAGATCCTTGTGTGTATCCACGCCTCCAACGATGGCACAGACGTTCGCATCATCCTTTATGGCCATGCTGCTCTCCCGGCTCGATCACCAAACGGCTCGCCGGGACAGCTGCACGGACAGGACAGTAACGTGACCGGATGGTCAGGCCCTTCTCGGGTCACAGGCAACGGCGAGGCGAACCCTCTCCGCAAGGCGTTCCCGGGCGGCCGACAGGTCCGGGGAAAGACACTGGCGGGTCGATCGGAGTGCGGGTCAGACCGCACCGGGCGCCTCACGGCGCCAGCCTACCAAACGGTCGATCTGTG
>LSIG01000139.1 GCA_001556125.1 Rhizobiales bacterium CCH10-E5 | reverse complement strand
ATCCGTCACGGCTTCGCCGTGCCACCTTCTCCCCCGAGGGGAGAAGGATCGCGCCCTTCGCCGTCAGCGCGCGGAACACTCCCCCTCAGCCGTAAACACACCGAAATCCGATATAGACCGCCGTGAAATCCGCCGCCTTCCACTGCGGGGCTTCGCTGCGCGTCTGCGCCGGGCCGTACCACCAGGAGCCGCCGGCGGTGAGCGCCTCGCCGCCGCGTCGGTCGGCCAGCCATTCCCAGAGATTGCCGCCCATGTCGTGGAGGCCGTTGACGCCGCGCCGCGTTGCCCCCGTGGGCGCGTGCCGCTCCCAGACGTCGCCGGCGGCGGGGTCGGTGCCGGCGAGGTTCATGCCGGCGGGCTTCTCGCCGACGGGAAAGGGATAGGTCCGGCCGCGCTCATAGCCGTCGCTCGGGGCGGCGCGGCGCTCGGTGAAGGCGGCCTCGCGCCATTCGGCGAGCGTCGGCAGGCGCCCACCCTTGGCCGCGCAATAATCGCGCGCCTCGAACCAGGTCAGATGCGCCGCCGGGTCCGTCGGCTGCGCCGGGGTGCCCGAAGGGCTGCGATAGCTCCAGCCCGGCCGGCGCTGCCAGCCGCCGACATATTCATGCCCGCCGCCCTCGCGCTCGGCCGCCGTCTGCAGGCCCAGCGCGGCGGCATGGCGCGCGAAGGCCTCGACCGTGACCTCGGTGGCGTCGATCGCAAAACCGCCGATCGGCACTGCGCCTTCGGGCGCCGCGGCCTGTGTCGTGCCCGCCAGCACCAGCCCGATCAGCCCTGCCCATCGCCAGCGTCGCGTCATCCCACATCCCCCCATCGCGCGGCGGATGATGCAGCCGGACCTGCGCCCCGCAAGCCGCGCATCGCCGCACCCACGCGGATGTGATGGAGGTTTGGCGCTCAGCGGTTGCGGCGTTCGCCCCGCAGCGTCGCGAGCCCGATCCCGACCGCGTCGAAGCCGCCATCGACCGCCAGCACCTGGCCGGTGACATAGCTCGCCTGCTCGCTGCACAGGAAGAAGATCGAAGCCGCCAGCTCCTCCTCCAGCCCGTAGCGGGCGAGCGGGATCGCATCGCGATAGTCGGCGCGGATCTCGGCCGAGTGCACCGCCTTGGCCATGGCCGTGTCGACCGGGCCGGGCGCGACCGCGTTCACCCGGATGCCAAGCGAGGCGAGCTCGGCCGCCTGCTGCTTGGTGAGATGAGCGAGCGCCGCCTTCGAGGTGCCGTAGGCGACACGCAGCGTCGAGGCGCGCAGGCCCGAGATCGAGGTGATGTTGACGATGGCACCGCCGCCGGTTTCCGCCATCAGCGGGGCGGCGAGCTGCGTCATCAGGAAGGGCCCGGTGAGGTTGACCGCCATGACTCGGTTCCACTCGGCGAGCGTCGTCTCCAGCAGCGGCTTGAACACGGCCGTGCCGGCATTGTTGACGAGCGCGTCGAGCCGGCCGAAGCGGGTGGTCAGCGCCGCGAAGGCCGCCTCCACCGCCTCGGGATCGGAGACGTCGCAGGGCAGCGCCAGCGTTGCCTCCGGACGGCCGAGCGCGGCGACGGCCTCGGTCAGCAGCACAGTCTCGATGTCGAGCAGCGCGACCTTCCAGCCTTCGTCCAGGAAGCGCTTCGCCGTGGCGAGCCCGATGCCGCGCGCGGCGCCAGTGACGAGGGCGATGGGAGCGGTGGTCTCGGGCATGGGCGCGGTCCGGCAGCTGGCGTGAGGGGCGGGAAGCCTAAGCACGCCGCGCGCCGCCTCGCCAAGCGCGGCAGCGCCGGGCGCCCTTGCGGAAATCCCGCAACGCAAGACGGCGCCGCGAGGCCGCGGCGCCGTCCGTTGCTCACGGTCCGGTCGGTGGACGCCGGATCAGAAGTCCATCCCGCCCGCCGGCATGGCGGGAGCGGCGTCCTTCTTGGGCAGATCGGCGATCATCGCCTCGGTGGTGATCAACAGGCCTGCGACCGAGGCCGCATCCTGGATCGCCGTGCGCACGACCTTGGTCGGGTCGATGATGCCAGCCTTGACCATGTCGCGATACTCGCCGGACTGCGCGTCGTAGCCCCAGGCATAGTCCTTGGACTCCAGCAGCTTGCCGACCACGACGGCGCCGTCATCGCCGGCATTCTCGACAATCTGGCGGGCCGGCGCGGTGATCGCCTTGCGGACGATCTCGATGCCGGTCTTCTGGTCGTCATTGCCGGCCTTCAGACCCTCCAGCGCCTTGACCGCGCGCAGCAGGGCGACGCCGCCGCCGGGCAGGATGCCCTCTTCCACGGCCGCGCGGGTCGCGTTCAGCGCATCATCGACGCGGTCCTTCTTCTCCTTGACCTCGACCTCGGTCGCGCCGCCGACGCGGATGACCGCAACGCCGCCGGCGAGCTTGGCCAGGCGCTCCTGGAGCTTCTCGCGGTCGTAGTCAGAGGTGGTCTCCTCGATCTGCGCCTTGATCTGCGCGACGCGGGCCTCGATCTCGGTCTTCTTGCCGGCGCCGTCGACGATCGTGGTGTTCTCCTTCTCGATCCGGACCTTCTTGGCGCGGCCGAGCATGTTGAGCGTCACGTTCTCGAGCTTGATGCCGAGATCCTCGGAGATGGCGGTGCCACCGGTGAGGATCGCGATGTCCTCCAGCATGGCCTTGCGGCGGTCGCCGAAGCCCGGCGCCTTGACGGCGGCGATCTTCAGCCCGCCGCGCAGCTTGTTGACGACGAGCGTGGCGAGCGCCTCGCCCTCGACATCCTCGGCCACGATCAACAGCGGCTTGCCGGTCTGCACCACCGCCTCCAGCAGCGGCAGCATGGTCTGCAGGCCCGAGAGCTTCTTCTCGTGGATCAGGATGTAGGGATCCTCCAGCTCCGCGATCATCTTCTCGGAGTTGGTGACGAAATAGGGCGAGAGATAGCCGCGGTCGAACTGCATGCCCTCGACGACGTCGAGCTCGGTCTCGGCCGTCTTGGCCTCCTCGACCGTGATGACGCCCTCCTTGCCGACCTTCTTCATCGCCTCGGCGATCATCTCGCCGATCGCGCGGTCGCCATTGGCCGAGATCGTGCCGACCTGCGCGACCTCCTCCGAACCCGTGATGGTCTTGGAGTGCTGGCCCAGCGACTTGGTCACCGCCTCGACGGCGATGTCGATGCCGCGCTTGAGATCCATCGGGTTGATGCCGGCGGCGACCGCCTTGGCGCCCTCGCGGACGATGGCCTGGGCGAGCACCGTCGCGGTGGTGGTGCCGTCACCTGCCGCATCGTTCTGCTTGCTGGCGACCTCGCGCACCATCTGCGCGCCCATGTTCTCGAACTTGTCGGCGAGCTCGATCTCCTTGGCGACGGTGACGCCGTCCTTGGTGATGCGCGGCGCGCCGAAGGACTTCTCGATCACGACGTTGCGGCCCTTGGGCCCGAGCGTGACCTTGACCGCATTGGCCAGGGTGTCGACGCCGCGCAGCATGCGTTCGCGGGCGTCTTGCGAAAACTTGACGTCTTTCGCAGCCATGATTCCTCACTCCTTCAGACTTGAGGTTTCAGGTTGATGGGTTGGAGACGAAGCCCCGTCAGGCGGCCTTCTTCAGGGAGGCGGTGGCCTCGACGACACCCATGATGTCGCTCTCCTTCATGATCAGGAGATCCTCGCCGTCGATCTTCACCTCGGTGCCGGACCATTTGCCGAAGAGCACGCGGTCGCCGACCTTGACGTCGAGCGGCACGAGCTTGCCCTGCTCGTCGCGGGCGCCGGGGCCGACGGCGACGATCTCGCCCTCCTGCGGCTTCTCCTTGGCGGTGTCGGGGATGATGATCCCGCCCTTGGTCTTCTCCTCGGCGTCGATGCGCTTCACGACGACGCGGTCATGCAGTGGCCGAAACTTCATGAGTTCCTCCGTTCATGTCGGTCACAGGTCAAAGCAGGCGACGCCCCGGCGGCACGGCTGAGGAACCGCGGCGCCCTGCGGCACGTTCGCCCGCGCGATGATCTGGTTTTGCCGTTTTCGCAGTTCAAGAGGGCGGCAGCACTTTTTTCGAGCGAGTGCTAACAGGCTGAAAAGGCAGCAGAAACGCAACTTTTTGGCTTGCATGCGCGTTGCGGATGCGCTGCCATTGGCCGGTTGCAACCACGGAGCGGACAGGCATGGCTTCGAGCGACTTCGCCCGCCAGATCGCGGGCTATGGACTGACCACCGCCGGCATTCTCTACCGGATGCCCGACCACCCGGCGATCCTGCAGGAATATGTCTGGCAGGACTACGACCTCGCCCCCCGCTTCCCGGAGCTCAACCGCTTCCTCGAATTCTGGCAGGCCAAGCTCGACGGCAAGCTCTTCCGCGTCACGGTGAGCCACAAGGACCTGATCGGCCCGGCCGATCTGCGCGCGGTGGGCGGCGAGTTCCGGCTGCACTGAGGCCGCCTCGCCGGACTTGACATCGCGAAAAGCACGGCGCCGTCGCATCGCTCTCGACAGCGCCGCGCCTTTCGTCTATGCGCTCGGGCTCAACTGAAAACAGCGTGCCGAACGCCCGCGCAGTCAAGCGCGACAACGGCAATGGAGAGACCCGTGAACATCATCGAACAGCTCGATCAGGAGCAGATCGCCAAGCTCAGCGAAGGTCGCGAGATCCCGCACTTCCAGCCCGGCGACACCGTGCAGGTCAACGTCAAGGTCAAGGAAGGCGAGCGCAGCCGCGTCCAGGCCTATGAGGGCGTCTGCATTGCCCGCAATGGCGGCGGCCTGAACCAGAGCTTCACCGTCCGCAAGATCAGCTATGGCGAGGGCGTCGAGCGCGTCTTCCCGCTGTTCTCGCCGAACCTCGATTCCATCAAGGTCGTCCGCAAGGGCAAGGTGCGCCGCGCCAAGCTCTATTATCTGCGCGACCGCCGCGGCAAGTCGGCCCGCATCGCCGAGCGCGTCGAGGCCCGTCCCGCCAAGGGCGCCAAGGCCGACGCCAAGTAAGAATTTCGCCTCTGGCGATACAATAGCGAACGCGGTCCCTCGGGGCCGCGTTTTTCGTTGGTGATGGGGCCGTCGCCGGGCTCAGCCCCGCAGCCGCTCCAGCAACGCCGCAACGTCGCCTTCGGTGTGATAGAGGCCGAAGCCGACGCGCAGCCGGTCGCCGCGGACATCGGTGATGATGCCGGCCTCGTGCAGGGCGCGGTGGCACGCCGCCGCCTGCTCGTGCCGGAAGGTCAGGAAATTCCCGCGATCGGCGGCGTGCGCCACCACCAGATTGGCGGGCGCCAGCACGGGATGGCGCAGCGCCGGCAGCCCCGCGAGGAAGAGCGCCTGCAGGGCCTGGGCATGGGCCTGCGCCCCGCCGGCATCGATCCCGTGCTCCGCCATCCAGGCCAGCACGGCGTCGAAGCGGTAGAGGCCCGAGGGGTCGAAGGTCGCGCCCATGAAGCGCCAGCCGCTCTCCGCATAGGCGACCTCGTCCTGCGGGCCCGCCAGCGCCCCGAAGGCGGCATACCAGCCCGTGTTGCGCGGTCGCGGGGCGATGCCGGGCGGGCTGTGCAGGAAGCCGATGCCCTCCCCGCCCATCGCGTATTTGTAGCCGCCGGCGAGGTAGAAGGCGCGGTCCGCGATGAGCGCCAGATCGGTCGGGCGCGCCAGGAAACCGTGATAGCCGTCGATGACGATCAGCCGCTCCGGGGCGACGAGCGCCTCGACCAGGCCGGGCAGGTCCGGCAGGGCATAGCCGGAATTGAACAGCACCTGGCTGACGAAGACGAGGTCGATCCGGCCCGCCTCGCGCCCGGCGGCGACGAAGCGCGCGGTGAAGCTCTCGAACGGCTCGGCCGGGACCACGACGAGCTCGACCAGCCCCTCCTCGGCGAGGCGCTGCGTCTGGCGCCGGAAGGAGTGGAACTCGCCGTCGCTGGTGAGGATGCGGACCGGCCGGCCCGGCGCGCAGCAGGAGAGCAGGCGGTTGACGAATTCATGCGTGTTGGGCGCCAGCGCCAGCGACTCCGGCGACGGCAGGTTGAGATGCCGTGCGATCCCCGTCGAAACGCGGCCCCAGACCGGCCCCAGCACCTCGCCCCATTTGTCGTCGACGAGGCGGGCGGCATCGTCCCAGCAGCGGAGCTGCGCGGCGCGCGTCACGTCCGGCCAGAAATGGTGGCTGTGCGCGGCGACATGCAACCGGCTCGCGGCCGCCTGCCGGAACAGCGAAAAATGCTGCGAAAGATCGCGTGGAAAGGCCCGTTCGGTCATGCGTGGCGCCGCTCCCGGCTTGTGCGTGGCACGAGATACTTTAAGTTTAAAATATTGCTTGTCGAGGCCAGAGCGGGGGATACGCGTCATGAGCCAGCCCGAAAGCCGGATCGAGCCCGGCATGACCACCGACTTCCGCCAGCGGATGAGCTATGGCGACTATCTTGGGCTGGATCTGCTGCTCTCCGCCCAGAAGCCGCTGAGCGACGCCCCCGACGAACCGCTCTTCATCACCATCCACCAGGTCCAGGAACTCTGGCTCAAGCTCTGCGTCCACGAGATCGACGGCGCCATCGCCGCGATCCGGAAAGACGAGCTGTCGCCCGCCTTCAAGTCGCTGGCGCGCGTCTCGCGCATCCAGTCGCAGCTGGTGGCGGCCTGGGACGTGCTCTCGACCATGACGCCGGCGGATTACCTCGCCTTCCGTCCCTCGCTCGGTGAATCCTCCGGCTTCCAGTCCTGGCAGTATCGCGCGCTCGAATTCCGCCTGAGCGCCAAGGACCCGCGCATGCTCGCGGTCCACAAGCATCACCCGACGGCTCATGCGCTGCTGGAGAAGGCCTATCGCGAGCCCAGCCTCTATGACGAGGCGATCCTGCTGCTGGCCCGGCGCGGCCTGCCGGTGCCGGCGGCCTGCACCGCGCGCGACTGGCGCGAGCCGCATGGTTTCGACGCCGGGCTGCGCGATGTCTGGCTCGGCATCTATCGCGACACCCGCGGCCATTTCGATCTCTACGAGCTGGCGGAGGAGTTGGTCGACATCGAGGACCAGTTCCAGCAATGGCGTTTCCGCCACATGAAGACGGTCGAGCGCATCATCGGCTTCAAGACCGGCACCGGCGGGTCCTCCGGCGTGCAGTTCCTGAAGACGGCCCTCGAACGCCGCTTCTTCCCCGAATTATGGGATCTGCGCGGGCAGCTCTGAGCGGCCCGAGGCGGCGCCCAACGTCGCCCCCACCTGTCCCGCCTCGCATTGCCCGGCCAGTCTGGAACTGTTAGAACCGCGCCATGACGAAGCGCCCCGCGAGCGAGCATGGCCGGCTCTGCGTGGTTCGCCGCGAGGCGAACCTGCGCCGCATGCCCACGACGCAGGGTTTCGCGGCGCTGCATGACCATGCCCGCCTGCCCTGGCGCTTCTTCGGCCGCTTCACAGCCTCGATCGCCGCGGGCCTTAGCCGCGCCTGAGACCCGCGCCGCGCGCGGGCGACAGGCGAATGCGTCGTGCCGGCCGGTTCGCAGAGCCGGCCCTTTCCAGTTTCCCACCGCTGTTTCGTTTCCGAGGCTCGAGCCCCATGACCGCGACGTCCGCTCCCCGCACGCTGTACGACAAGATCTTCGACGACCACGTCGTCGATCGGCAGGAGGACGGCACCTGCCTGCTCTATATCGACCGCCACCTCGTCCATGAGGTCACCAGCCCGCAGGCCTTCGAGGGGCTGCGCATGACCGGCCGCAAGGTCCGCGCGCCGGAAAAGACGCTCGCCGTCGTCGACCACAACATCCCCACCACCGATCGCTCCAAGGGCATCGCGGAGGAGGAGAGCCGTATCCAGGTCGAGGCGCTCGCCAGGAACGCCAAGGATTTCGGCGTCGAATACTTCAACGAGCGCGACATCCGCCAGGGCATCGTCCACATCGTCGGCCCCGAGCAGGGCTTCACCCTGCCGGGCACGACCATCGTCTGCGGCGACAGCCACACCTCGACGCATGGCGCCTTCGGGGCGCTGGCGCACGGCATCGGCACCTCCGAGGTCGAGCACGTGCTGGCGACCCAGACGCTGATTCAGAAAAAGGCGAAGAACATGCTCGTCCAGGTGGACGGCACGGTCGCCAAGGGCGTCACCGCCAAGGACATCACGCTCGCCATCATCGGCGAGATCGGCACCGCCGGCGGCACGGGCTCTGTCATCGAATATGCCGGCGAAGCCATCCGCGCGCTCTCGATGGAAGGCCGCATGACGGTCTGCAACATGTCGATCGAGGGCGGGGCCCGCGCCGGCATGGTCGCGCCCGACGAGAAGGCCTACGCCTATCTCAAGGGTCGCCCCAAGGCCCCGCAGGGCGCCGCCTGGGACGAGGCGCTGCGCTATTGGGAGACGCTCTACACCGACGAGGGCGCGCATTTCGACCGCATCGTGAAGCTGGACGCCAACAACCTGCCGCCGATCGTCTCCTGGGGCACGAGCCCGGAGGACGTGATCTCGGTCGCCGGCAGCGTGCCGGATCCCGATCTGATCGACGACGAGGTCAAGCGCAGCTCCAAGAAGCGCGCGCTGGAATATATGGGCCTCACCCCCGGCACGAAGATGACCGAGATCCCGCTCGACGTGATCTGGATCGGCTCCTGCACCAATGGCCGCATCGAGGATCTGCGCGCCGTCGCCAAGATCGTCGAGGGCAAGAAGATCGCGGGCTCGCTCGACTACGCCATGATCGTGCCGGGCTCGGGGCTCGTGAAGCAGCAGGCCGAGGCCGAGGGGCTGGACAAGATCTTCCTCGCCGCCGGCTTCGAATGGCGCGAGCCGGGCTGCTCGATGTGCCTGGGCATGAACCCCGACCAGTTGAAGCCGGGCCAGCGCGCCGCCTCGACCTCGAACCGCAATTTCGAGGGCCGCCAGGGCTTCAAGGGCCGCACCCATCTCGTCTCGCCGCAGATGGCGGCGGCTGCCGCGCTGGTGGGGCGGTTTGTCGATGTGAGGCAGTTGGGGTGAGAACGGCGTGGCCGTCGTTGCTGATCGAAAGGAGCGACGCCAGTGCCGACGATCCTGAGATCGGGTCCCTACCGCGTCTACTTCGTCAGTCACGACTGTCGCGAGCCCGCTCACGTGCATGTCGATCGAGACATGCTGACGGCGAAGTTCTGGTTGCAGCCGCTGCGCCTCGCCAGCGCGATCGGCTTTGCCACCCATGAACTGCGTGACATCGAGCGTCTCGTCAGTGACAATCGCGAACGTTGCCTGGAGGTCTGGCATGAGCACTGCGGAAGAGCTTCTGATTGAAGCACGCGTGCAGAACGTGCGCTGCACGGACGACCGGCTCATCGTCGATCTGACGGACGGTCGCGAATTGTCCGTGCCGATGCGCTGGTATCCCCGGCTCCTGAACGCGACGCCCGCCCAACGCGCCGATTGGGAACTCGCCGGGGCCGGTTACGGCATCCATTGGCCCCAGATCGACGAGGACCTCAGCGTGAAGGGCCTGCTGATGGGCTGGGCCGCTCCCGGCGTGGTGAAATGAGCAAGGACCCCCGCGAATCCGCCCGCGCCGCCGAGGCGCAAGCCGCGCTCGACCGCGTCAAGCGCGACAGCGAAAGCCTGCTCGGCTCCTCCATGGGCCGGGCGGCGGATCATTTCGGCGCCAAGGATGCCCCCGAGGGCGACAGGATAGAGCTCTGGGGCCGGCGCATCGGGCGCTCGCTCTCGCTGCTCGGCGTCGTCGTGCTCGCCTGGTGGCTCGGCCATCAGCTGAAGGTCTGGTGATGGGGAGCGTTCCCGCCATTCGGGCCGCCGCAGCCAACCCGGCCGAGATCGACTGGGAGGGTACACGCGCGCCCTCGATCGAGGCCTTCGAGGTCATGGCGCAGGCCGCCTTCGACCGGCTGCCGGAGGAGTTCCGCGCGCTCTGCAGCGACGTGATCTTCAACGTCACCGAATTCCCCGAGGACGATGTCTGCAAGGAGCTCGAGGCCGAGAGCCCCTTCGACATCCTTGGCCTCTTCACCGGCATCGGCCTGCCGCAGCAGGGCTATGCCCCGCAGACCGGCCAGATGCCCAACACCATCCATCTCTACCGCCGCCCGATCCTCGACTACTGGGCCGAGCATGACGAGACGCTGGGCCACATCGTCACCCATGTCCTGATCCACGAGATCGGCCACCATTTCGGCTTCTCGGACGAGGATCTCGAAGCCATCGAACGCGCCGCGGAATGACCGGCGACACCCGTCAAGCAGCAAGGACCGACCGCTCATGCAGCCCTTCACCACCCTGACCTCGACGCCCGCGCCGCTGAAGGTGATCAATGTCGACACCGACATGATCATCCCCAAGCAGTACCTCAAGACGATCAAGCGCACCGGCCTCGGTACCGCGCTGTTCTCGGAGATGCGCTATAAGGAGGACGGCTCGGAGAACCCCGATTTCGTCCTGAACCAGCCGGCCTATCGCAAGTCGGAGATCCTCGTCGCCGGCGACAATTTCGGCTGCGGCTCCTCGCGCGAGCACGCCCCCTGGGCGCTGCTCGACTTCGGCATCCGCTGCGTGATCTCCACGAGCTTCGCCGACATCTTCTACAACAACTGCTTCAAGAACGGCATCCTGCCGATCGTCGTCAGCCCCGAGGACCTCGAGAAGCTGTTCGACGACGCCGATCGCGGTTCCAACGCGACGCTGACGGTCGATCTCGGCAATCAGACCATCAAGGGCCCGGACGGCGGCGAGATCCGCTTCGAGATCGATCCTTTCCGCAAGCACTGCCTGATGAACGGCCTCGACGATATCGGCCTGACCATGGAGAAGGCCCCGAAGATCGAGGCCTATGAGGAGAAGCTGAAGGCGCGCGCCTGGGCTTGAGGCGCCACGTCATTCTCGGGCGCGGCGACGCCGCGACCCGGGAATCTCGTGCAGGGGATGCTCGGGGTTTCGCCGAGCATGACGCAGCCCCCTACCCCACCAGCCCCGCCATCGGCCCAATCCCGCCGCTGCCCGGAAACACCTTTTCCGCCAGAACCGGTCCTGACACGCCGAACAGATCCGCGACCACACCCTTCGCCACGGCGCGAATGTCGGTGGTGGGCTTCAGGTCGCGCTTCTCGTGGAGCTGCTCCAGCTTCAGCCCCGGCCAGTCGACGATCATCCGCCCGCCCTTGACGGCGCCGCCGACGAGGAAGGCGACCGTGCCGGTGCCGTGATCGGTGCCGACGGTGCCGTTGACCTTCGCGGTGCGGCCGAACTCGGTCACCACCATCACCACCGTATCCTTCCAGACCGGCTTGAGGCCCTGCTCGAAGGTCGCCAGCGCGCCGTCGAGCCCGCCCAGCAGCTGCGCCAGCCGGCCCCTGGCGCCACCCTCATTGGCATGGGTATCCCAGCCCTCGAAGGCGAGCGCGGCGATGCGCGGCCCGTCATCGGCGCCGACCAGCGCCGCTGCGCCTTCGGCGATGCGCTTCATGCCCTCCGCGCTGTCGGGCCCGCCACCGCCCCTCGCCTCGCCGCTCATGCCCTGGCGCCGGGCGATCTCCTCGGTCAACTTCGCCTGGGCGAGCGCACGGGCCAGCCCCGGATCGCGCTGCCCGTAGAGGTCCTCCAGACGCTGGATCAGATCGGAGCCGGCCCGCGCCATGCGCGGCGGCGCCCAGCCCAGCACCGGCGCCTCGCCGCGCACCACCAGCGGCGGCACCACGCCGACCCCGAGCACGCCCTTGCGCGAAATGCCCTCCCCGGCCGGAAGACTGGCGATCAGCCGGTTGAGCCAGCCACTCTCGGTCTTGCCCGGACCGCCCTGCCCGCTTTCCAGCACATCCTGCCCGTCGAAATGCGAGCGCTCGCGATAGCCCGTCGCGGCCGCATGCACGACCGACGCCTGGCCGGCGGCATAGAGCCGGGCGAGGTTCGGCATCGCGGGGTGCAGATAGAAGAATCCCTCGAGCGGCAGCGCCGCATCGGGCCCGTCCTTCGTCAGCGCGATGCCCTCGCGCAAACCAGCATAATCAGGGTCGCCCAGCGGCGGCACGGCCGAGAGCCCGTCCAGCGCGCCGCGCAGCACCACCAGCAGGAAGCGCGGATCGCGGGCACCCGCCGCCGCATACGCGAATCTTGGCACGAAGGACCAGGCGAAGAGCGCCCCGGCCGCACCCAGCACGGCACGGCGCGACGGCGTCATCTTTTCGCAATCATCGTCGTCGTCGAGCATCGGGCTCACCTCCGCTGGAATTCGGGCGACAGCAGCAGCAGCGCCAGCGCCTGCGGCTTGCTGTCGGCGCGCGCCACCGCCTGACGCGTCTCGGGCGAGAGCAGAGGCCCGAGGATGTCCTCGGTCAGGGCGCGGGGATCGGGCACGCTGCCGGCAGCCTGCCGGCCCCAGCCGGCCGCGACGTCGATGCGCGTCTTGATGCCCTCGGGCGAGGCCCAGGCCTCGTTGCCATCGGGATAGCCATTGGGGCCGGACGGCTGCCAGAAGGGCTGCCCCATCGCAGTCAGCGGACCGACGATCTGGCCGAACTCAGCCTTGCGCCCCAGTGCGCGGAAGGCGGCCAGCAGGAATTCCTGCGGCGAACGGATTTTTGTCGGCTCGGCACCCCACGCCGCATCCGACTCGATCAGCGCCCGCGACACCGCGGCAAGGTCGCCTTCGGTCTTCCGAAACACCGCCGAGAGGTCGCACACCAGCGCCGGCGGCGGATCGTCGGCAACGAAATGCCGGACGAGCTTGATCGCGATGAAATCGGCCGTCGCGGGATGGCGGGCGAGATCGGTCAGCGCCGCCAGCCCCTTCTCCTTGCCCGGCTGGCCATAGGGCTTGCCGAGGAGTTCCGGCGCACCCGGCTCGTGCAACCCGGCATTGAAGGCAAAGGAGCCGGGGAAGCCCAGCACCGCCTCGCGGCCGACCACCGTCCAGCCCGTGATGATCCGCGCCAGATTGGTGACGTCGACCTGGGCATAGCCGCCCGAGACCCCGAGCGTGTGCAACTCCAGGATCTCGCGGGCGAGGTTCTCGTTGAGCCCGCGGCCGCGCCGCTTGCCGGCTGGCGAGGACGGGCCGATCGAAAGACGGTTGTCGAGAAACTCCAGCATGGCCGGGTGGCTCTCGGCCGCGACCAGCATATCGGCGAAGCGGCCGAAAACATGCGGGCGGATCGCTTCGCGCTCATAGGCGCCGGCCATGATCCGCGTCATGTTGCTCTTGGTGGCGCCGATGCAGAAATGGTTCGACCAGAACTGGACGAGCCGTTCCCCGAAGCCGGTCTCGGCCTCCAGCGCCAGCCGCACCCGCGCCGAAACCTCGTCGCGATAGGTCCGGTAGGGCAGCGCCGGCTCATTGGCGGGTTTCGGCTGCGCCATCTGGTTCTGTGCACTGGAGGTTTGACCCGGAGGAGCCGCAGCCGCCGCGACCTGCTGGCCGGCAGGGGGCTTCGCCTCGCGTGCCGCCCGCTCGGCATCCTCGAAGGCGTAGAGCGCGGCTCCGATCTCCGCGGCTCCCGAATAGGGCAGCCCGGTCGGCTGCGGCAGGGTGCGCCGCTCGATCTCGGCCAGCAGGCGCTCACGGGCGCGGGTACGAATATCGGGGGTCTGGCCGAGGCCGAACCCCAGCCCGAAGCGCTGCAACCCCACGCTCTCGCTGCGCAACACGCTCGGGCTCGCCATGCGTCGCCTCCGGCCGGGTCCTTCTCGTGACAGAGACTAGAGCCTCAATCGTGGCAAAAAACGGAAAGCGGCCGGGACAATGCGAAGCTTTGTCGTCGCGAGTTGCGCGCAGCACGGCAAAGATTGGCGATTCTGCACAAAAAAGAAACCACCGCCCCGATCGGGCGGTGGCCTTGTTTCGGCGCGAAAGACGCCCGTCGTCACATCGCCGGCAGCGCGGCCACGTCGCGAACCGTGCCGCTCAGCCCGGCGATCTTGCCGACCATCGTCGCCTTTCCGGAGGAGAGATCGACCTTGTGGAGCGCGCCATCGGCGACCAGCCAGCCGGTGTTGCTGCCATCCGCCGCCGTCTCGATGTCGAAGGCGATCGCCTTCGGCGTCGCGCCGAGCTTGCCGACGGCGCCGAGCACGCCGTCATTCGGCGGCGCCTGCTTCAGCAGCGCGCCGATCTTGCCGTCGATGTCGTAAAGGGCCGTCTCCTTGGTGCCCTTGACCGAGTTGGTGTAGGCGCCGGCGACGACCATCGGCGTCTCGCCCTTGTGCATGTCGGTCTCGGCGAATTTCAGCTTGCCGTCGACGGTGGTCTTGCCGTCTTCGACATTGACGCGGAGATTGGTGCCGTCGGAGCCGATCACGCGCAGCCGGTCGGCGGCCGGGTTGAAATCGACGGTCGCCATCGCGCCCGCCGCCAGCACCGTGTCCATCTTCGACTTCATTGTCGCCTTGCCGGCCGCGTCGACCGTGTAGATCGTGCCGTCGGTGGACAGCGCATAGAGCAGGCCGTCGGCCGGGCGCACATCGATGCCGGCGATCTTGCCGGCGATGCCGGTCACTTTCATCGACTTGCCGGCCTTCTGCGTCGCGGTGTCGATCATCGTCAGGGTGTTGTCGCCGGTGAGCGCAGCGAGCATTCCGGCCTGGGCGGAAAGCGAGGCGGAGAGCGACGCCCCGAGAAGCGTCGAGGCGGTCAGCGCAAGGCGCAGTGTCCTGGTCATGTTATTGTCCTCCGGGTTCTGTTGCGGTACCGCTCGGTGCTGAGCCCGCGGCACTCCCAGCGGCTATCGCGGCGGAGCGCGCGTGGATGCAGACTGAAAAATAAAGGAAAATCCTGCATCCGGAGGGGAACCGGCACTGTATTCCCGTGTTGGGCGTCGGTGCCCCGGCGGTGCCGCGGGGGCTGGAGACGGTGGGGGACTTCACGTTGACGCAGAAGGCGGGCGAGATCGAAGCGGCGCTGCTGGCTTGCGCCGCTGGAGATAAATCCGCGCTCCGGCGCATCTATGACGCCGAGTCGCCGCGTATGATCGGTGTCGCCCAGCGTCTGCTGAAGCGTCGCGCCTTGGCCGAGGAGGCTGTGCAGGATGCGTTCGTCCTGATCTGGCGGCATGCCGCGCGCTTCGATCCGCAGCGCGGCGCCGGCCTGACCTGGATCTACGCCATCCTGCGCAACCGTGCCCTTTCCATCCTGCGCGACGAGAAGCGGACCGAGACGAGCGAAGCGCCCCTCGGGGAAGAAACCGCGAGCGAAGAGGACGATCCGGAAACCGTGATGTCGAAGCTGTCCGACGCCAAGGCGCTGCATGCCTGCCTGGAGACGCTGCCGCCGCAGCGGCGCGGCCTCGTGCTGCTCGCCTTCGTCCAGGGCCTGACCCATGGCGAGATCGCCGGCAAGCTCGGCCTGCCGATCGGCAGCGTGAAATCCTGGATCCGGCGCTCGCTGATCGCCCTGAAGGAGTGCCTCGGATGAGCCCCTCCCCTGAATCGGCTCCCGAGCGCGACGCGCTCGCCGGCGAATATGTGCTCGGCCTCGTCGAGGGTGCGGATCGCGAGCGGCTGGAACAGCGCATCGCGCGCGAGCCGGCTCTGGCCGCGAGCGTCGAGAGCTGGCGCGGTCATCTCGCCGCCATCGACGCGACGGCAAGGCCGATCCCGCCCTCGCCCAGCCTCTGGGCGCGGATCGAGGCCGAGATCGCGGCCATCCTGCCCGCTGCCGAGCGCGGCCGCGCCAAGGCGGTGAAGGCCGGAGGCACACTCGCAGAGTGGTGGAACAGCCTCTTCGTCTGGCGTGGAGCAGCACTTGCCGGTGCGCTCGCCGCGATCCTGCTCGCCATTGGCCTCAACAGCGCGCTCGACCGCGCCAAGCGCCAGCCGCTGATGGTCGCTGTGCTGCTGACGGACACCAATGTCGCTGCGGCCGTGGTCAACACTTATCCCGACGGCCGCGTCGAGATGGTGCCGCTGCAGAACATCGCGGTGCCCGAAGGCAAGGCGCTGGAGATCTGGACGCTGTGGGACCGCGCTGTGGGCCCGCGCTCGGTCGGCCTGATCGACCGCGCCCGCACCACGCCGCTGCGGCTCGACCAGCTGCCATTGGGCGCCAACCAGCTCTTCGAGATCACGATCGAACCCGCGACCGGCTCGCCGACGGGCCGGCCGACCGGACCGATCGTGGCAAAGGGGACAACGTCGCAGGCTTTGTGAGGGGGCGCCTGAAGCGCGCCGTCATCCTGGCCGGAGCGAAGCGAAGGCCGGGATCCATTGTAGGGCTCGGCAGCGCGCTACGATGGATCCCGGGCCGACCTTCGGTCACCCCAGGATGACGCGCTGGTTCAGGCGATCCACTTCATACCACCACCGTGATCGTCTCCGCCGCCCGCGTCAGCCCCGTATAGAGCCACCTTGCCCGGTGCTCTCTGAACGCGAAACTCTCGTCGAACAGCACGATGTCGTTCCACTGCGAGCCCTGCGCCTTGTGGACGGTGAGCGCGTAGCCGAAAGTGAACTCGTCGGTGTGCTTGCGCAGCTCCCAGGGAATCTCTTCCTCCGTGCCGTCGAAGAAGTTCGGCAGCACCGAGACCTTGACCGGCTTGGCGTTGGGGTCGTCCTCCGGCGTCACGCGCATGGTGACGAGGCCCTGCTTCGAGGTCTTCAGCTCCTGCACGATCCAGGAGCCGCCATTGAGCAAGCCCTTGCTCTTGTCGTTGCGCAGGCAGACGAGCTTCTCCCCCGCCACCGGCACGGTCTCGGTGCGGCCCATGATCTGACGCATGCGGGCGTTGTAGTTGCGCCGCGTCTTGTTCAGGCCGACGAGCACCTGGTCGGCGCTCATCACCAGCTGCGGATCGACCTCGCTGCGCCGGATCACGCGGCTCTTCCCATAATCGCCGACATCGAGCCGGCCACCCTCGCGGATCGTCATCGACATCCGCACGATCGGGTTGTCCGCCGCCTGCCGGTGGACCTCGGTGAGCATGATATCGGGCTCGGCCTCGGTGAAGTAGCCGCCGCCCTTGACGGGAGGAAGCTGCGCGGGATCGCCCAGCACCAGCACCGGCGTGCCGAAGGAGAGCAGGTCGCGACCGAGATCCTCATCCACCATCGAGCATTCGTCGATGATGATCAGCTTGGCCTTGGCGGCGGCGCTCTCGCGGTTGAGCACGAAGGTCGGGCTCTCCTCGTCGACCCCCCGGGAACGGTAGATCAGCGAATGGATCGTCTGCGCGCCGACGCAGCCCTTGTTGCGCAGGACCAGCGCCGCCTTGCCGGTGAAGGCGGCGAAGGCGACCTCGCCGTCGACGGCCTCGGCAATGTGGCGGGCCAGCGTGGTCTTGCCCGTGCCGGCATAGCCGAACAGGCGGAAGAGCTGCGGCTCGCCGGCCTGCAGCCAGCGCGCGACCGCGCTCAGCGCGGCATCCTGTTGCGGGGACCAGCTCATGCGGCGATGCGGCAAAGGGAAATCATGCCGCAGATGGGGACGAGTCGCGCCGCGATGGCAAGCGCGAAGGCGAAGGCCTCAGGCCGCGCGCAGGCGGCGCATGAAATCCAGCGCCTCGCGCTGCAGGCTGCCGATGCGCTCGTCCAGCGCGCGCGCGCTCGCCGCACCCATGTCGGCCTGGCCGACGCTCTGGGCATTGGCAACCGCGATCTCCGACATCGCACCCGCCGCGGTCCCGGTGACCTCCGAGATATGAGCGACGGTCTCGCCAAGAGAGTTCACCAGCTCGGCCTGTGAGCCGACCATGGTCGAGATCTCGACGCTGGCCTGCTCGACCGCGCCGACGCTGGAGGCGATCGCCGAGACCGCACCCGCGGCATGCGACAGCGCCTCGTTGACCTGCACGATCCGGGTCACGATCTGACCCGTCGCGCTCGCCGTCTGCGCCGACAGCGCCTTGACCTCACTGGCCACGACGGCAAAGCCGCGCCCATGCGGCCCGGCGCGCGCAGCCTCGATCGTCGCATTGAGGGCGAGCAGATTGGTCTGCCGGGCGATCGCCTCGATCAGGCCGACGACCTCGCGGATCCGGGTGGCATTGTCGGTCAGGCGCTCGACCAGCGCCGTCGTGCCGACGGCCTCCCGTGTCGCCTCGGTCGCCATCACCGACACGCGCCGGACCTCTTCATTGATCTGCCCGATGACCTGCTCGAGCCGCCAGGCCGCCTCGCTGCTGCGCTGGGCTTCCGCACCCGCGCCCCCCACCGAGGCGGCGGCCGTCTCGGCACTGCGCGAGACCTGATGCACCCGCACCGCCGAGTCTTGGAGCGCTGAATGTAGGCTCTCGCTCGCCACGCCGATCTCGGACAGCAGCGTGCCGAGCCGCTGCTCGAACTCGTCGGCGATGCGGTGAAGGTCCTGCGTGCGCTGCTGTCGGTTGCGCTGCGCCAGATCGGCCTCCGCCTCGCGCGTGATGAGCGTCGCACGGACCTCGCTGAGGCTGTGCACGACGCGGGCGAGCTGCCCGATCTCGTCGGAGCGCTCCTGGTGCGGCACAGGGGCCGGTGCATGGGAAGAGCTGACCCGCGCGATCGTCGCCATCAGGTCACGCAGCGGCCGCACCAGATGCAGGCGCAGCAGCAGGAACGTGGCGAACCCGCCGGCGAGCGGCAGGAGCAGCGCCAGGGCGATGGTGCGCCAGCGCACCGCCGCAGCGAGCGCCACCGACCGGGCCCGGGCGTCGTCCGCGCGCCGCCCGAGCTCATCACGCAGCGACGTCGTGGTGACGATGATCTGGCGGACGTTCTCGCGCGCCTCCTCGGCATCGGCCTCGAGCAGCGCCGCTTTCGGCGAAACCCGCCGGCCGATCTCGACGATGCCGCGCTGGAAGGCGATGAAGGTCCGGATCCGCGGGTCGAGTGTCGGATTGGCCTCCCGCATGGCCGGGGGCAGCGACGAGGCGAGGCCGGCCCGCGCCGAATCGACCAGCTCGATCGCGCCGTCGAGCTGGTCGAGCGCCGCCTCCATCTGCCGCCTGTCGGCATCGGCGTTCAGCCGGCTGAGCAGCGAGGCATAGGTGACGCGGTTCGCCAGCAGAGCGGCGGCATTGGCGAGATCGAGCGCCTCGATGGCTTCTTCGTCGATGCCGCGCACCTCGTCGAGGCCCCGGATCGCGCTGACCAGCCCCGCCGCCGCCGTCAGACTGAGCAGCGCGAAGAGCAGGATGATCTTGCCCGTCAGTCCCAGTCTCAGCATCGTCCGGCCGCCATCGTCACGCTGGCGAGACCCTTCGCAGATGCGAAAGAACGACAGGTTAACGCGAGCGGAAAAGTCGCATCAATTTCAATCGATTAGCCGATTAACAGCGTGGCAGCCGGACGTCTCGCGCGCCGCGCGGCTGGACATTGAACCCGGCCGCACCTTCGCTAGGGTGAAAGGCCATGACGGAGCCTGTTCGATGCATGTGATGGTCAACGGCGTACGCCTCTACGTCGATGTCGAAGGCGCGGGCCTCGTCCCCGATGGACCGCGAATGCGTGCGAAACCGACGCTGATCCTGGTTCATGGCGGCCCCGGCGCCGACCACAGCCTCTACAAGCCGGCCTTCTCCGCGCTCAGCGACATCTGCCAGATCGTCTACTACGACCATCGCGGCTGCGGCCGCAGCGAGGACGGCCCGCGCGAGATGTGGACTCTGGCGCAGTGGGGCGACGATCTGAAAGGGCTCTGCGACACGCTGGGCATCGAGAGACCGATCGTGCTCGGCACCTCCTTCGGTGGCTTCGTCGCGCAGGCCTATGCGACACGCCATCCCGGCCATGCCGGCAAGCTGATCCTCGTCACCACCGCGGCCAAGATCGATTTTCCGACGATCTATGCAGCGTTCGAGCGGATCGGCGGGTTGCCGGCGGGAGAGGCGGCGCGGGACTACTGGTCGGCGCCCTCGCCGGCGACCCGGGCGCCTTATCTCGACATCTGCCTGCCGCTCTACAAAGCCAGACCACCAATCGGCCCGGCCGACTGGGAGCAACGGGTCATCATGCGCAATGAGACCGGCGTCCATTTCAACGGGCCCAGCAACGAGCAGGGGCGGATGGATTTTCGCGAAGCCCTCGCAAGCATCGAATGCCCCGTTCTCGTGATGGGCGGCGAGGACGATCCGATCATGCCGATCGCCTTCAGCGAGACGATCGCGCAAAGCCTTCCGCCAAACCGTGTGCGGTTCGAGCGGTTCGCGCGCTGCGGACACGGCATCGTGCCGGACGATCCGGAGGCGGCGCTGGCCGCCATCCGCGCAATAATCCTCGACGCGTGATGCGGGCCGATCTCACCAGGGAATCGGCTCGCCCTGCCAGGTCCGGAAGCTGTTCGTCTGCGCCAGCCCCGATGCGTCGATCGTGGCGATGAGCCCGGCCGCACTCTCGGAGGGCGCGATATCGGCGCCGCCGCCGCCCATGTCGGTGCGGACCCAGCCGGGATGGAACAGGAGTTGCGCGACGCCGCGCGCACGCACCGCATTGCCGAACACCACCATCGCCATGTTCACCGCCGCCTTCGACGAGCGATAGGCCAGCGAGCCCGACGGATTTAGCCCGATCGAGCCCATGCGGCTGGTGATGGTCGCGATCTTGCGACCGCTGCTCGCCTCGACATTCGCCAGGAGGGCCTGCGAAACCCGCAGTGGCCCGTAGACATTCACCTCGAAGACCTCGCGCCAGACATCGAAATCCATCGCGAGCGCGCTCTCGGTGCCGCGCGGGCCGTGGATGCCGGCATTGTTGACGAGGACGTCGATCGGCCGGCAGTCGAGCGCGCCCTTCGCCGCCGCGACGCTCTCGTCGGAGGTGACGTCGAGTTCGAGCGGGAGCAGCGCCGCCGGATGCGCCGCCGCGAGCTCGCCGAGCGCCCCGCCCCAGGGATTGCGCGCCGCCGCCACGACATGGTCGCCCCGCCGCAGCAGCTCCATGGTGAGCGCAAGGCCGATGCCGCGATTGGCACCGGTGATCATCCAGGTGTGGGGCATGCTGTGGCTCCGTCCTCTCGGTCAGACCTTAGCCGGTGGCGGCAACCTTTCCAGAGCGGCGAAAGCGTGGCCGTCATGCTCGGGCTTGACCCGAGCATCTCGTGACGCGCTCGTCGAAGCATCGCTCGGCGCGTCATTCTCGGGTCTGCGCTTCGCTTCGCCCGAGAATGACGCGCCTCTTATCCTCACCCCTTCGGCGTGCCGTACCCTCCCGCCGTCGGCGTGATCACCGTCACCGCCTCGCCGGCCTGGAGCAGCGTCTGGTCGCAAGGCTTGAGCTCCTCGACCGCGCCGGAGAGACGCCGCACCAGCGTCTTGCCGAGTTGCCCCGGCTCGCCGCCCTTGACACCGAAGGGGCGGACCTTGCGGTGCGAGGCGAGGATCGCGCAGTCCATCGTCTTGCGGAAACGGATCGTGCGGCTGGTGCCGTCGCCCGCGTTCCACGCGCCGCGCCCGCCCGAGCCGGCGCGGATGTGGAAATCCTCCAGCACCACCGGAAAGCGCGTCTCCAGGATCTCCGGATCTGTCAGGCGCGAATTCGTCATGTGGACATGGACGCCCGACGTGCCGTGGAAGCCCGGCCCGGCCGGGGAGCCCGAGCAGATCGTCTCGTAGTACTGGTACTGGTCGTTGCCGAAGGTGAGGTTGTTCATCGTGCCCTGCGAGCAGGACATCGCTTCCAGCGCCCCGAACAGCGTGTTCGTCACAGCCTGCGAAACCTCGACATTGCCGGCCACCACCGCGGCCGGATAGCGCGGCGAGAGCATCGAGCCCTCGGGGATGACGATCTTGATCGGCCGCAGGCAGCCGGCATTCATCGGGATCGCATCGTCGACCATGACGCGGAAGACATAGAGCACCGCGGCCCGCGTCACCGGCGCCGGGGCGTTGAAATTGTCGGGCCGCTGCGGCGAAGTGCCGGTGAAGTCGACGGTGGCCTCGCGTTTGTCGCGGTCGATGCTGATCCTGACCTTGATCGCGCAACCCTGGTCCATCGGATAGGTGAACTCGGCATCGTGGAGCTTGGTCAGCAGCCGCGCGACGCTCTCGGCCGCATTGTCCTGGACATGGCCCATATAGGCCTGCACCACGTCGAGCCCGAAGGAGGCGATCATCTTCTTCAGCTCGGCGACGCCCTTGGCGTTGGCGGCGATCTGCGCCTTCAGGTCGTTGACGTTCTGGACGACGTTGCGCACCGGATATCGGGCGCCGGTCAGGAGCGCGACCAGTTCGTCCTCGCAGAAGCGGCCCTGATCGACGATCTTGAAGTTGTCGATATAGACCCCTTCCTCCTCGATCACGGTCGCCAGCGGCGACATCGAGCCCGGCGCGGTGCCGCCGACATCGGCATGGTGGCCGCGGCTGGCGACCCAGAACAGAATGTCCTTCTCGGCCTCGTCGAAGACCGGGGTGCAGACCGTGATGTCGGGCAGATGCGTGCCGCCATTATAGGGCGCGTTCAGGCAGTAGACGTCGCCCGGCTTGATGACCGGGTTGTTCCTGATGACGGTCTCGACCGACTTGTCCATCGAGCCGAGATGCACAGGCATGTGCGGGGCGTTGGCGACGAGCGCCGCCTGGCTGTCGAAGACCGCGCAGGAGAAGTCGAGCCGCTCCTTGATGTTCACCGAATAGGCGGTGTTCTGCAGCGTCACGCCCATCTGCTCGGCGATCGACATGAACAGGTTGTTGAAGATCTCGAGCATCACCGGATCGGCCTTGGTGCCGATCGCGGCGGTCTGGACCAACGCCTTGGAGCGCACCAGCACGAGATGGTCCTTGGCCGTGAGCTTCGCGCTCCAGCCCTCCTCGACCACGACGGTCTGGTTCGGCTCGATGATGATCGCGGGTCCTGCGATCCCCTGGCCGGGCCGCATCGCCTCGCGCCGGACGATCGCCGCCTCGTGCCAGCGGCCCTGCGAGAACATCCGGGTGGTGGCGGCGACGGACGGCTCGCCCGCGCTTTCGCCGACCGACGCCTCCTCGAAGCGCGCCCCGCCCCCGATGGCCTCGACCTCGACCGCCTCGATCACCAGCGCCTTGCTCTCGTCCATGAAGCCGAAGCGCGCCTTGTGGGCGGCCTGGAAGGCTGCCTTCATCGCGTCGGGCGTGCCGGCTGCCACCGCGATGGCGGTATCGGTGCCGGCATAGCGGACATGGGCGCGCGTCAGGGCGGTGATGGCCGCCTCAGCGACGCCCTGTCCGGCGACCTCGGCCCGCGCCTCCGCGACGAGGGAGGCCGCCGCGGCCTCGACCGCCGCCTGCGCGCCGCCGTCGAGGGCTACGTCGAGTGCGGCCGTCCGCGTCGCGCGGATTTCGGCCAGGCCCATGCCATAGGCCGAGAGCAGGCCGGAGAACGGATGCAGCAGCACGGTCTTGATGCCCAGCGCATCCGCCACGAGGCAGGCATGCTGCCCGCCGGCGCCGCCAAACGAGTTCAGCGCATAGCGGGTGATGTCGTAGCCGCGCTGCACCGAGATCTTCTTGATCGCCTCGGCCATGTTGGCGACCGCGATCTGGATGAAGCCGTCGGCGACCTGCTCGGGACTGCGTCCGTCCCCGACCTCCGCGGCGAGAGCCGCGAACTTCGCCTTCACGGCCGCGACATCGAGCGGCTGGTCGCGCTTCTCGCCGAAGATCGGCGGGAAATAGTCCGGGATCAGCTTGCCGACCATGACGTTGGCGTCGGTCACCGCGAGCGGCCCGCCGCGGCGATAGGCGGCCGGCCCCGGATTGGCGCCGGCGGAATCCGGCCCGACGCGGAAGCGGGCACCGTCATAATGCAGGATCGAGCCGCCACCGGCCGCGACCGTGTGGATCAGCATCATCGGCGCACGCATCCGCACGCCGGCCACCTCCGTCTCGAAGGCGCGCTCATATTCGCCGTCGAAATGGGCGACGTCGGTGGAGGTGCCGCCCATGTCGAAGCCGATGACCTTGTCGAAGCCGGCGGAGCGGCCGGTTTCGGCGAGGCCGACGACGCCGCCGGCCGGGCCGGACAGGATCGCATCCTTGCCCTGGAAGAGCTCGGCGGCGGTGAGCCCGCCCGAGGACATCATGAACATCAGCCGTGCGCCGGTCCGGGCGATGTCGAGCTCCTCCGAGACCTGCTGCACATAGCGGCCGAGGATGGGCGAGAGATAGGCATCGACCACGGTGGTGTCGCCGCGGCCGACGAGCTTGATCAGCGGCGAGACCTCGTGGCTGACCGAGACCTGCGGGAAGCCGATCTCGCGGGCGATCCGGGCTGCGACCTGCTCATGGGCGGGATAGCGATAGGCGTGCATGAAGACGATCGCCACCGCGCGGAAGCCGGCATCGAACTGCGTCTGCAGCGCGGCGCGGATCGCCGCCTCGTCGGGCGCCTGCTCGACCACGCCATCGGCCAGCACGCGCTCCTCGATCTCGACCACCGCCTCGTAGAGCTGCTCGGGCTTGATGATCTCCTTGGCGAAGATGTCCGGCCGCGCCTGGTAGCCGATGCGCAGCGCGTCGCGGAACCCCTTGGTCGTCACCAAAAGCGTCCGGTCGCCCTTGCGCTCGAGCAGGGCGTTGGTCGCCACCGTCGTGCCCATGCGGACCTCGCCGACCAGCCCGGCCGGAATCGGCTCGCCGGTCTTCAGACCGAGATGGTCGCGGATTCCCTGCACCGCGGCGTCGCGATAGGCGCCCGGATTCTCGGACAGCAGCTTCCTGGCGTGAAGTTTGCCTGAGGGGTCGCGACCGATCACATCCGTGAAGGTGCCGCCCCGATCGATCCAGAAATCCCAGCGCGGCGCCATCTCGAATCCTCCCATCGGGCGACGCGAAACCGTCGCTGACGTTTCATCGATAATTTGTCGATGTGTTGTTGACAAGCCGGATTCGACGGCTACGATCGCGATTGTGACCGGATCATGGCGAGGGGCCGGGCGGTTGCGAGGTGGAGGATGCTATGACGGGAACGCTCCTGGCAATCGCGGGCTCGCGTCCGCCCACCCATCGGGAGATGCCCCGATGATCCGGCGCTCCCTTGATCTGCTCTACCTCGGAGCGGGATACATCGCCGGCATCTTCCTGGTCGTGATCTTTGGCCTGATGATGCTGCTGTCCGTCGGTCGCGACATCAACTTCAACGTTCCCTCTGGCGATGACTTCGCCGGTTGGGCCTTCGCTGCGATGGCCTTCTTCGGTCTCGCCCACACCTTCAAGAAGGGCGAGATGATCCGGGTCGGCCTCCTGATCGAGCGCCTGCACGGATCGGCGCGCAAAGGCGCGGAGCTGTTCTCGCTCACCGTCGCGGCCCTCTTCATCGGCTACTTCACCTTTCAGACCGGCAAGCTCGCCTATGATTCCTGGCAGTATTCGGACATGTCTACAGGCGTCGTGTCCGTGCCACTGTGGATGCCGCAGCTTTCCCTCGTGCTGGGGCTCGGGACGCTCCTGATCGCGATCCTCGACGAGTTCGTCATCGTGTTGCGGACGGGTCGCCCGACCTATGAGCCCGAGCCGCCGAAATCGGTCGAGGAACTGGTCGAGCGCGTCGCACAGGGTGGAGGCGTCTGAACCATGAGCCTTCCCGTTCTCGCCCTCGTTCTGCTCAGCTTCCTCATTCTCGTTCTGGCCAGCGGCGTCTGGATCGCCGTCGGGCTCGGCCTCGTCGGCCTGCTGGCGATGTGGCTCGTCACCGACGTGCCGATCGGCCAGGTGCTGGCCACCACGGTCTGGAGTTCCGCCAGCGGCTGGACGCTGACCGCCCTGCCGCTCTTCATCTGGATGGGCGAGATCCTGTTCCGGACCCGCCTCTCCGAACAGATGTTCCAGGGGTTGTCGCCCTGGCTGCAATGGCTGCCGGGGCGCCTGATTCACACCAACATCGTCGGCTGCGGCATCTTTGCCGCCGTGTCCGGATCCTCGGCCGCGACGGTGGCGACGATCGGCAAGATCTCGCTGCCGGAGCTGAAGAAGCGCGGCTATGACGAGCAACTCAGCCTCGGCACCCTCGCCGGCTCGGGCACGCTCGGCCTGCTGATCCCGCCCTCCATCCCAATGGTCGTCTATGCCGTGACGGCGAACGTCTCGGTGCTGCAGGTCTTCCTCGGCGGCTTCCTGCCGGGCCTGCTCGTGATGGCGCTCTATATGGGCTACGTCATCATCTGGTCGCTGCTCAACCCGGACAAGACGCCACCGCGCGACCCCGCGCTGCCCTTCTTCGAGAAGCTGCGGCAATCCGCCAAGCTGATGCCCTGCCTCGTCCTGATCGCAGCCGTGTTCCTGGCGCTGATCCTGGGTTTCGCGACGGCGACGGAATGCGCGGCCTGGGGGGTGTCCGGCGCACTGTTCCTCGCCTGGTGGAGCGGCACGCTGAGCTGGAAGACGCTCTTCGAGAGCATCATGAGCGCGACCCGGCTCACCTGCATGATCATGCTGATCCTGGCGGGCGCCGCCTTCTGCACCGCGGCGATGGCCTATACCGGCATCCCGATGGCCCTGGCCGAATGGGTCAAGGGCATGCAGCTCTCGACGCATATGCTCGTGCTGGCGCTGACCGTGATGTACATCATCCTGGGTTGCCTGATCGACGGCATCTCGATGATCGTCCTGACGGCCGTCATCGTTCTGCCGATGGTGAAGGAAGCCGGCTTCGATCTCGTCTGGTTCGGCGTCTACCTCGTCATCCATGTCGAGATGGCGCAGATCACCCCGCCGGTCGGCTTCAACCTCTTCGTGCTGCAGAACATGAGCGGCAAGGACACCTGGACGATTGCGAAAGCGGCGTTTCCGTTCTTCATTCTGCTCAACATCGCCGTCTTCATCATCACCTCCTTCCCGCAGATCGTGCTTTATCTGCCGAAGCTCGCTTTCCCGGACTGACCCACCCACAACCAACAAGAGAGGGAATGACATCATGATCGACCGCAGGATCTTCACCGCCGCGGCCTTCGCCTTCGGCGTCAGCGCGCTGGCCTTCGCCGCACCCGCCGCGGCGCAGACCAAATGGAATCTCCCGGCCGCCTACCCGGCCGACAACCCGCACAGCGAGAACCTCACGCTGTTCGCCAAGGATGTGGAGGCCGCGACCGGCGGCAAGCTCGCCATCACCGTCCATCCCGGCGCCTCGCTGTTCAAGGCCCCCGAGATCAAGCGCGCGGTCCAGAGCGGCCAGGCCCAGATGGGCGAGGTGCTCCTCTCGATCCACGAGAACGAGGATCCGGTCTACGGCATCGACGTCGTGCCCTTCCTCGCGACGTCCTTCGCCGACGCCAAGAAGCTCTATGCCGCCTCCAAGGCCGCCGTGGAGAAGAAGCTCGACTCCCAGGGCGTGAAGCTGCTGTTCATGGTTCCCTGGGCACCGCAGGGCGTCTACACGAAGAAGGAGCTCAACACGATCGACGACATGAAGGGCCTCAAGTGGCGCTCCTACAATGTCGGCACGGCCCGCCTCGGTGATCTGCTCGGCATGCAGTCGGTGACGATCCAAGCGGCGGAACTGCCGCAGGCGCTCGCGACCGGCGTCGTCAACTCCTTCATGTCCTCGGGCGGCACCGGCTACGATTCCAAGGTCTGGGAGTCGCTGACGCATTTCTACGACGTTCAGGCCTGGATCCCGAAGAACGCGACCTTCGTCAACAAGGCCGCCTTCAACGGGCTCGACAAGGCGACGCAGGACGCCATCCTCAAGGCCTCCGCCGACGCCGAAGCGCGCGGCTGGAAGATGTGGGAGGAGAAGTCCGGCTGGTATCTCGAGCAGCTCAAGGCCAAGGGCATGAAGGTCCAGGCCCCGAGCGCCGAGCTCGCCGCCGGCTTCAAGAAGGCCGGTGACACCCTGACCGGCGACTGGCTGAAGAAGGCCGGTGCCGACGGCCAGGCGATCGTCGACGCCTACAAGAAGATGTGAGGCTGCCGCCCCGCGCCCTCACCGGGGCGCGGGGTCCGCTTCCCCCGCGGCCCCTCCGGCGAGCGACGATGTCATCACCGCCCTCCTCCACCGAACTCGGCCCCATCGTCTCCTCCGGCCATCTGGCGGCGGGCGCGATGCCGGCTCTTTCGGAATTCGAGTTCGCGATGAGCATGACGGTGCACGCCTTCCATCGCTGGATGGTGCGCGCCATGGCCGCCGCCGGCACGCCGGACCTGTCCCCGCTCGACGTGCTGGTGCTGCACAACGTCAACCATCGCGGCAAGGCCAAGCGCCTCGCCGATATCTGCCTCGTCCTCAACATCGAGGACACGCATCTGGTGAACTACGCGCTCAAGAAGCTGGAGCGCCTGAAGCTCCTCAAGGCCGGCCGCAAGGGCAAGGAGAAGACGGTGGAGGTGACGCCTGCGGGCGAGGAAGCCTGCCGTGCCTATGCCCGGATTCGCGAGCAGCTTCTGGTCAAGTCGGTGCTGTCGACCGGGCTCGACCCGAAGCGCCTCTCCGAGATCGCCACGGCGATGCGCTCGCTCTCGGGCCAGTACGACCAGGCCGCGCGCGCCGCTGCGAGCCTCTGAGCCACCGCCGGCCTCAGGCCGCGGGCTCTTCCTCCGCGATCCGGATCGTCACGCGCGTCCCCTGGGCCTGCCGCGCATAATCGATGCTGGTGCCGAGACTGCGCGCCATGGCGCCGACGATCTTGCCGCCGAGGCCGGTGCCCGTCGCCGGTCCCTGCCCCGACCAGCCCACCCCGTCATCGGCCACGACGAGCAGCGTCGCGCCGTCCGGCTCGCGCGCGAGCGAGACACGGATTTCGCCCGTCCCCTCGGGATAGGCGTATTTGATCGCGTTCGTCACCAGCTCGGTGACGATCATGCCGATCGACACCGCCTTGTCTGTCTTCATCAGGATCGGCACCGCCTCGAAGCGGATATCGGGCGTGCGCCCGGCCGCCGACATGGAATGGCCGAGCTCGCGCACCAGCGTCTCGAGATAGGCCGCAAGATCGACGGTACGGACGTCGTCGGAGGTGTAGAGGCTGCGGTGGAGATTGCCGATCGCGGTGATGCGCGCCTGCGTTTCGGCCAGCGCCGCGCGCGCCCCGGCATCCTGCACCGAGGCGGCCTGCATCCGTACCAGCGACGACACCAGCGCTAGACTGTTGGCGACGCGGTGGTTGACCTCCGCCAGCAGCACGATGGCGCGGTCGCGCGCGTCGCGGACCTCGCGCTCGGCTTCCTCCTTGGCGCGAAGCAGACGCGCCCGCTCGACCGACTGCTCCAGCGCAGCGGTCAGCAGCACCTCGAAATCCTCGCCGATCGTCTTGACGACATAGTCGACCGCGCCGGCCTTCAGGGCCTGGACCGCGATCGCCAGTTCGGAGGAGGCGGTGACATAGACCACGGGCGGCGCCCCCTCGCTGCCGGCGAGACGCGCCAGCACCTCCAGCCCCGAACTCGTTCCGAGGTCATGGTCGAGGATCACGGCGTCGATGCCGCCCTGCGCGATACGCGCCAGCCCGGCCTCGGCATCGCCGACATGCTCAACCGCATAGCCCTTGCGCGCGAGGATGCGCTGCACGAGCCGGCCCAGCGCCACGTCGTCGTCGATATAGAGAACCGTCAGCGGCCGATGGGGCATGGCCGGATCATCCGCGGAGGTCACGGGGTTTCGGGCACTTGCATGACCGAGAAGAACAGCCCGAGCTGGCGGATGGCATTGGCGAAACCGTCATAGTTCACCGGTTTGGTGATGTAGACATTGGCGCCGAGGTCATAGCAGCGCTGGATCTCGCGGCTGTCGTCGGTCGTCGTCAGTACAACCACGGGCGAGCGCTTGGTGTGCGGATTGGCCTTGACCTTTTCGAGGATGTCGACGCCGCCCATGTCGGGCAGGTTGAGATCGAGCAGGATCAGGAGCTGGCGTCCCGAGCTGACCATGCCCGACCCGTCCGGCCCGAACAGATAGGCCAGCGCCTCGGTGCCGTTGGTGAACGGAATGATCTCGTTGTTGACCCCGGCCCGCCGGATGTTCTTCTCGATCAGCCGGGCATGGCCCTCGTCATCCTCGATCATCACGATCGACACGGGTTTGGCGTTGGTCATGATTCGTGGCTCCGCTTCACGCTCCGCAGATCGGCCGGCAGCAGGACCGTGAAGGTCGTTCCCACCCCGAATTCCGACCGGACGGTGATGTCTCCGCCGAGGTTGCGCACGAGCGTGCGTACATGCGCAAGCCCGATCCCCTCGCCCGGTGTATTTTGTGTTCCCGAGCGCCGGAACAGCTCGAAGATCCGCTCGTGGTCGCTGGCCGCGATGCCGCGGCCATTGTCCTCGATCTCGATCGCCACCCAGCCCGGACGCGGCGCCAGCGTGCGAGCGACGATCTGCAGGGGCCGATCAGGCGCGCGGTACTTGATGGCGTTGTCGAGCAGATTGCCGATGATCTGGTCGAGCGAGAAGCGGTCGCTGACGATGCGGTCGGTCTTCGCCTCGATGGCGATGCCGCCGCCCGTCTCGCTGGCCTGATGATGGACCGCCGCAGCGGCCGCCTCGAGCAGCGCATCGAGCATCACCCGCTCGGGCTTCAAGGCCCGGCTGCCCTCGCGCGAGATCTTCAGGATCGCGTTGATCAGCCCATCCATCTTGCGCGTCGAGGAGCGGATGAACTCCAGCGCCTCCGGCGCATCGGTCTTCAGCGCCGTCTCGGCCTCGGCCTTCAGCGCCACCGCCTTGTCGTCGGGAGCGTCGAGATAGGCCCCGATCGGCTTGAGGGTCTCCTCCAGTTCGCTGGTGAAACCCATGATGTTGACCAGCGGCGCCCGCAGATCATGCGTGACGATATAGGCAAAGCGCTGGATCTCCTGATTGGCCTTGATCAGCGCATCGGTGCGCTCGCGCACGCGTTCCTCCAGCCCGGCATTCAACACTTCTAGCTCACGCCGGGCGCCGACGATCTCGTTGGTATAGCTCAGGATCGTCCAGGCCGCTGCCGCCGCGAGCCCGAGAATGACGATGGCGCCGATGATCGTGACCCAGCGCAGCCGCGAGGCCGCCGTCTCCTGCGCGGCGATGGCGGCGAGCAGGCGCGCCTCCGAACGCTCGAGGATACTGGCGAAGGCGGCGCGAGCCTCGTCCATCAGCGTTTTGCCGCGGCCATCCTCGACGAGCGCCAGCGCCCCCGCGAAATCGCCGCGCTGCGACGCAGCCACCGTCTCGGCCAGCTCGGCCATCTTCGCATCCAGCGCACGGCGCAGACGCGCCGCATAGGGCGCCATGTCGATCTCGTCGGCGACCGCTTCGGCCAGCCGCTGGAACCGCTCCTCGAAGCGCGCCACCGCCTCGGTATAGGGCGCCAGATAGGTCGCATCGCGCGTGAGCAGGAAGCCACGCTGGCCGGTCTCCGCATCCTGAACGAGCGACATCAGATCGGCAGATGCGCTGCGGACCTCGCGCGCATCGACGACCTGCGCGAAGGATCGCTCCGAGGCGAGCGTCAGCCACAGCGAGCCCGCCACGATGGTGACGAGCGCAAGGATGCCCGCCGCCATCAGCAGGAGATTGGTGCGGCGGAAAAAGGCCTGGGAGATCGGCATGGGTCGTCCGGACGGGGCGCGATGGGGATGCAGCGTCGCACATCGCTTCGCAAGGTCAAATGACAGCAGACAAGCGTCCGACCACGAGTTTTTTGCCGGACCGTCGCATTTTACACATCCGGATTGAACTTATTTTAATCCGCTTGCCCTAACGGCAGGAGTAGTGGCTGCCGAAATGCAGGCGCGGCGGGGGCGGGTGCTGCCGCCTCGGCCGCATGCGACGACAGGAGGCCGCTTGACCGGGCAAAGGCCAACCGCATGAAGATCATGATCGTCGACGACAACCGCACCTATCTGATGGTGCTGCGCGGCGTTGTGAACAACATTGGCGACCATCACATCACGGTTTTTTCGAACCCGCTCGAGGCGCTGGAGGCGGCGGCGAGCATCGAGTTCGACCTCGTCATGGTCGATTACATGATGCCCGAGATGGATGGCGTTTCCTTTATCCGGGCGCTGCGGCAGATGCCGAACCATCGCGACCAGCCGATCGTGATGGTCACCACCACAGAGGAGCGCGAGACCCGCCTGGCAGCACTCGACGCTGGTGCGACCGACTTCCTGCGCAAGCCGATCGAGCCCGTCGAACTGCGCGTTCGCGTCCAGAACCTGCTGGCGCTGCGCGAGGCGCAAACCGCGATGCGCGACAAGGCGGCTTGGCTCGCCAAGGAGGTTCGCCAGGCGACGCAGGATCTGGTCGAGAGCCAGCGCGACATGGCGCGGCGGCTCTCGCGCGCCATCGACTGCCGCGACGGACACACCGGCGATCACGTCGCGCGCATGGCCGCACTGTGCAAGATCATCGCCGAGGGGCTGGGTCTCGACGCCGAGCAATGCGAGACCATCCATGCCGCCGCGCCGATGCACGACGTCGGCAAGATCGGCATCCCCGACTTCATTCTGCAGAAGCCGGGCCGCCTTACCGATGAGGAGATGGCGGTGATGCGACGCATGTGTCGATCGGCGAGGCGATCCTCGCCGACGGCCGCTCCGCCCTGATGCGCTGCGCCGAACGCATCGCGGCCACCCATCACGAACGCTGGGACGGCAAGGGCTATCCGCGCGGTCTCTCGGGCCATGACATCCCCGTCGAAGGGCGCATCGCTGCCGTGGCGGATGTGTTCGAGGCGCTCTGCGCCAACCGCGTCTACCGGCCCGGACGCCCGCCCGAAGACGCCCGCCAGTTCATCCTCGCCGGCTCCGGCCGCCATTTCGATCCGGCCTGCGTCGCCGCCTTCGAGGCCCGCTGGACCGACATTCTCGCCCTGATCAACGCCACGTCCGATCCTCTGACTACGCCGATCGCCCTCGCGAGCTGAGCTCGCCGTCGGCGAACCCCTTACAACCGACAGGAGACCTGTCATGCTGATCCGTCTCGCACTCCTTTTCTGCCTTGCCTGCCTCGCACCTGCCGGCCAGGCCGGCGCTGCCGAAATCCCTGCTGCCAAGGGCCCGGTGATCCTGACCGTCTCGGGCAAGATCGCCCATCGCAACGGGCTGGATGGCGCGACCTTCGACGCAGCGATGCTGGACGCCCTGCCCAAGCGCATGACGACGGCCAGCACGCCCTGGTATTCCGACAAGATGCGCTTCGAAGGCCCCCTCGGGGCCGCGCTGCTCGACCAGGTCGGCGCGACCGGGACGACCTTGAAGGTGACGGCGCTCAACGACTACGCGGTCGAGATTCCGGTCGAGGACTTCCGCAAATGGCCCGTGATCCTTGCGACGAAGATCAACGACAAGCCGATCTCCGTGCGCGACAAGGGGCCGATCTTCGTGATCTACCCCTTCGACGAGCAGCCCTCGCTCTACAACGAGCTCTATTTCGGCCGCTCAGCCTGGCAGGTGAAGTCCATCGAGGTGCGCTGAAGCGCGCACCGCACCGAGGCGCCGCCCGATGGATAAGCCCAGCAAACAGAACCGGCTGAACAATCTGGGCATCCTGGCGCTCGTCGGGCTCAGCATCCTGCTGGGAGGCGTCGTCATGGCGATGTTTTCGGCGCTCGGTACGCGTCACCGGGCGACGGATGAAAGCGTGCGCGAGGACCTCGTCTGGGCGGCCTACCAGCTCGACCGCGAAGCGAAAAAACTCGCCAGCGCCGTTCAGGATCTGCGGGAGGGCTTCAGCGCCCAGCGGCGCGCCGATGTCGGGCTGCGCTACGACATCCTCTACAGCCGCACCACCGTTCTCATCAGCAATCATTACCGGACAAAGTTCGGCCAGACTCCGGAGATCCTGACGCTGGCGCAGGATGCGCGTGATCGCATCCTCGCGCTCGCTCCGACCATCGATGCGCTGGCAGAGGATGCCGGGGCCACGGCGCAGGCAGCGGCCCTGCTCGCAGAACTTTCGCCGCTGATGCAGAACACCGAGCGCCTGCTCAACGTCACCAACCTCGCCCAGTCGCGGATTCGGGTGGAGGACCGCAACGAGCTGACGGCAGCCTATCAGCAGCTCGGCGGCGCCATGACGGCGCTGATCGTTTCGCTGGCGATGATCGTCGCCTATCTCGGCGTCCAGCTCTACCAAATCCGCATCGCGCGGCGCCGCTTCGAGCGGCTGAGCATCGAGAACGCCGACGCCGCCAAGCGCGCCGAAGCCGGGGCCCGCGCCAAGTCGATCTTCCTGGCCACGATGAGCCACGAGATCCGCACCCCGCTGAACGGCATCATTGGCATGGTCGACATCATGCGCGGGACACAGATGAGCGAGAGTCAGCGCGAGAAGCTCTCCGTGATCGGCGAATGCAGCGACACCCTGCTGGCACTCATCGACGACATCCTCGACTTCTCGAAGCTCGAATCCGGCGCCGTCGAGCTCGAAATGCTGCCCTTCGAGCTCGGCGAGGTCTTCGCCAGCGTCGCCCATGTGATGGGCGCCCGCGCCCGCGACAAGGACATCACCTTGCATGTCGAGCAACCACAAGCCCGGGTCACGACGGATGCGACACGGCTCCGGCAGATCCTCTTCAATCTCGTCGGCAACGCGGTCAAATTCACCGATCGCGGCGGCGTCCGCGTTTCGTGCCGGATCGAAGGCGATCGCCTGACGGTCGAGGTCGAGGACACCGGCATCGGCATCCCGCCCGAGGCGCGCGACCGGCTCTTCCAGGATTTCAGCCAGCTCGACATCACCATCAACCGCCGCTTCGGCGGCACCGGGCTCGGCCTCGCCATCTGCCGGCGGCTGATCGGCGCGATGGGCGGCGACATCGGCGTCGAATCGCGAGAAGGCAGTGGCACGCGCTTCTGGTTCACCCTGCCGGTCGGACTCGTCACATCATCGGAGCGACAGCCGGTCCGTGCGCCCGAGCCGGGGCTGCAGCCGAAGCCGGAGACGACAGGGGACCGGCGCTTCACCGGCCGCATCCTCGTCGCGGAAGACAACGCGATCAATTTCACCGTCGCGCGTGAACTCCTCCAGCGCTTCGGTGTCGAGGTCGATCACGCCCCGGATGGCCGGATCGCCACTCACCTGGTGAGCTCAGGGCGCTACGATCTAGTGTTGATGGACATGCAGATGCCGGTGATGAGCGGGCTCGAGGCAACGCAGGCGATCCGGCAGCAGGGTTGCGTCGAGCTGCCCATCATCGGTTTGACCGCCAACGCCTTCGCCAGCGACCGCGAGGCCTGCCTGGCAGCGGGGATGAGCGACTTCGTCGCCAAGCCGATCAACCGCGGCAAGCTGGCCGCGATCCTCGCGCGCTGGCTGCCGGACCCCGACGAGAAAGCAAGGCCGGCAGCGCTGGCGCAGGCCGCGGACGCCGCCGCCGGCGAGACCGTCATCGACCCCGTCGACCCGTTCATCCGCGCCGAATTGAGGCGGGAGATCGGCGGCGATCTGCTTGACGAGTTGACCCGGCAATTCTGGCCGGACGCCACGCGTGCCGCGGCCGAAGCCACCAGGGCTTTGCTGGCTGGCGACCGCGAAACCGCGATCCGCGAGCTGCACACGCTCAAGGGGCTCGCGGGAACGCTCGGCTTCTCCGCGGTGGAAGCCGCAGCCCGCGAAGCCGAGGTCGCCGTCCGCACCCGAGAGACGGCCGACCTCTCGGAGCTGCAGGCGACGCTGCTTCGGACCGTGCTGGCGCTGGAAGCCACCGAACCCGCGGCGGCGGCCCCCAGTCAGGCCGACGCGGCGCGCCGATCCGCCTGACCGGAGCGGCCGCCGGCGGGCCCTACAGCGCTGCGTCGCGCTGCCTCTGCGCATACTCCGCCATCAGCGGCTCATGGGCCGACCAGAACGGCCGCGGCGTCTGACCGAGGAGTTGGTCCTCAAGCAGGCCGAGATGCAGATGCCAGCCGCTGGACACCATCGCCATGCGCGACTTGGTCGCCAGCCGGCGGTGGATCAGCACCAGCCGAACCTGCTGCCCCAGCGGCGTCAGCTCGATCTCGACATCGGAATCGGGGTCGCCCATGCCCGCCCAGGTGAAGGCCAAGCGGTGCGGCGGCTCATAGACCGTGACGGTGCCGGTCATCAGCGATCCCTCGTCGTTCATCTGGCGATGACTCTCGGGCGGCGTCTCGTCGGTGATGCGCGAATGCTTGAAGAACAGCTCGATTTGGCCGCCGGCGCGGGCTTCCGTCTTGCCGCCGCAAAACCAGCTCGCACGCTTCCCGTCCTCGACCAGATAGGCCCAGACCCGCTCGATCGGCCCGGGAAGCAGCCGCTCGAAGCGCACCGCCCCGCTCTCCAGCACCTCGCCATACGCCTTCGCATTCGCCTGCTGTGTCTGCGTCTGCATCACGCCTCCTCGCCCGGATCGGGCTTTCGTAGCGCGGCCTCGAGGGCCGCCAGCCTGTCGGGCCAGAAGGCGCGCACGCGCCGGACCCATTGCTCGAAGCCGTCGATGCCGTCCGGGTCCAGCGCATAGATGCGCCGCTGGCCTGCGACCGTGACCCGGACCAGCCCGGCCTCGCGCAGCGCCTTGAGATGCTGCGAGATCGCCGGTGCCGACAGCGTGAACCGCTCTCCGATCTCCCCGGCCGAAAGTTCACCCTCCGCCAGCATCTCGATGATGCGGCGGCGGGTCGGGTCGGCAAGAGCGGTGAAGGCGTCCATGGGCCCATGATTCCGTCTTATCTTAATTAAGTCAATACAAAATTATAATGCGGCGCTCGGCTTCTGGCCGCTGCGCGGCCTGGTCGCTTGCCCGCAGCCTCGTGCTCCGTCAAAGCGATGCTGCAGACCGACCTCCGAAACGGCGAACCGCTCTCCATGGCCATCCGCAATGCCACCCTCGCCGGCATCTTCATGATGCTGCTGGGCATCCTGATGTTCTCCCTGAACGACGTCATGGGGAAATGGCTCGTGGCCACCTACACGGTCGGCCAGGTGCTGCTGCTGCGCAGCGCCGCCGCGCTGGCCGTGCTGACGCCCTTCGTGCTCCGCCAGGGGCTGATGCGGACGCTGCGGCCCGAGCGGCCGGGCCTGCAGGTCCTGCGTGTGGCGCTCGGCTCCGGCGAGGTCGCGCTGTTCTACCTTGCCGTCTCCTATCTGCCGCTTGCCGACACGATGACGCTGTGGCTGGCGGCTCCGGTCTGGTCGGCCCTGCTGGCCGTGCTGCTGCTGGGCGAGCGGGTCGATGCCGGGCGCTGGCTCGCCATCGCGGCGGGCTTCGCCGGCGTCGCCATCGCGCTGAATCCGACGGGGGCGAGCCTGTCGATGCCCGCCCTGCTGGCCCTGCTCGGCAGCGTCCTCTTCGCGGGCATGATGATCGCCGGCCGCTATCTGCGCGGCACGCCCGATGTCACGCTGGTCGCCTGGCAGACGTTGGGCGCCCTGCTGATGGGCCTCGTGCTAATGCCCTTCGGCTGGGTCACACCAAGCTGGACGGACGCCGCGCTGCTGGGGCTGCTCGGCATCGTCGCGATGGTCGCGCATCTCTGTGTCACGCGCTCGCTCAAGCTGGCGGAAGCTTCGGTCGTCGTGCCCTACCAATACACGCTGATCGTCTGGGCGCTGATCTTCGGCTGGCTGATCTTCGGCGATTGGCCGACGTCGGCCATGCTCGCCGGCGCGGCGCTCATCGTGGCGGCCGGCCTCGCCCTGATCCTGCTGGAGCGGCGCGCGGCCGGCCGCGCGCCTGTCGATGCCGAGACCAGCCCTTCGGCGCCTTGATCAACTGGCGATGAAAGGCACCTTCATCCGGTCCGAGGACTGGACGATGTGGTGCCGCATCGCGACCGCCGCGGTCTCACCGTCGCGGCGGCCGAGCGCGCGCAGGATCGCGCCATGCTCGGCGAACGCCTCCTGCAGCCGGGCCGGCTCCTGCACCGGCGGCCGCTGGCTGCGGGTGATGATCGGCCTGTAGAGCCCGAGGATGTCGCGGATCGCACGGTTTCCGGCAATCTCCGCGATCGCCATATGCAGGCCGAAATCCGCCTCCATGGCGTCGAGATAGCGCGCCTGCTCGATCGCCAGACGCATCGTCTCGTTGAGCTCCGAGAGGCGGCCGAGATCCTCCTGCGAGGCGTGCCGCGCCGCGAGCTGGACGGTTGACGCCTCCAGCGCGAAGCGCAGCTGGTAGATCTCCACCTCCGAGAAGCGCTGCTCGAAAGTCCAGCCGGTGAGATCGGCCTCCGGGCGGTCGAAGCCTTCGGCCACGAAGGCGCCCCGCGCCGGCTCGATCCGGATCAGGCCCATCCCTTCGAGCTGCAGCACGGCCTCGCGCACGGTCGGGCGGCTCGCCCCCAGCCGCTGGGCGAGCTCCCGCTGCGGCGGTACCCGGTCTCCCGGCTTCAATCCCGTCTCGGCCATCAGGCGCCGGATCTGCTGCACCAGCTGGGTGGTGACCGGCCTCCTGTCCTTCTCGACCTGCACGGGCCTCATCCCTCCCCTTCCACACCCGCCTGTTGACGGCTCCCGCGACGCGCTGTCAACTCGTGGCCATACCGGTAAGACCACGATACGGCGGGCCTGTGGCCCGTCGCTAACTGGCACCAACAGGCGAGGAACCTCATGGCCCTGATCACCTATCTGACGACCGTCAAATTCGGCTATGGCGAGATTGACGCCATCGGGGCCGATCTGGCGGGGCTCGGCGTCGCCAAGCCGCTGATCATCGCGGATAAGGGCATCGTCGCGGCCGGCCTGGTCGCGAAGGTCCAGGCGCTGGCACCCGCGCTCGCCAGCGCGCCGGTGTTCGACGGCACCCCGACGAACCCGACAGAGGAGGCCGTCGAGGCCGCGCTTGAACTCTACCGCCGGCATGGCTGCGACGGGCTCGTCGCCATCGGCGGCGGTTCACCGATCGACCTCGCCAAGGGCGTGGCGCTGCTGGCGACCCATGAAGGCTCGCTCGAGACCTATGCCGCGATCCTCGGCGGTATCCCGAAAGTCACGGCCGCGGTCGCCCCTGTCATCGCCGTGCCGACGACCTCGGGCACAGGCAGCGAGGTCGGCCGCGCGGCGCTGATCACGCTGAAGGACGGTCGCAAGCTCGGCTTCATCTCGCCTCACCTGATCCCGCGTCTGGCGATCTGCGACCCCGAGCTGACGCTCGGACTGCCCGCCTGGCTCACCGCCGCCACCGGCATGGACGCCGTCACCCACTGCATCGAGACCTATCTCAGCCCGCGCGAGAACCCGCCAGCCGAGGCGATCGCGCTGGACGGACTCAAGCGGGCCGTCGGCTTCATCGAGCGCGCGGTCAAGGACGGCAGCGACCGCGAGGCCCGCAAGGAGATGATGATGGCCGCGCTCCAGGGCGGCCTGACCTTCCAGAAGGGGCTCGGTGCCGTCCATGCCCTCTCCCACCCGCTCGGCGGGCTGAAGGAAATCTCGCTGCATCACGGCACACTCAATGCTGTCCTGCTGCCGGCCGTCCTGCGCTTCAACGCGGCTGAGGCGGAGGCGAAATATGCCGAGATCCGCAAGGTGCTTGGCCTCGCACCCGACACCGACCTCGCCGATTGGATCGCCGGCCTCGTCGCGCGCCTCGGCATGCCGGGTAGCCTCTCGGCCATGGGCCTGCCACGCGGCGTGATTCCCGCCATCGCCGAGGCCGCGACCAAGGACCATTCGAGCGCGACCAACCCGCGCGCCGCCACAGCGGCCGACTATGCCGCGATGCTGGAGGCCTCCTTCGGCTGACGGACCGGCGACAGCATCACTGCGCTCCGGCCGCCCGGCCGGCGCGCCCCATCGGAAGGCCCCAGCCGAACAAGCGGGCCGAGCAGGGAGAAACGACGATGACGAACAGACGCGACATGCTGAAGACCGGGCTGGCCGGAGCCGCCCTCGCCGCCGGCACGACGGCCGCCTCGGCCCAGGCGCCCCAGGCCGCGACGATCAACTGGCGCATGACCTCGAGCTACCCCAAGGCGCTCGACGCGGTGTTCGGCGCCGGCGACATCTTCCTCAAGGCGGTGTCCGACATGTCGGGCGGGCGCATCCAGCTCCAGCATTTCGCTTCCGGCGAACTGGTTCCCGGCCTGCAGGCGCTCGATGCCGTGCAGAACGGCACGGTCGAATGCTGCGACACCGCCGCCTTCTACTATGTCGGCAAGGACCCTTCCTTCGCCTTCGGCGCGGCGGTGCCCTTCGGCCTCAACACCCGCCAGCAGAACGCCTGGTTCTTCCAGGGCGGCGGCCTCGCTCTCTTCAACGAGTTGCTGGCGCAGTACAATGTCATCGGCCTGCCGATCGGCAACACCAATGCCCAGATGGCCGGCTGGTTTCGCAAGGAGATCAAGACGGTCGATGACCTCAAGGGCCTGAAGATCCGCATCGGCGGTCTCGCCGGCCAGGTCATCGCCAAGCTCGGCGCCGTACCCCAGCAGATCGCTGCCGGCGACATCTACCCCGCTTTGGAGCGCGGCACGATCGACGCCGCCGAATGGGTCGGCCCCTATGACGACGAGAAGCTCGGCTTCAGCCGCGTCGCGCCCTATTACTACTATCCCGGCTGGTGGGAGGGCGCCTCGGCGATCCTGCTGATGATCAACCGCTCGAAGTGGAACGAGCTCAGCGCGACCGACAAGGCCATTTTCGTCGCCGCCGCGCATCAGGCGAACGCGCTGACCATCGCGAAATATGACGACGTGAACCCGGCGGCGATCAAGCGGCTGATCGCTTCCGGCACGCAGCTGCGCGGCTTCTCGCCGGAGATCATGGACGCCTGCGCCAAGGCCGCCGCCGAACTCTACGAAGAGCTCGGCGCCAAGAACCCGATGTTCAAGAAGCTCCACGACCACATGATGGCCTATCGCAACGAGCAGCTGCTCTGGCAGCAGGTGGCGGAGTTCAATTACGACGCCTATCAGATCCGCTCGCGCAGCCGCCGCTGACGGGCATGCCCTTCGCCTCTCCGGGCCGCATGACGGCCCGGAGAGGACGCATCCTGTTTAGTACAGCCGCGTCCGGTAGGCCTCTTCGAGATTGGCCTCCGCCTCCGCGACACCAACCGCCTTCGTCTGATCCGCAATGATACGCCCCAGCGAAGGGAAGCGGCTGCGCTCGACGCGGCTCGCCGGATCCCAGAGCTTCGAGCGGATCAGCGCCTTGCCGCAATGGAAGAAGGCCTCCTCGACCGCGACCAGCAGCCCGAGCGTCGGCGTCCGATCCTGCACGGTTGCAGGTGCGAGCAGATCGGGATCGCGCGTCAGCGTCGCCCGACCATTGACCCGCAGCGTCTCGGCGATGCCCGGCACCATGAAGATCAGGCCCACGCCTGGCGAGGCCAGCACATTGCCGAAGCTGTCGACCCGGTTGTTGCCGCGCCTGTCGGGAATGAACAGCGTGCGCTCGTCGATCACCTCGACGAAGCCGGGCGCATCGCCGCGCGGGCTGGCATCGGCCCGCCCCTCGCCGTCCGAAGTCGCGAGCACGAGGAAGGGCGACAGCGCGATGAAGTCGCGGCAATACCCATCGAGCCGGTCGAGGACCTTGCGTTCGGCCAGCGGATTGACCGGCCCCATATGCGCCCGCAATTCGGCGGGTTCGGCGATGGCCGTCTCCTCGGCCTCGCTGTCCGTCGTCATGGCGTCCTCCTTCACCGTCTCGCGGCACTCTCGGCGATCCACCGCTCGGGGGCCAGCATCGTGGCCGCGCGGCTGCCATTCCGCCATGGACGGCGGATCGAAAAGCCACAGCCGGCGCCGCGATGCCCTGACGCCGCGCCGCCGCCTTGACCCCGCAAACGGCCAACGCCATCGTGCGCCATCGCTTTCCGCACCTCCACGAGGCCGATCTTGATGCGCCGCGCTCTGCTGCGAACCGCTCTCGCTTCCATCGCCCTGCTGACGGCCGCCGCATCGGCCGAGGCTTCGGGCCGCCGCATCGTCCATCCGGCCGACCGGGCCGAGAATCGCACCGTGCCGCTGACCGGCGCACTCCCGGCCTGCGACGACCCTGCGGTGCTGGGTGAGATCACGAGCTGGTTCAACACGCGCGAGAGCCGCTTCTGGGGCCCGCTCCAGGCGGTGGCCTATGACCATATCCGGCCGATCGGCTACCGGCCGCTGGGCGACGACCTGATCCCGCGTCGTTTCTGCACCGGCCGCATCGCCCTGAACGACGGGACGCTTCACCGCCTCGACTATTCGGTGCGGGAGAATCTCGGCCTCTTCGGCTGGACCTGGAACGTCAACTGGTGCGTCAGCGGGCTCGACCGCCATCGCGCCTATGCGCCCGACTGCAAGATGGCCCGTCCCTGAGGCGGAGCAGCCGCCGATGCGCTTTCCGCGAATCGCCCTCGTATTGCCCCTTCTCATCGGCCTGACGGCTGCGTTGCAGGCCCAGCCGCGCAACCAGCGCGGAGGTGAACCCGGCGCCTTCGACTTCTATGTGCTGGCGCTCTCCTGGTCGCCGGGTTTCTGCGAGCTCGACGGGGAGCGCGAACGCAACCGTGAGCAATGCGGCGAGGGCGCGGGCCTCGGCTTCGTCGTGCATGGTCTCTGGCCGCAGCATGAGCAGGGCTACCCCAGCGAATGCGGGCCGGCCGGGCGCACGCCCTCGCGCATTGCGCTCGACCAGGCCAAGGGGTTGTTTCCCAGCGAAGGGCTTGCGCGACACCAGTGGCGCAAGCACGGCACCTGCTCGGGCTCCAGCCCAAGCGACTATTTCGCCGACACACGCCGGGCGCGCGAGAAGATCATCATTCCGCCGGCGCTCGCAAACCCCAAACGCGAGCAGAACTGGACCGCCATCGATCTGGAACGCGCCTTCGTCGATGCGAATCCGGGACTGCGGACCGACATGATGTCGGTCGCCTGCCGCCGCGGCGTGCTGCAGGAGATCCGCATCTGCCTGTCCAAGGACCTGCGCAGTTTCCAGACCTGCCAGGAGGTCGACCGCTCCGGCTGCCGCACGCGCGACATCACCGTGCCGGCGCCGCGCTGACAGAAGGCGCAAAGCCGCGTAAGAGCGCGGCATGAACTACCGCCACGGCTTCCACGCCGGCAATTTCGCCGACATCCTCAAGCACGTCGTGCTAATGCGCGTGCTGACGCATCTGAACGCCAAGGACACGCCCTACCGGGTGGTCGACACCCATGCCGGCGCCGGCCGCTACGACCTCGCCTCAGAGGAGGCCCTGCGGACGCATGAATGGAAGGACGGCGTCGCCCGGCTGGACCAGGCACCGCTCGCCGCCCCTGTCGAGGCTCTGCTCAAGCCCTGGCGCGATGCCGTTGCCGGTGCACGTGCTCTCTACGGGCCGAACGCCTATCCCGGCTCCCCCTGGCTCTGCCGCCAGGCCATGCGCCGCGACGACCGGCTGATCGCGGCCGAACTCCACCCGCAAACCCACAAGAAGCTCGTCGCCGCGATCGGACGCGACGAACGTTGCAAGGCGCTCGCAATCGACGGATGGAATGCCCTGCGCGGCAATGTGCCCCCGAAGGAACGGCGCGGTGTCGTGCTCATCGATCCGCCCTTCGAGGAGAAGGACGAGTTTGCAACCCTGGCAGCGGAGCTGATCGCCGCGCATCGCAAATGGGCGACCGGGATTTACGCGGTCTGGTACCCGATCAAGGACCGCCGCGCTGTCGAAGGCCTGGTCGATTCGGTTCTGGCAGCGGGCATCGGCCGGCTGCTGCGGCTGGAGATCGATGTCGATCGTCCGGAGGCGGCGGGCGGGCTCAGCGCGACCGGCATGCTGATCGTCAACCCGCCCTGGATGCTCGGCGACGAAGCCCGAATCATCCTCCCCGCCCTGACGGAACGCCTCGCCCAAGGACCGCAGCCGCGCTATCTATGCGAGCCGATCCGTCCGGACGGCTGACACGCCCGCAGTCCCGAGGCTTTGCCGATGCTCGTTCTCCGCTCCTCCCCTGCCTCCCCCTTCGGCCGCAAGGTCAAGATGGCCGCCGCCGAACTCGGCCTGAGCGATCGCATCGAGATCGTCGTCGCCGACACCAACGATCCGTCGGAGCCGCTGCGCCAGCAGAACCCGCTCGGCAAGATTCCGACGCTGGTTTTGGAGGACGGGACGACGCTGTTCGATTCACGCGTGATCGTCGATTATCTTGACCACCTTGCCGGCGGCGGACGCCTGATCCCGGCGGGCGAGGAGCGCTTCTCGCAGCTGCGCCTGCAGGCGCTGGCTGACGGACTCTGCGATGCCGCGCTGCTGCAGGTCTACGAGACGCGTTTCCGCCCGGAGGAAGGCCGCAACGCCGCCTGGGTCGCCAACCAAGCTGGCAAGGTTTCGCGCGCGCTCGCGTCGCTCGAGGCCGCGCCGCCCGCCTATCCGGATCGTCCGCGGATCGGCGAGATCGCGCTGGCCTGCGCGCTCGGCTATCTCGATCTGCGCTTCGCCGGGACCTGGCGCACTGACCATCCCCGGCTCGTCGCCTGGCTCGATGCCTTCGCGGCGAAGGTACCCGCCTTCGAGGCGACCCGGTTCAAGGGCTGACCCTCTCGCATCGCCGGTCTTTTCCGCACAGGCCGGCTCTTCTGGGAGGACCGCGTTTCCCATCGGCCGCACCGGCCGGCACAACCAGTCGAGACAACAAAAAACCCGGTGGCCGAAGCCACCGGGTTCGTTTTTCCCCGCGAGGGGAGGCAGACTAGAACTTGTAGTTCAGGCCGGCGCGGACGACCGAGAAGTCGGTGCCGACCTTCACGCCCGAGTTGAACACCGTCTTCTCGCCGAGGTCGACGTAGAGATACTCGACCTTGGCGGTCCAGTTGTTGGTGAAGGCGTACTCGAGACCGCCGCCGATGGCGTAGCCGCCGGTGTGGGTCTTGTCGGTCGAGCCAACGCCGCCGATCGTGGTCTTCACGTTGCCGTAAGCCCAACCACCGGTGACGTAGGGCATGAACCGGTCGAAGGCGACGCCGACGCGGCCACGAACGGTGCCGAACCACTCGGTGCGGACGCGGTCACCGAAGAAGCTCGAACCCGAGTTCAGGTCGGCGCCCTGGATGTCGGCCTCAAGACCAACGACGAACTGGCCCATCTGGTAGTTGTAGCCAACCTGACCACCGCCGACGAAGCCGTCGAGATCGCCGATGTTGACGGTGCGGTTGTTGAACACCGTGCCGGCGTTCACATTGCCCCAGCCGTAGCCGGCGTTCGCACCGACGTAGAAGCCGGTCCAGGTGAAGACGGGGGCGTAGACCGGGGCGACGACCGGGCCCTTGCGGGACGGCAGGTCAGCGGCCGAGGCAGCGCCGGCGGCGACGAGGCCGAGGGCCGCAACACTCGAAAGCAGAAACTTCTTCATTTGGAACTCCTGAGGGTCGTCGTTTTGCCGGCGGGACCGGCGGGTGATGTCGATGAGCCGGTTATAAGACCTGCCGACGATTTTGTCTGTTGCAGCGGCACCACATCTGCCTCACAGACCGCGGCAAAAATGGGGCACGATTGGGATGACTGCGGCGAATGCGTAAAAACGTATTAAGCGCTGTTAAAGCACAGCTAATGGTGAACCGAATACTAACGATGTCGTGACACGTCGCTTCGGCCCGCACTCTTAACTCGCGACCTGACGTCGAGTTCCCATTCTCGCCACATTTTTCCATGGCCGCTTGCGGCCCCTGCCGTCGCATGCTTAAGCCACGGGCGCCTCAGGCCAATGATGGACACAGGGTGCCGCAGCTTTCGATCTTCATCATTGCCCGCGACGAGGCGGACCGGATCGGCCGCACCATCGAAGCGGTGCGCGGCTTGAGCGACGACATCGTCCTCGTCGATTCGGGCTCGACCGACGGCACGCAGGGCATTGCGGAGAGGCTTGGAGCCCGGGTCGTCTTCAATGCCTGGCCGGGCTATGGCCAGCAGAAGCGCTTCGCGGAAGAGCAGTGTCGGCATGACTGGTTGCTCAACATCGATGCGGACGAGGTCGTCCCGCCCGATCTCGCAGCAGAGATCGCCAGCCTGTTCGCCGGCCCAGGCCCGGCCGCGGACGCCTACCAGATTCGCATTGCGGAGATCTTCCCTGGCGAGCCCGCGCCTCACCGCTTCGCCTATGCGCTAGCCCCCGTGCGGCTCTACCGGAAGGACAAGGGCCGCTACTCGCCCTCGCCCGTCCATGACCGCGTCGATCTCGCGCCTGGCGCGCGTGTCGCGCGCCTCAAGAGGACGGTACATCACTACTCCGTGCGCTCGCTCGGCGAACAGATGAGCAAGCTCAACAGTTACAGCGACGCCCAGGCCGACGATCTCGACCGCCGCGGCCAGACGCTGTCGGTGTTCCGGCTCGCGGTCGAGTTCCCCGCCAACTTCATCAAGGCCTATATCGGCCGGCGTCATGCCCTGCGCGGCGTCTACGGCTTCATGACCGCGATGAACTACGCCTTCTACCGTTATCTGCGGGTGGCGAAGCACTGGGAGCGGCGGCTGCAGCGCCGCTCGACCGACGCTTCCGGGCAAGCCCGGTCGAAGATAGGAGAGCGGATCGATGGGTGACGTCGCGCTCGTGACCGGCGGCGCCCGCCGCATCGGCCGCGCCATCGTTGAGCGCCTGGCCGCGAATGGCTATGCCGTCGCGATCCATTGCGGCAGCGCGCGCGACGAGGCCGATTCGCTGGCGGCGGGAATCGTCCGGGACGGCGGCCGCGCTGCGGTGCTGGTCGCGGATCTGGCCGATCCGGAGGCCGTGGCGGCCCTGATACCGGCCGCGGAGGCCGCGCTCGGCCCCGTCACGCTGCTCGTCAACAATGCCTCCAGCTTCCTCGTCGACGAGGTCACGACCCTCGACGTGCCGACCTGGAACCGCCAGTTCTCGATCAATCTGCGGGCGCCTTCGGTCCTCGCCGGAGCTCTCGCCAACCGGCTCCCGGAGGGGCGCGAGGGCGCCATCGTCAACATCATCGACCAGCGTGTCTGGAAGCTGACGCCGCAATACTACTCCTACACCCTGACCAAGGCCGCCCTTCTCACCGCGACCAAGACGATGGCGCAGGCGCTGGCACCGCGCATCCGCGTCAACGCCGTCGGCCCCGGCCCGACCCTGCCCAATCCCCATGACGGCCCCGAGGCGATGGAGCAGGAGGCGGCGGGAACGCTGCTGCGCCGCAAGATCGATGCGCGCGAGATCGCGGAGGCGGTGCTCTACCTCGCCCGCGCCCGCTCGGTCACCGGCCAGATGATCGCGGTCGACGCCGGCCAGCACCTCGGCTGGCGCACGCCCGACATCGTCGGCTGACGCCGGCGATCAGGCGGCCGGGTCCGGCCGATAGGGCGCGCGGCCGCTGGCGAGCGCGCTGTCGAGGAGTTCGAGCCGGTCCTGCCCCCAGAACACCTCGCCGTCGAGCACATAGCTCGGCGCGCCGAACACCCCGGCTGCCACCGCCGCCGCGATGGTGTCCTGATAGCTTTGCACCACCACCTCGCTGTCGGCCGCGAGCGCCAACGACTGGGCATCGAAGCCGCAGGCACGGGCCACCCTGGCCACCGCCTCGGGCTGCGTCATGTCCTCGTCGCGGGACCAGACGCCCGCCATGATCTCCCCCATGAACAGGCCGGGGTCCCCGCCCGCCTGGACGATCGCGATCAGGAAACGGTCGGCGAGCGACGGATCGAAGGGGAAATGCTTCGGCTGCAGCACGAGCTTCACGCCGCGCCGCTCGCGCCAGCGCTGCAGATCCATCAGGCGATAACGCTGGCGCACCGGATGGCGCTTCGGCAGCGGCAATCCGCCCGTCTCGTCGAACACAGCCCGCAGCGGCACGGGCCGATAGACGATCCGGCAGTCCTGCCGCGCCGCGATGTCGAGAAAGGTCGCATGGCCAAGATAGGTCCAAGGCGAATGCAGCGAGAAATAGTAGTCGATGATGCGGGGCATGGACTACTCCTCAAACCAGCGCGATCGCCGAGATCAGCCGCCCGTAGTCCGGCTCGCCGCGATGGGTCGTGCGGCGATAGCTGAAGAAGCGCTCTTCGTCGCCATAGGTGCAGAGCGACAGATCGAGGAAGCGCCCGATCCCGGCCTCCTGCGCCCGCAGCCCGATGAAGGCTGGCAGATCGAACATCGCATGCGCCGCACGCTCGGAAGCCGTGAAGAAGCGGGCATAGGTCGCGTTCTCGGCCTTGAAGCGCTCGATGAATTCCGGCCCGACCTCATAGGCGGCGGCGCTGATCGTCGGCCCGAGCACGGCGATGATGCGCTCGCGCCGCGCGCCGAGCTTCTCCATCGCGGTTACCGTCGCGGCCACGACGCCGCCGAAGGCGCCCTTCCAGCCCGAATGGGCCGCGCCAACGACCCGCGCCTCGCTGTCGGCGAACAAGATCGGCCCGCAATCGGCGCTGGAGACACCGAGCGCCACGCCCAAAGCCGCCGTCACCATCGCGTCGGCCTTCGGCCGCTCCGCCGGCCAGGGGCCTGTCACCACCTCCACATCGGCCGAATGCACCTGATAGAGACTGACCAGATGGGTCGGCTCGACCGAGAGATGCGCCGCCATGCGCCTCCGGTTATCGGCGATCGCCTCCGGATCGTCGGCCGACCCCAGCCCGCCATTGAGCGAAGCGTAGATGCCGGTCGAGACGCCGCCCTGCCGGGTGAAGAAGGCGTGGCGGATGCCGGGTTCGCTGGCGAGATCGGGAGAGGTGATGAACATCGTATCGTCCGGTTTCGGCGGGCGGAGCCGCCCATGTCAGCCCTGCTCTGGCAGGCCATGAAGGTCAAATCCGGGCAGCGGCGGCAAGTCCGGATGCGAGAAGGCCAGAACCTTGAACAGATCGCCCATGCCGGTGGCGCCCCGCTCCGTCAGCCGATCGAAGGCCGCGCTGATCGCCTGCACCTGGTCCGGCCTCGCCTTCGCCGAGAGCGTCTGAGCCCGCTCGGCTAGGCCCAGCGCCAGCAGAAAATCTGCTTGTCGGACGGGTCCGTGGGTCGCGGCACCCGCCCGCAGCCCCGCTTGCGCCATCCGGGCGAAATCGACATGCACCGTCAGATCCGCCTCGCCGGGCTCCTCCAGCGGATCGACGAAACCGTGCCGGCGCATCGCCTGCAGCGTGTCGCCGAAGCCCGACTGCAGCGAGCCATAGTCGATGAAGAGCGCCGCGCCACCATGGCGCGCGACGTGCGATGCGACGGTCGAGACCAGCGACAGGGCCGCCAGCGGCTGCTCGAGGATCGCGCCGAGCGGCGCCGTCGCGGGCCCCGCCCCGTCGGACGCAGTCGCGGCCAGCCCGAAGGCGAGGCGCCCCTCGCCGTCGAGCCCGACAAGCCGCTCGCGCCAGCCCTGATCCGTCATCACGAACTGGTCGAGCGGCAGCGCGTCGAGCAGTTCATTGGCGACGATGATCGCGGGCCCCTCAAGCGCGGTCTCGATCCGCTCGTGCCAGACCGGCTCGGCCTTGCCAGCGAGCGTCGCGGCCTGGATTTCGCGCAGCACCGGGCTGGTCTCGACCAGATGCACCGCCAGCGCCTCCCGAAAGCCGGGCATGACGCGGGTCGCACGCAGCATGTCGGCCATCAGCGTTCCGCGGCCCGGGCCGATCTCGATCAGGGCGACGCGCGCAGGCTGACCCATCGCCTGCCAGAGATGGGCCGCCCAGAGCCCGATCATCTCGCCGAACATCTGGCTGATCTCGGGCGCGGTGGTGAAGTCTCCCGCCGCACCGAAGGGATCGCGCGTCCAATAATAGCCATGCCGCGGATGGCCGAGGCACAGCGCCATGAAGCGCGAGATGGGAATGGGCCCCTCTTCCGCGATCAGGCGGACGAGTTCCGCCTTCAGCGCGGTCACGCAGCGCCCCGCCGGGCGCGCAGCACGAGAACCAACCCCGCCGCGAACAGCGGCAGCGACAGCAGCATGCCCATGGTGATACCGCCCGAGAGCGCATCGACCGAGGTTCCGAACAGGAAGCCGAGTTGCGCGTCGGGTTCGCGGAAGAATTCGCAGACGATGCGCGCCACCGCATAGCCCATGCCGAAGACGCCGGCGACGAGGCCGGGCCGCTTCAGCCCGCCGGCCCGCACCAGCAGCGCCAGGAGGATGAAGAGCAGCAGCCCCTCGGAGAAGGCCTCGTAAAGCTGGCTCGGATGGCGCGGCAGCGGCCCGCCACCCGGAAACACCATCGCCCAGGGCACATCAGGCGCCGGCCGGCCCCAGAGCTCGGCATTGATGAAATTGGCGATGCGCCCGAGGAACAGCCCGATCGGCACGACGGCGGCGGCGATGTCGAACACCGCCAGCGCCGGATAGCCGCGCCGCCGCGCGAACAGCCACAGCCCCAGCGTCGCGCCGATCAGCCCGCCATGGAAGGACATGCCGCCCTGCCAGATCGCGAGGATGTCCTGCGGCCGGGCGAGATAGCGCGCCAGATCGTAGAACAGCACGAAGCCCAGCCGCCCGCCGAGAACGACTCCGAGCGCGACGAAGAGCAGCATGTCGTCGAGTTCGTCGGGCTTCGGCCGCGCCCGCCCCGCCCAGAGCGGCTCGGACGAAACCAGCCGGCGCGCATACCACCAGCCGCCGAGCAGTCCGACGACATAGGCCAGCCCATACCATTTGACCGAGAGCGGCCCGAGCTGCAGCGCGACCGGGTCGATCACCGGGAAGGCGATGGCGAAGGTTGGCATGGGCAGGATCCGGTTGACGGTGATGGCGCTTATGCGTTCGCCCCAACGCGCCGTCATCCCGGACAAGCCGCAAAGCGGCGCCGATCCAGGATCCATTCCGAAGCCCTCACCAAGAAGGCTCAGCCATGGATCCCGGGTCTCCCTTCGGTCGCCCGGGATGACGGCGCGGGAGGATCAAGATCGGCGGGACTTGGGCAAGGCGACCTCAGCAGGTCAAGCAAAAAGGCCCCGCCCCCAGCCCAGACTTAGAGCTTCACGATCAGCTTGCCGAAGTTGCCGCCCTCAAGCAGCCCGATGAAGGCCTCGGGCGCCCGTTCCAGCCCCTCGACGATGTCTTCCTTGTATTGCACCGCGCCGCTGGCGATCCAGGCCGCCATCTCGCGCTCGAAGTCCGGGCGCTGGGCGATGAATTCGCGCTGGATGAAGCCCCGGATCAGCAGGCTCTTCGACAGCACCTGCCGCATCAGCACGGGCAGCCGGTCGGGCCCCTCGAAATCGCCGGTGGCATTGTACTGCGCGACCAGCCCGCAGACCGGGATGCGCGCAAAGGTGTTGAGCAGCGGGAAGACCGCGTCCCAGACCTTGCCACCGACATTCTCGAAATAGACGTCGATGCCCTCCGGACAGGCCGCCGCGAGCTGCGCCGCGAAATCCGGCGCGCGATGGTCGATGACCGCATCAAATCCGAAGGTGTCACGAACGAGCGCGCATTTCTCCGGCCCGCCCGCGATGCCGACGGCGCGTGCGCCCTTGATCTTCGCGATCTGGCCGACCGCCGAACCGACCGGGCCGCTGGCGGCCGCGACGACGACGGTCTCTCCGGTCTTCGGCTGGCCGATGGTCAGCAGACCGGCATAGGCGGTGAAGCCCGGCATTCCCAAAACGCCGAGCGCCGTGGTGACGGGGGCGGCCGCCGGATCGAGCTTGCGCAGCTGCTCGCCCTTCGCCAGCGCATGGCTCTGCCAGCCGGAGTGGGACAGCACGAGGTCGCCCGCCGCAAAGTTCGGATGCCGGCTCTCCAGCACCTCGGCGACCGTACCGCCCTCCATGACGGCGCCGATCTCGGTCGGCGCAGCATAGCTCTTCGCCGCACTCATCCGCCCGCGCATATAGGGATCGAGCGAGAGATAGAGGATCTTCAGCAGGACCTCGCCTTCGGAAGGCGTCGGCATCGCAGCCCGCTCCACCCGAAAATTGGCAGGCGCAGGGCGCCCTTCGGGACGCGAGGCAAGAACGATCTGCAAACGTTCGGATAAGGACATGCGGCGCTTTCGATCTCGATTCTGTCGCCTGCACATGGCGACGCGGGCCGCAGCGATCAAGCGAGATCCCTTGGGAGCGGCCACCTCACATGCCCGAGCGCGACTGCTGACATGACGAAACGCCCCGCGCATCCTACATGCGAGCGATGAATCGCGAACCGACCCAGCCCCCGCCCGAAGAGGACCTGCCGGACACCGGGGCCGCCCCCGAACCCGAGGCCGAGGAGGCCCTGCCGACGCCGGCGCTTGATCTCGGCGAGACCGCGCCTGGGGCGCTGAAGCACGGCATCGAGGTCATCGCCGGCTTCGCCAAGCATCTGCCCAACAAGCCCGGCGTCTACCGGATGTTCGATACCGCCGGCGAGGTGCTCTATGTCGGCAAGGCCAAGAACCTGAAGAACCGGGTCACGGCCTATGCGCGGGGCATGGCCCACACCAATGCGGTCGCGCGCATGATCGCCGAGACGGCGAACATGGAGTTCGTCACCACGGGGACGGAAACCGAGGCGCTGCTGCTCGAATCCAACCTGATCAAGCAGCTGCGGCCGCGCTACAACGTGCTGCTGCGCGACGACAAGAGCTTCCCCTATATCCTGCTGAGCGGCGATCACGAGGCGCCCCAGATCGCCAAGCACAGGGGCTCGCGCCAGCGCAAGGGCGATTATTTCGGCCCCTTCGCCTCGGTCTGGGCGGTGGAGCGGACGATCGACGCGTTGCAGAAGGCCTTCCTGCTGCGCTCCTGCACCGATTCCTTCTACGAGAACCGTACCCGCCCCTGCCTGCTCTTCCAGATCAAGCGCTGCGCCGGCCCCTGCACGGGCGAGATCGCGATCCCCGACTATCAGGCGCTGGCAAAGCAGGCGCGCGACTTCCTCTCGGGCCGCTCCTCCAACGTCAAACAGTTGCTCTCGACCCGCATGCAAGAGGCGGCCGAAGAGCTCGAATTCGAGAAGGCGGCGCGCTATCGCGACCGGCTGGCGGCCCTCTCGGCCGTGCAGGCCGGGCAGGACATCAACACGCAAGGCGTCGAGGAGGCGGATGTCTTCGCCATCGACGAGCAGGCCGGGCAGTTCTGCGTCGAGATATTCTTCTTCCGCAACAAGCAGAACTGGGGCAACCGCGCGATCTTCCCGCGCGCCGACCGCAGCCTGACGCCTGAGGAGGTGCTGGCCTCGGTCGTGGCCCAGTTCTACGACGACAAGCCGCCGCCGCGCCTCGTGCTGCTCTCGCATGAATTGGCGGAGATCGAGCTGATCGGCCAGGCGCTCTCCGCGCGCGCCGGCCGCAAGGTCGAGATCGCCAACCCGAAGCGCGGCGAGCGCGTCGACCTCGTCGAGATGGCCCGCAAGAACGCCCGCGAGGCGCTGTCGCGCAAGCTCGCCGACAATGCCGGCCAGACTTCGCTACTCGCGGCGCTCGGCGCCGCCTTCGGACTCGCCAGGCCGCCCCGCCGCGTCGAGGTCTACGACAACTCCCACATCATGGGCACGAATGCCGTCGGGGGCATGGTCGTCGCAGGCCGGGACGGCTTCATGAAAAGCCACTACCGCACCTTCAACATCTCCACCGACACGATCGCCGGCGACGATTTCGGCATGATGCGCGAGGTGATGCAGCGGCGCTTCGCGCGGCTGGCGAAAGAAGCGGGGATTTCTCTGTCCTCCACCCCTCATCCTGAGGAGGCCGAACCAGCGGCCGTCTCGAAGGACGCTCCAGCGGACGACGGAGCCTCGACCAGCATCCTTCGAGACGCGCCTGACGGCATTCCTCAGGATGAGGGCTCGGGTGGGATCGATCGATCCGCGGCACCCGCCGACCCCGACGACGACAGCTTTCCCTCACGCCCCGACCTCGTCATCGTCGACGGCGGCAAAGGCCAGTTCGAGGCGGCGCGTCGGATCATGGCCGAGCTCGGCGCCGCCGACATTCCGCTCGTCGCGATTGCCAAGGGTGAGGATCGCAACGCCATGCGCGAAACCTTCCACATGGCCGGGCGCGAGCCCTTCAAGCTGCCCCCGCGCGATCCGGCGCTCTACTTCATCCAGCGTCTGCGCGACGAGGCGCACCGCTTCGCCATCGGCACGCACCGGGCGCGGCGCAAGAAGGACACGATGAAGAACCCGCTCGACGAGATCCCCGGTATCGGCCCGACGCGCAAGCGCGCCCTGCTGCTGCATTTCGGAACGGTGAAGGCGATCAAGCGTGCCAAGCTCGACGATCTGATGCGCGCTCCGGGCGTCAACGCCGCCACGGCCAAGGCGGTGCATGATTATTTTCACGATGGCTGACGAACACTGGCATTGTCGCCGCATTGCGTGTTGACGCTGTCACAGGGCGGCTGCTTTGGTGATTTCCGTGACGATTCTTCCAGACGCCATCAGGCGGCGCGGCCCCTGGTCCCTGCCGAACCTGCTCACCTACGGCCGGATCCTGGCGATTCCGGCGCTGGTCGGGCTGTTGTTCTGGCCGAAGGACGACTGGGTCCGCTGGATCGCGCTCGCGGTCTATGTCGCCGCCGCCGTCACCGACTATCTCGACGGCTGGATCGCGCGGGCCTGGAGCCAACAATCCGCCATCGGCCGCATGCTCGATCCGATCGCCGACAAACTGCTCGTCTGCGCGCTCCTGCTGATGCTCGTCCACACCGAGACGATCAAGGGCTGGGCGATCTGGGCGGCGATCGTCATCCTCTGCCGTGAAATCCTGGTCTCGGGCCTGCGCGAGTTCCTCGCCGACCTCAAGGTCAGCGTGCCCGTCAGCAAGGTCGCGAAGTGGAAGACGACGGCGCAGCTGCTGGCGCTCGGCTTTCTCGTCGCCGGCCCGGCAGGCGACAGCGTCCTGCCCTACAACACGCAGATCGGCATCGTCATGCTCTGGATCGCGGCGGCGCTGACGATCTACACCGGCTGGGACTATTTCAACGCCGGCATCCGCCACATGGTCGACGAGGACGCGCGCGGCTCATGACGCAGTCTTCCGCCACAACGCCCCCCGCCGCGCAGGCGCGGACGGTCCGGCTCGTCTATTTCGCCTGGGTGCGCGAGCGCGTCGGCCAGGCCGAGGAGCAGATCGTCCTGCCGGAGGATGTCGGCACCGTGCTCGACCTGGTGCGCTGGCTGAAGAGCCTCGACGAGGGCTATGCCGCCGCCTTCGCCGACGAGACGCTGGTGCGCGCCGCCATCAACCAGACCCATGTCAAGCCGGGCGCGAGCCTGGACGGCGCCCGCGAAATCGCCTTCTTCCCGCCGATGACGGGCGGCTGACCTCCCATGACCCCGATCGTCCGCATCCAGCGGGAGGATTTCGACCTCGCGGCCGAGATCGCGACGCTCTCCGCCGGCCGGCGTGACATCGGCGCCGTGGTCAGCTTCACCGGCCTCTGCCGCGACGAGGGCGGCACGCTCGCCGCGCTCGAGCTCGAGCATTATCCCGGCATGGCGGAAGCCGAGATCGCCCGCGTTGCCGAGCGCGCCGCCGCGCGCTGGCCGCTGCTCGGACTGCTCGCGATCCACCGCTATGGCCGCGTGGCGCCGGGCGAGCAGATCGTGCTGGTGATCGCGACCTCCGCCCATCGCCGCGCCGCTTTTGAAGCCGCCGATTTCATGATGGACTATCTCAAGACCCGCGCCCCGTTCTGGAAGCGTGAGCACTTGATCGATGGCCGCATCGGCGGCTGGGTCGAGGCGAAGGGGGAGGACGACGATGCGGCTCGGCGATGGGAGTAGAACAAAGCTCGCCGCGCTTGCGCTGACGTTCAGCCTGGCGATGCCGGCGCAGGCACAGATCGGACCGATCAAGACCTTCCGCGACTGGGTCGCGGGCTGCGACAACACGAAATCCTGCACGGCGCTGTCGCTTCCCGCCGAGACCGACGACGAGATCGCCTTCCTGCGGCTCGACCGTCCGGCCGGCCCCGATGGCGTCCCGACCCTGGCGCTGAAGCTGCGCGCCCAGAAGCTGAAGAAGAACTTCACCATCGCACTCGCGCTGGACGGCCAGGCTTTTCCGGCCGCGGGGCAGTCCCTGCAGGCCAGCAGCGTCGATGGTGAGGTGGCCGAGATCGCGATTCCGGCGGCAACGGCGGAGGCCCTGATCGCCGCAGCGCGCAAGGCGACGACGCTGACGGCGTCGATCGAGTCGTCGACACTCAAGGTATCGCTCGCCGGCTCGGTCGCCGCCATGCTCTGGATCGACGAGCGGCAGGGCCGGCTCAACACACCGTCCGCCCTGATCCGCAAGGGCACGAACGGCACGGCGCCGACCGCGCCTCCCGTGCCGATGATCGCCAGCCGCCCGGCCGCGGGCAAGCCCCTCTCCAAGGCGGAGGCCGCAGCGCTGATCAAGGCGATGCGGACCGAGACCAACCGCCGGGAGCCCGATTCCTGCGAGGACACGCCGGACGGCTTGAGCGATGCAGACGGAGCCTGGGCCCTGGACGGCACGCTCAGGCTCGTCGCGATCGCCTGTTCGCGCGGCGCCTACAATGTCTCGAGCCAGTTCTGGCTCGTGGCCGGGCGCGACGTCGCCAAGGCGAGACCGGCCCCCTTCGAAGGTGACACCAGCAAGACGTCCAGCGAGCTGGTCAATGCCGATTTCGACCCGAAAACCGGCCAGATCAGCTTCTACGCCAAGGCCCGCGGGCTCGGCGATTGCGGCAGCTCCGGCTCCTATGGCTGGAACGGCCAGCGCTTCGCCGTCCTCCAGTGGAGCGAGATGAGCGAGTGCCGCCTGCTTCCCGGCGACGACTGGATCACGCTGTTCCGGAGCGAGAACAAGGCTGGAAACTGACCAAAAGCCGTCATGGTCGGGCTTGTCTCGACCATCCACGTCGTCGCGGATCGAGCGCTAGGGCGAAGACATGGATGCTCGCCACAAGGGCGAGCATGACGATGTGGCCTGCCGGCGTGCGCTCACGCCGCCTTCGATTTCGGCCGCACGGCGTCGGAGTAATCCTCCATGATCACCTTGCCCATATTGCCGGTGAGGAAGGAGTAGGGGCCGATCTCGGAGACGAGCGTCACCTCGGCCGCCGAGCCGGTGATGAAGCACTCGCTGAAGCCCTCGAGCTCCTCCGGCCGGATGCGGCGCTCGACCACCTCGAAGCCGCGCTGGCGGCAGAGATCGATCACCGACTGGCGCGTGATGCCGTTCAGGAAGCGGTCGGCCAGCGGGGTGTGGATCACGCCGTCCTTGATGAAGAAGATGTTGGCGCCGGTGCATTCGGCGACGTTGCCTTCCCAGTCCAGCATCATCGCGTCGGCGTAGCCGGCGCGCTCCGCCTTGTGCTTCGACAGCGAGCAGATCATGTAGAGCCCCGCCGCCTTGGCATGGACCGGCGCGCAGGCGGGGTCCGGCCGGCGATAGGCGGCGACGTCGAGGCGCACGCCTTTCAGCTTCTGCGCCGTGTCGAACATGCTCGGCCACTCCCAGACCGCAATCGCGGTGTGGATCGTGTTGTTGATGCCGGACACCGCCATCATCTCCGAGCCGCGCCAGGCGACCGGACGGATATAGGCGTCCTTGAGGCCGTTCTCCCTGAGGCAAAGCTCCTTGGCGGCGTCGAGCTCGGCGACCGACCAGGGGATCGTGAAATCCATGATCTCGGCCGACTTGTGGAAGCGCTGGGAATGCTCGGTGCCTTTGTAGATCACGCCATCATAGGCGCGCTCGCCCTCGAACACGCAGGAACCGTAATGCAGCCCATGGGTCAGTACGTGGATCTTCGCGTCCTTCCACGGCACGAGCTTGCCGTCGAACCAGATGACGCCGTCGCGCTGGTCGAAAGGAATGACTGACATGGGGTGCTCCTCTTGGCACGTCCGGTCCGGTTGATCCCTTGGCGCCTCCGACCCCGTCACCATGGCGGGCAAAGGCGCGGACCGGAATGATACTGCGCTGCAACATCGTCTTGCGACATATTCCGTCGTCAGGCGCGCTTGACCGGTAATCTTCCGTCTGAGATATGTCAACATCACTGACGTAATTCGCAGGACGGATTCGATGCCGCAGACGCAGGCCCGGTCCGTGGCCGCCGCCACTCCCGCAGCGGATGCGACGGTCCCCTACGACCTGATCGAGCTGCTCTTCTTCGCCTATCGCGACTTCGTCGGCGGGCCCGACCTGATCCTCGCCGAATACGGCTTCGGCCGTGCGCATCACCGCGTGCTGCATTTTGTCCTGCGCCGGCCGGGCCTGACCATCGCCGAACTGCTCGACATCCTGAAGATCACCAAGCAGAGCCTCAACCGCGTCCTGAAGGAGCTGGTCGAGACCGGCTTCGTCGAGCAGCGCACCGGCGTTCAGGACAAGCGCCAGCGTCATCTCCACGCCACGGCCGCGGGGCAGGATCTGGCGTTGCGGTTGGTCAGGCTGCAGGCCCAGCGTATCAACGCGGCGCTCGCCGATCTCGCCCCCGAGGCGGCCGAGACGGTCGCGCTCTACCTCTCGGGGTTGATCGATCCCGCCGAACGCCACAAGGTGCAGGTCTTCCTCGCCGCGCCGCGGTGAGGGCCACGGCACAAGGCCGGGAACGCCGCCGCGGCGGTATGCGGACCCAGGCGCAGAAGACGATCGAGGCGGACGAGACATGGCCGCACAGACGGCGCGAAAGCCCCTGCCTGACGAGGCGCCCCACATCCTGGTGGTCGACGACGATCGCCGCCTGCGCGACCTGCTGGCGCGCTTCCTCGGCGACAACGGCTATCGCGTCACCACCGCGGCCAACGCCGCCGACGCCGACCAGCGCCTGGCGCGGCTGGTCTTCGACGCGATCGTCCTCGACATCATGATGCCCGGCGAGAACGGCTTCGACTTCGCGCGTCGTTTCCGGATCGACTCGGCCGTGCCGATCCTGATGCTGACCGCCCGCGCCGACGGGAAGGACCGCATCAACGGCCTCGAGATCGGCGTCGACGACTATCTCGCCAAGCCCTTCGAGCCGCGGGAACTGCTGCTGCGCCTCGGCAACATCCTCAAGCGCACCATCGTGGTGGAAACCGCCCAGTCCGGCCCGCGGCCCGATTTCGTCCGCTTCGGCCCCTTCCTCTACGGGCTGTCGCGCGGCGAGCTGCGCAAGGGCGAGGAACCGATCCGCCTGACCGAGCGCGAGCGCGAGATCCTGACCGCGCTGGCCGAACGCGCCGGCGAGGTCGTGCCCCGCGAGGAGCTGGCGGCCCAGGGCACCGCCGCCAATGACCGCACCGTCGACGTCCAGATGAACCGGCTGCGCCGCAAGATCGAGCGCGATCCGGCCGATCCACTCTATCTCCAGACCGTGCGTGGCGTCGGCTATCGCCTCGTGACCGACCGGACGTGACGCCGGTCCCGCCCGGCACGCGTCGCAAGGGCATGGCGCAGACGATCGGCCAGGTCCTGACACGCGCCTCTGCCCTCGGCGCACGCGGACGCAAGCGCGCCAATGACCGGCTGAAGCCCTGGCTCAAGGTCGCCGGCCGCCCGCTGCACGCCATCGCCCGCTATATGCCCAAGGGGCTCTATCCGCGCGCGCTCGTCATCGTCATCGCGCCGGTGGTGCTGCTGCAGTCGGTCATCGCCTATGTCTTCATGGAGCGGCACTGGCAGACCGTGACGCAGCGCCTGTCCTCGGCTGTCTCGGCCGACATCGCCGCGATGATCGACGTCTATGAGAGCTATCCGCAGGATGCCGACACCAGCGTGCTCTCGCGCATCGCGGCCGAGCGGCTGGGCATGGACATCGACATCATCCCGGATTCCGACCTGCCGCCGCCGGGGCCCCGCCCCTTCTTCTCGCTGCTCGACAGCGCGCTCTCGGCCGAGCTCGCCAGCCAAGTCGCCCGTCCCTTCTGGCTCGACACGGTCGGCCGCTCCAGCCTGATCGAGATCCGCATCAAGCTCGACAAGGACGTGATGCGCATCCTGACGCGGCGGAACTCGGCTTACGCCAGCAACAGCCACATCTTCCTGCTCTGGATGCTCGGCACCTCGCTGATCCTGCTGACGATCGCGGTTCTGTTCCTGCGCAATCAGATCCGGCCGATCCTCAAGCTCGCCGATGCGGCGGAAGCCTTCGGCAAGGGCCGCGACGCCGAGTTCCGCCCGCGCGGCGCACGCGAGGTCCGCCGCGCCGGCAACGCCTTCATCGAGATGAAGCGCCGCGTCGAACGCGCGGTCGGCGAACGCACCACCATGCTCAACGGCGTCAGCCACGATCTGCGCACCATCCTGACCCGCTTCAAACTCTCGCTTGCCCTGCTCGAGCGCTCCTCCGAGATCGAGGCGCTGGAGAAGGATGTCGACGAGATGGCGCGTATGCTCGAGGACTATCTCGCCTTCGCCCGCGGCGATGCCGGCGAGACGGCCGTCGAGACCGACATCCGCGGCCTGCTCGAGGAGCTGAAATCGGACGCCGAGCGCCAGGGCCACCAGACCGAGCTGACCGTGGTCGGCGATCCCCTGGTCGTGGTCAGGCCCGACGCCTTCCGCCGCCTGATGACGAACCTGGTCTCCAACGCTGCGCGCTATGGCGACCGCATCGCCATCCGCGCCACCCATGACGCGCGCTACCTGATCGTGATGATCGACGACGACGGCCCCGGCATCCCGGCCGACCAGCGCGAGGAGGTCTTCCGCCCCTTCTTCCGCCTCGACGAGGCCCGCAACGTCGATTCGGGCGGCACGGGCCTGGGCCTCGCCATCGCCCGCGACATCGCCCGCGCCCATGGCGGCGACATCATGTTGGCGGATTCGCCGCTCGGCGGGTTGCGGGCGACGGTACGACTACCCGTCTGAGCTGTCCTGCTCCGGCTTGTGCCGTGGGAAGACCAGCGAGAAGCGGCAACCGCGCGGCAGGTTTTCGGCCTGCAGCTCTCCCTGCAGCTGGCGGGCAAGGCTGGTGATGACCCGGATGCCGAAGCTCTTGCGCGACGCGTTGAGATCGAACTCCGGCGGCAGACCGCGGCCGTCATCCTCGACACTGAGGCTGAGCTCCTGCTCGCGGGCCGTGAGGCGCACTGCAACAGCGCCGGGACCGCCGGGGTCGAAGGCGTATTTCACCGCATTGGTGACGAGCTCGTTGACCATCAACCCAACGGGAATCGCGAAATCCGCGTCGATGACCACGTCATCGGCCTCGCAGCCGATCGTCACGCCCTCGACCGAGCCGCCGAGCGACTTGCACAGCTCGCGCAGGAACTCGCCGATATTGACCTCGCCAATGCGCTCGCCCTGCCAGAGATGGTTGTGGACATGGGCGATGGTCAGAACCCGGTTTTCTGCGTCCTGTAGCAGCGCCTTGGCGGCCGGGTCGGCGACGTTGCTGGCATTGATGCGCAGGAGGCCGCTGACCACGCCGAGGCTGTTCTTGATGCGGTGGCTCATCTCGCGCATCAGCATGGCCTGGCGCTCGACCGCCTTCTGCAGCTTCGCGTCCGAGCGGTTGCGCTCGATCGCCGCGCCGAGGATGCGGGCGCAGCCATAGAGGAAGGTGACGTCGTCCTCGTCGAAATCGCCCGGATCGGGGCTGTCGACCTCCAGCACGCCGAAGGGCCCGTCATTCTTGCCACCGAGATCGATCAGCACATTGACGGCCCGCCTGATACCATAGGCCGCCAGCAGCGTCGGCGTGCGGAAGCGCGTCTCTTCGGTCAGGTGGTTGGAGAGGACGGGCTGACCGGTCTGGAAGGCGAAGCCCGCCGGCGATTCGAGGTCGGCGCCCAGCGTCGCCTGCCCGATCTCCTCGGGCCGCCAGCCGACACCCGCCCTCATCAGCAGCACGCGACGATCATGCAGGAATTCGAGCGCCTTGCAGAACGGCGCGTCGAGCCCGTCCGCGCAGAGTTCGGTGGCACGTTGCAGCAGCGCCGGCAAATCGGATTCGCGCAGCGCCATCCGGCCGAATTCGGCAAGGAGTCTCTGCTGCTTCAGGCGATAGGCGAGTTCGTCCCGGCGCACCGGCTCATCCGGCACGCCCGCCGGGGTCTCCTCGATCTGCAATCCCTGCGCCTCCGCTCACCTTGGCGCGGCGCATATGGGTGACCGCGGACCGATTGTCCAGCGCGTCACCGGCGGCCCTCAATACAGCCGCCCGCCCTTCGGCACGGCGAGGCCCGGCCCGATCAATACGACCTCGCCTTCCTCGTCAGGCACGCCGAGCGTCAGCACCTCGGACATGAACTTGCCGATCTGGCGCGGCGGGAAGTTCACCACCGCCAGCACCTGCCGGCCCGGCAGATCCTCGCAGGTGTAGTGCTTCGTGATCTGCGCCGAGGATTTCTTCAGGCCGATCGTGCCGCCGAAATCGATCACCAGCTTGATCGCGGGCTTTCGTGCCTCCGGATAGGGAGCGGCCTCGACGATCGTGCCGACGCGGATGTCGACCTTGAGGAAATCGTCGAAACCGATAGTGGCGGCCGGAGCGGCGCTGTCTGAGGGGCCGCTCAAAACTCGGCCCACCCCTTGTCATGCGCGCTCATGTCGGGCTTGCGCGCCGGGGAGCCGCCGCCGGCGGCGGCCACGGGCCGTGCGACCGGAGGCGCGGGCTTGCGGGGCGCGGGCGCGACGGCGGCCTGCATCGTGCGCGCCATTGCCTTCAAGCCCGCGACATCGCCGCCGAGTTGGAAGCGCGCGACCAGCGCGGCCAGGCGGTCGGCCTCCTGCGAGAGCGAATGCGCTGCGGCGGTCGACTGCTCGGCCATCGCCGCGTTCTGCTGGGTCGACTGGTCCATCTCGGCCACCGCCGTGTTGACCTCCTGCAGGCCCGACGCCTGTTCCTGCGCGGCGCTGGCGATCTCGGAGACGAGGCCGGTGGCACGGCTGATCTCGTCGGCCATGCGCTGCAGGGCGCTGCCGGTCTGGCCGACCAGGGTCACGCCCTTCTCGACCTCGCTGTTGGAGGCCGCGATCAGCTCCTTGATCTCCTTGGCGGCCGAGGCCGAGCGCTGAGCGAGGGCGCGCACCTCGGAGGCGACGACTGCGAAGCCCTTGCCGGCGTCGCCGGCGCGGGCCGCCTCAACGCTGGCGTTCAGCGCCAGAAGATTGGTCTGGAACGCGATCTCGTCGATCACGCCGACGATCTGCGAGATCTCCTCGGCCGACTTCTCGATGCCGCCCATCGCCACGACCGCATCGCGCACGATCGCGGTCGACTGCTCGGCTTCCGCCTTGACCTGGGTCGTCGCCTGATTGGCCTGGCGCGCGCTCTCGGCCGTCTGCCGCACGGTCGCGGTCAGCTCGTCCAGCGCCGTCGCCGTCTCCTCGACGGAAGCCGCCTGCTGCTCGGTGCGCCCGGCGAGGTCGTCGGCCGCCTGGCTGATCTCGATCGAGCCCGCCTTCATGCTCTCGGTGTTCGTCGCGATCTGCCGCATCGTCTCCTGCAGCTTGCCGATCGCGGCATTGAAATCGTCACGCAGCTTGGCGTAGTCGGAGCCGAAGTTCGCGTTGATGCGGTAGGTCAGGTCGCCCTCCGCCAGATGCTCGAGGCCCGTCGCGAGCGCCGCCACGACGGTTTCCTGCGTCCGGGAAAGCTCGGCCCTCTCGGCCTCGCTGCGGCGGCGCTGACCGTCGGCAGCATCGCGATGAGCCGCCGCCTCCTGTTCCGCCCGCGCCTTGTCGGCCTGCATCGCGTCCTTGGCGACGGCGGCGTCGCGGAAGACCACCAGCGCACGCGCCATTTGGCCGACCTCGTCGGGCCGCTCCTGATGGGAAATGGTCGTCTGGAGATTGCCGGCTGCGAGGGCGTTCATCGTGCCCGAGAGCGAGGTCAGCATCGTCGAGGCCCGGCGGCTCAGGACAATCACGAGCCCGAGCATGAGCAGGCCGAGCGGCACCAGCACCTTGGCGACATCGACCATCAGGCCGAGGAACTTGGCATCGACATCGTGGACGTGCAGCCCGGTGCCGACCGCCCAGTTCCAGTCGGCGATGCCGCTGACATAGGCGATCTTCCGCGTGGGCTCCTTGTCGCCGGGCTTAACCCAGAGGAAGTCGAGATAGCCGCCCTTGCCGCCGGCCTTGGCGATCGACAGCAGTTCCTGGACGATCGGCTTGCCGGCGGGATCCTTGAGACCCATCAGGTTCTTGCCGATCATGTCGGCGCGGGGATGCGTGACGCTGACGCCGTCGAAGGTATAGACGAAGAAGTAGTTGCCGTCGTCGAAGCGCGCGCCAGCCACCGCATCGATGGCCAGCTTCTGGGCATCGGCGACCGGAATCTCGCCCTTCTTGGCCTTGTCGCGGTAGAACTCGACCGTCGTGCGCGCGATGTCGGTGGCGTTCTGAACCTCCTGCCGCTTCAGCTCGATCATCTCGTTGCGGGCTTCGGTCAGCGTGTAACCGACGCTTCCGACAGCGATGACCACGGCGAGACCTGCGATCAGCGCGAAGGAGCGGCTGATCGACAAGGTGGCGAGCTTCTTCGTCAGCGACATGCGCAAACCCCTGCGAAACGAGATTCGCAGGGGTCGCAAAAAATGGCTAATGCCCGCTTAACGCTAAGGAAGCGGAAACCGGATTCCTTAAACCTGCGTCAGATAGCAGGGGCAAAATCCTCGCCCTCGCGCCGCAGGCTCTCGTCCGAGCGCTCGCGCCGCCGGACGGTCGGGCGGCGCCCCGAGCAGAGCGCCCGGGCGAGCCCGCGCAGCGGCGCCGTCAGCCGGTGGACGTCCTCGACCCGCGCCATGATCCGCCCCGCCGTCTTCAGTTCGCGGTCGAGCCGCGCCATCGTCCGTGACAGCTCCGGCTCGTCGTCCTGGAGCCAGACCTCGGTGACGCGAGCCATCAGCAGCACCGCCCCCTGCACCCGCACCGGCCCCAGCCCATCCTCGGTCGGGATGCCGGCGGACGCCAGCATGTAGCGCCAGGAGTTGGCGGCCCCGCGATTCAGCGCGGCCATCGTCAGGGGATCGCGCCGGATGACCGGTGCGATCCGCCGCAACCCGGCCTTGTAGGGCGCCAGCGCATCGAGCCGCCGCATCACCAGGTCGAACAGCCGCTCTCGCACCGGCTCCCCGGCGAGGTCGTCCGAAACATCGGCCAGCACCGCGTCGTCGACGATCCGGGTCAGGCCGCCGAGCATCGCAAGCTTGGAGGGAAACAGGCCGCGCAGCTTGGCCAGCGTCAGCCCCGCCTCGGCGGCGATATCGCCCAGTTCGATCTCATCCCAGGGGCGGGTCGCGGCCAGGCGCAGCAATGCATCGACGGCCTGCCGGCGCGGATCGGTGGGCGCGGCAGTAGAGGCCCCGGTGACGGAGTCGGAAGAGAGGGGATCGGAAGCCATGGCGGTTCTCCTTCGGCGGTCCTGAGACCAAACTAGGATGCGATCACGGCGCCTGAAAGGCCGATCAGCCCGAAAGCTCTCCGGCGCGGCGTTTGGCGGCAGCCACCGTCTCGACGATCAGCGGCTCCAGCGGCCCCATCAGCACGGACAGCCCGGCCGCCGTCGTGCCGGCGGGAGAGGTCACGTTCTGGCGTAGCGTCGCCGGCGACAGCTGCGACTGGTGCAGCAGTTCGCCGGCGCCCTCGATCGTCGCACGCGCCAGGCGCTCGGCAATGTCGGCGGGCAGGCCCGCCTGCTTGCCGGCCGCGGCGAGGCACTCGACCAGATGGAAGACATAGGCCGGCCCTGAGCCCGAGACAGCGGTGACGGCGTCGATCAGCCCCTCGTCGTCCAGCCATTCGACCGTGCCGATGCTGCGCAGCAGGGCGTCGGCCATGGCGCGCTGCGCGCCGGTGACTCCCTGCCCCGCCGCGGCGCCGGTGGCTCCACGCTGGACCGAGGCCGGCAGGTTCGGCATCGCCCGGATCATCGCGGTCGCGTTGGGTAGCCGCGCCGACAGGTCCGATAGCGTCTTGCCGGCGAGGATCGAGATGAGCAGCGTCTGCGGCCGAATGAAGGCCTGGACGGCGGGCGCCGCGGTGTCGAGCATCTGCGGCTTCGTCGCCAGAACCAGGACCTCGACCGAGGTCAGCGAGGCCGGATCGGGGTTGAGCGCCATGCCCTTCTCGGTGGCGAGGGCGACCATCTCGTCGGACGGCTTCGGGTCGATCAGGCTGATGCCGGCGGGATTCATCCCGATCCTCAGCCAGCCCTCCAGCATCGCGCCACCCATCTTGCCGGCGCCGATGAGGACGAGCGTCTGGGGGAGCGGACTGGTCATGGCGGGTTCTCGCAGTTTTCGGCGACAGACATCACTCTCGGGCTCGTCCCGAGAATCTCATGGCCAGCAGTCTCCGGCGGGAGAGGGTCGGGTCAAGCCCGACCATGACGAAGCCCAGGCGTCAGGCTTCGCCGACCGTCTCGAGCAGCGAGCCCTCGAGCCCCTCCTTCGCCGTCTTTCCGGCCCAGACCACGAACTGGAAAGCCTGGAAATAGCGCTCGCAGGCGTCGATCGCCGCCTTGATCAGCGCCGCGGCCTGCTCGTCGGTGGGCTCGGCCCCGCCCGACAGCAGCAGCGCGTGGCGGTACATCACCACGTTCTCGGAGCTCCAAAGGTCGAAATGCCCGACCCAGAGCTGCTCGTTGACGAGGCTGACGAGCTGCAGCACCTCGCCGCGCCGGCGCTCGGGGACCTTGAGGTCGAAGGCGCAGGCGACGTGGATCGCCTCGACCTCCTCCAGCCAGGTGATGGCGAGATGGTAGTCTGACCAGGCTCCGGAAACGGCGACCGACAGTTCGTCGTCGCTGTCGCGGTCGAAGCTCCAGTTGTTGAGGGCGGCGAGACGCTCGATCAGGTCGAGCGGGTTGGAGGGCCGATCCAGTTCTGCGTCCAGTTCGAGATCCATCATGTCCTTGGGTCCAACTGCCGACCGCCGCAGGCGGGCCGGCGCGTTCGAGAACGGGAACACGGCGACAGGAAAGCTGAAGGACGCAACCCACAGGCGCGGCGCCGGCCGGAAACCGGATGCCACGCTCCGCCCGGCCCGACCTAAGCGGTTGGACCGACGAATCAATTTCTTCACCGACGTTAGCGCAGGGCGTGTGACACGCCCAACACCGGCCGACGCTCGGCGGATTCGGGGGACGGCTCAATCCCTGCCCGCCCCTGTCCACAGCACATGGCTGTGGACGCCGCCCGCCGCAGCGGGTTCGCTCAGGCCTTGGGCTGGGCCGCCGCTTCGAGCGCGGCGAGGCGCGCCGCGAGCCGGTCGTTCTCCTCGCGGGCGAGCAGCGCCATTTCGCGCACCGCCTCGAACTCCTCGCGGGTGACGACGTCGAGATCGCGCAGGAGGCGCTCGATCTGAGTCTTCACCACGGTCTCGACCTCGCGGCGCACGCCCTGCGCAGCGCCGGCGGCGTCGGTGGCGAGGCGGGCGATGTCGTCGAGAATGCGGCTGCTGGTGGTGACCATGGGGCTCTCCGGACAAAGGCCCGTCGGGGCCGGCATGGCGTTATATGGGGGAGGACGCCGCCTCCCGCAAATGGGACGCGACGGACGGCGCAGGCGCCGCAACCGGCTCGTCTGGACCTGCGGAAGACAACGGCCTAGAAACACGGCGCAGGGACTGCGAAACACCAACCCGTCAGCGATCCAGAACAAGCGGGAGGCGTCGATGATCGTTCGTTTGAGCACTCCGGTTGTCGGGGTGGCCCTGGCGCTTGCGCTGGGCGGATGCCAGGAGACCACCACGGCCGCGCGCCCCCGCGTTGATGCGCCGGGCGTGCCCGTTTCGGTTCAGAGCATTTCCGGTGCCCCCGATGCCGTGACGACCCGCTTTGCCGGGCTGCTTGGCGAAGCGGCAGCCGAGCGGCGCATGGAGATCGTCCCCGGCGACAAGCCGGCGCGCTTCCGCGTCCGCGGCTATCTCACCGCCCAGCCGACCGAGGACGGCCAGACCGCCCTCGCCTTTGTCTGGGACGTCTATGACGAGACCAAGAAGCGCGCCCAGCGCGTCCAGGGCGAAAGCCTCGGCCGGCGCGGCGGCGGCGCTGACCCCTGGGCCGCCATCGACCAGACGGTCGTTGCCAAGGCGGCCGCCGAATCGATGGACGCGATCGCGAGCTTTCTGGTGACGACTCCCGCGGTGGAAGCCGTTCTTCCGGCCGACAAGGCGAAGGCGGCTGGCGCGGAGCCCAAGCCGGCGGCCCGAACCGCTTCTACGGCGAATGGCGGCCGCAGGCTCTGAGGAACGGCACCTGATCCGCGGCGGATCGGGCTTCGGCCCTGCCGATTTGGCAACCATTGCACAGTGCTTTCGCAGTGCAGCGGTCGACTCGCCGTCACACCGCTGTTAAGAGCCCTGCGATCAGCGCCGGCTCGCCCGCCGGCCGTCCAGCCCAGTTCCCAACGGTGCGCCACGGCATGCCCTCTTCCTTCAAAGTCGTCGCCGGCAATTCCAACCGGCCGCTTGCTGAAGCGATCTGCGCCCATCTCGGCATTCCGCTCGCGAAGGCGTCCGTCCGGCGCTTTGCCGACATGGAGGTCTTCGTCGAGATCCAGGAGAACGTGCGGGGGCAGGACGTCTTCGTCATCCAGTCCACCTCCTTCCCGACCAACGACCATCTGATGGAGTTGCTGATCATCACGGATGCGCTGCGCCGCTCCTCGGCGCGCCGCATCACGGCGGTGATCCCCTATTTCGGCTATGCGCGGCAGGACCGGCGCGCCTCCGGCCGCACGCCGATCTCCGCCAAGCTCGTCGCCAACCTGATTACGCATGCCGGGGTCGACCGCGTGCTGACGCTCGATCTGCACGCCGGGCAGATCCAGGGCTTCTTCGACATCCCGACCGACAACCTCTTCGGCGCGCCGCTGATGTCGCGCGACATCAAGGACCGGCTCGACTATAAGAACGCCATGGTCGTCTCGCCCGATGTCGGCGGCGTGGTGCGCGCCCGTGCGCTGGCCAAGCGCATCGACGCCCCGCTCGCCATCGTCGACAAGCGCCGCGACCGGCCGGGCGAGTCCGAGGTGATGAACATCATCGGCTCCGTCGAGGGGCGCTCCTGCATCCTGCTCGACGACATCGTCGATTCCGGCGGCACGCTGGTGAACGCGGCCGAGGCCCTGCTGGAGCAGGGCGCGCGCGAGGTCTATGCCTACATCACCCATGGCGTGCTGTCGGGCGGCGCCGTCGCCCGCATCGCCAATTCGAAGCTGAAGGAGCTCGTGATCACCGACTCCATCATGCCGACCGAGGCGGTGAAGGTGGCGCGCAACATCCGCGTCATCTCGATCGCCCAGTTGATGGGCGAGGCAATCGAGCGCACGGCGCAGGAAACCAGCGTCTCCAGCCTGTTCGACTGAGCCGGGGCGGCGCGCGTCATGACCTCCCGCGCCCTTGTCCTGTTCTCGGGCGGGCAGGACTCGACCGTCGCCCTCGCCTGGGCGCTCGCCCGGTTCGATGCGGTCGAAACCGTCGGCTTCGATTACGGCCAGCGCCACCGTGTCGAACTGGAGTGTCGCGCGACGATCCGGGACGCGCTGCCCGCACTCTCGCCCCTCTATGCGCAGCGCCTCGGCGCCGACCACAGGGTCGATCTCGCCGCGCTCGGCGCGATCTCCGAGACGGCGCTGACCCGCGACACGGAAATCGCCTTCGCCGAGACGGGCCTGCCGACCACCTTCGTCCCCGGCCGCAACCTGATCTTTCTCACCTTCGCGGCGGCGCTGGCTTATCGCCGTGGCGCCAAGCACATCGTGCTCGGCGTCTGCGAAACCGACTATTCTGGCTATCCCGACTGCCGCGACGACACAATCAAGGCGATGCAGGTCGCGCTCGGTCTTGGGCTCGACCGCCGGCTCGTGCTGCACACGCCGCTGATGTGGCGGGACAAGGCGCAGACCTTCGCGCTGGCCCGTGCGCTCGGCGGCGACGCCCTGCTCGATCTGGTGGTCGAACAGAGCCATAGCTGCTATCTCGGCGACCGTTCCACCCGGCATCCTTGGGGCTATGGCTGCGGCCACTGCCCCGCCTGCGAGCTGCGCGCGAAAGGCTATGCCGCCTATCTGATCTCTCCC
>LSIG01000138.1 GCA_001556125.1 Rhizobiales bacterium CCH10-E5 | reverse complement strand
CGCCCCGCCCCGACCGCCGCATGCTGTTGGCCGGAGCCAGTGCGACCGCGGCACTCGCCGCGCTCGGCTTCGCGCCGGAGGCATTGGCCCAGCAGGGGTTGCGGCTGGGCGAGGCGGAGAGCTTCGGCTTCGACGCGCTCAAACAGCGCGCCCGCGAGATGGCGGCGAAGCCCTATCAGGCGCCGCCGAGCCCGCGCCCCGACGTGCTGGAGCGGATCGACTACGACGCCCATGGCAAGATCCGCTTCAAGCCCGAGATGGCCCTTTGGGCGAACGGTCCCTCGGCTTGGCCCGTGACCTTCTTCCATCTCGGCCGCTACTTCCAGAAGCCGGTGCGGATGCATGTCGTCGAGGGCGGCCGCGCCCGCGAGATCGTCTATGATGAGAGCTATTTCGAGATGCCGGCGGATTCGCCGGCGCGCGAATTGCCGCGCGGGGCGGGCTTCGCCGGCTTCCGCTTCCAGGAGAGCCGCAGCGGTCATCCCGGCCGCAAGGGCGAGAAGCTGGAGTGGCAGAAGAACGACTGGGTCGCCTTCCTCGGAGCCTCCTATTTCCGGGCCATCGGCGAGCTCTATCAGTACGGCCTCTCGGCCCGCGGCCTCGCGATCGACCCGGCCGTGGCCGGCAAGGCCGAGGAATTCCCGGATTTCACCCATATCTGGCTCGAGACGCCGCAGCCCGGCGCCGAATTCGTCGTCGTCTATGCCCTGCTGTCGGGCCCGAGCGTGGCGGGCGCCTACCGCTTCCGGATGCACCGCGGCAAGGGCGTGACGATGGAGATCGAGAGCGAGATCCATCTGCGCAAGGATGTCGAACGGCTCGGCATCGCGCCGCTGACCTCGATGTACTGGTACTCCGAGAAGGCCAAGGCCACCGCCGTCGACTGGCGCCCCGAGGTCCATGATTCCGACGGCCTCGCGCTCTGGACCGGCGCAGGCGAGCGGGCGCTGCGCCCGCTGAACAACCCGCCGCGCACGATGGCCTCCTCCTTCATCGACGAGAATCCGCGTGGCTTCGGCCTCGTGCAGCGCGACCGCGAGGTCGGGCATTATCTCGACGGCGTCTTCTACGAGCGCCGGCCGAGCCTCTGGGTCGAGACGCAAGGGGCCTGGGGCAAGGGCGCGGTCCAGCTCATCGAGATCCCGACCGACGACGAGATCCACGACAACATCGTCGCGATGTGGGTCCCGGCCGGTCCCGCCAAGGCCAGCGCGACCTACGCGCTGCGCTACAAGCTGCACTGGCTCGCCGACGAACCCTTCCAGGGCGATCTCGGTCGCGTCGTCGCCACGCGGCTCGGCAATGGCGGCCAGCCCGGCACGACCCGCCCGAAGGGCGTGCGCAAGTTCATGGTCGAGTTCAAGGGGCCGGCGCTGGAGGCCATCCCCTTCGGCGTGAAGCCCGAGGTCGTGCTCTCGGCCTCGCGCGGCAGCTATTCCTACATCTTCGCCGAGGCCGTGCCCAATGATGTCCCCGGCCACTGGCGCGCCCAGTTCGACCTCACGGTGGACGGGACCGACCCGGTCGAAATGCGCTGCTTCCTGAAGGCCGGCGACAAGGTCCTGACCGAGACCTGGCTGTATCAGTATCTGCCGTTCTGAGGCGGCAGCCGCTGAGACCGCCTGCGATCGGCCGGGCCGACGACCAACCTTGCCTCTGCTGTGTTGTAACAGTATATCATCGCACATGGCTGACCGGCACGCCCATCCTGTTACCCACGCCGTCCCGCAGGCTCCGGGCTGGTCGCTGCTGCGACTCTCGGCGCTGGGGCGCATGGGTCTGGCGGCCGGCGTCGTCGTGCTGCTCTGGATCGCGACCTTCGCGGTGATCGCGTGACGCAGGGAACCGCCATGTCCGCCATCCGCCTGACCGACCTGACGCTGGGTTATGACCGGCATCCGGCCGTGCATCATCTCTCGGGCGAGATCGCAACGGGCAGCCTGACGGCCATCGTCGGCCCCAACGGCGCCGGCAAGTCGACCCTGCTCAAGGGCATCGCCGGGGCGCTGTCGCCGCTGGGCGGCAATATCGCCCTGGCCCGCGGCCGGCGCCTGGCCTATCTGCCGCAGCAGGCGGAGCTCGACCGCTCCTTCCCGATCCATGTCTACGATCTCGTGGCAATGGGGCTGTGGAACCGGGCCGGCATCTTCGGACGCATCGGGGGCGGGGCCGCCGCCAAGATCGAGGCCGCGATCGCCGCCGTCGGGCTCGCCGGCTTCGAGCGCCGGCCGATCGGTGCGCTTTCCGGCGGCCAGATGCAGCGCGCGCTCTTCGCGCGGCTTTTGCTGCAGGACGCCGACATCATTCTGCTCGACGAGCCCTTCACCGCCATCGACGCCCGCACCACCGCCGATCTGCTGGCGCTGGTGCAGCGCTGGCATGGCGAGAGCCGGACCGTCGTCGCGGTCCTCCACGACATCGAGACGGTACGCCGCGCCTTTCCGCAGACGCTGCTGCTGGCGCGCGAGAGCGTCGCCTGGGGCGCAACCGCCGAGGTCCTGACCGCCGCCAACCTGCTGAAGGCGCGCCGCATGGTCGAGGCCTTCGACAGCCACGCGGAACCATGCGAGCGCGACGCGGCGTGAGCCCGGTTCACGTCCGTCACCTCTGAGAGATTCCCTGCCGGGTCATCCCGGGCGACCGAAGGGAGACCCGGGATCCATTCCGGAACCTCTCCGACATGCGCTCCGGAATGGGTCCCGGGTCTGCGCTTCGCTCCGCCCGGGACGACGGCGCGCTTGAACGGACCGCAGGTTTGCATGCTCTACGACCTCTTCATCGGCCCCTTCGCCGAGTTCGACTTCATGCGCCGGGCGCTGGTCGGCGTCGTCGCGCTGTCGGTGTCGGGTGGCGCGATCGGCGTGTTCCTGATGCTGCGCCGGATGAGCCTGACCGGCGACGCCATGGCCCATGCCATCCTGCCCGGTGCCGCGATCGGCTATCTCGTCGCCGGCTTCTCGCTGCCGGCGATGACGCTGGGCGGGCTCGCGGCCGGCTTTGCGGTGGCGCTCGCGGCGGGAGCCGTAGCCCGCGTCACGGTGATCAAGGAGGACGCCTCGCTCGCCGCCTTCTACCTGATCTCGCTGGCGCTCGGCGTCACCATCGTCTCGCTGCGCGGCTCGGCGGTCGACCTCTTCCATGTCCTGTTCGGCAATGTGCTGGCGCTCGACGACGACGTGCTGATGCTGCTCTCGGGGGTGGCGACGGTCTCGCTGATGACCCTGGCGGCGCTCTATCGCCCGCTGGTGATGGAATGCGTCGATCCCGGCTTCCTGCGCTCGGTCAGCCGCTCAGGCGGCCTCGTCCATCTCACCTTTCTCGGCCTCGTCGTGCTCAATCTGGTGGCCGGCTTCCATGCGCTGGGCACATTGCTGGCGGTCGGGCTGATGATGCTGCCCGCGGCGGCCGCACGGTTCTGGACCGCCGACATCACGCGGCTGATCCTGCTCGCCAGCGGATTCGGCATGGTCGCGGGCTATGCTGGGCTGGTCCTGTCCTATTCGGCCGGCAGCAATCTGCCGGCGGGGCCGGCGATCATCCTGGCGGCGGGCGCGCTCTATCTCGGCTCGCTCCTGCTCGGCACGCAGGGCGGGCTCGCCCGGCGGCTCTTGCCGCGCCGGCACCTCCGGGCGTAGTGATGTTATAGTGTTGCATCACTCACTGGAGGCATTCATGCCGAACCGTCGCGCCCTGCTCGGCGCCTTCGCTGCCGGGCTCATCCTCGCCCAGGCGCCGCTGGCCGCCACCGCCCAGGAGAAGCTGCCCGTCGTCGCGAGCTTCTCGATCCTCGGCGACTTCGTGAAGGAGGTCGGCGGCGATCGCGTCGCGCTGACCACGCTCGTCGGCCCCAATGGCGACGCCCATGTCTATTCACCCACGCCGGCCGATGCGAAGGCGATGGCCGGGGCGAAGCTCGTCGTCGTCAACGGCCTGAAATTCGAGGGCTGGATCACCCGGCTGATCAAGTCGTCCGGCACCAAGGCGACGATCGCGACGGCCACCACGGGCATCACGCCCCTCGAGGCCGACGATGATCACGACCATGGCAAGAAGGGTCATGCCCATGGCCACGACCATGGCGGTGTCGATCCGCATGCCTGGCAGAGCGTCGCCAACGCGAAGGTCTACATCGCCAATGTCCGCGACGCGCTGGTGAAGGCCGATCCGGCGGGTCAGGCGGTCTACGAGGCCAATGCGACGCGCTATCTCGCCCAGCTCGACGCGGTCGAGGCCGAGGTCAAGGCGGCGGTCGCGCGGATCCCGGCCGACCGGCGCAAGGCCATCACCTCGCACGACGCCTTCGGCTACTTCGTCAAGGCCTATGGCATCACCTTCATCGCGCCGCAGGGCGTCTCGACCGAGGCCGAGGCCTCGGCCAAGGATGTCGGCCGCATCATCCGGCAGATCAAGGCGGAGAAGATTCCCGCCGTCTTCCTCGAGAACGTCACCAATCCGCGCCTCGTCGAGCGGATCGCCAAGGAGAGCGGCGCCCGGATCGGCGGGCGCATCTTCTCCGACGCACTCTCCGAGGCCGATGGCCCGGCCGGGACTTACATCGCGATGATGAAACACAATATAAGCCAGATCGAAAAGGCGCTCGCCGCCGGCCCGGCCTGAGAGGCATCTGGACCCCAACCGCGACGTCATCCCGGACAAGCCGCGCAGCGGCGCCGAGCCGGGATCCATTCCTGACCCGTTCCGGAATGGATCCCGGCTCTCCGCTACGCTTCGGCCGGGATGACCCGCGAGGATGTTGGATCCGACGGTGTCACTGGACCGCCTCGTTGAAGCAGGATCGACCATGTCCGAGAAAATTCCCGTCACGGTGCTCACCGGCTATCTGGGCGCCGGCAAGACCACGCTTCTGAACCGCATTCTCACCGAGGACCACGGCAAGAAATTCGCCGTCATCGTCAACGAGTTCGGCGAGGCCGGCATCGATGGCGACCTCGTCGTCGGCGCCGACGAGGAAGTCTTCGAGATGAACAACGGCTGCATCTGCTGCACCGTGCGCGGCGACCTGATCCGCATTCTCGACGGGCTGATGAAGCGCAAGGGCAAGTTCGACGCGATCATCGTCGAGACGACGGGCCTCGCCGACCCCGCGCCGGTCGCGCAGACCTTCTTCGTCGACCAGGATGTCGGTGACGCGACCAAGCTCGACGCGGTGATCACCGTGACCGACGCGAAATGGCTCAAGGAGCGGCTCAAGGACGCGCCGGAGGCCAAGAACCAGATCGCCTTCGCCGACGTGATCGTGCTCAACAAGACCGATCTGGTGACGCCCGAAGAGCTCGCCTCGGTCGAGGCCGCGATCCGCGCCATCAACCCCTATGCCAAGCTGCACAGGACCGAGCGCTGCGCGCTGCCGATCGACCAGCTGCTCGACCGCAACGCCTTCGATCTCGACCGCATCCTCGACATCGAGCCGGATTTCCTCGAATCCGGCCATCACCACCATCATTCGGACGAGGTCCGCTCGATGTCCTTCACGATCCCCGGCGATGTCGATCCCGAGAAGTTCATGCCCTGGATCAACGATGTCAGCCAGGCGCAGGGGCCCAATATCCTGCGCTCCAAGGGCATCCTCGCCTTCAAGGGCGAGCCGCGCCGCTTCGTCTTCCAGGGCGTGCACATGATCTTGGACGGCGATCTCCAGCGCGACTGGAAGGCCGGCGAAACGCGCGAAAGCCGTCTCGTCTTCATCGGCCGCGACCTGAACGAGAACGAGCTGCGCAAAGGCTTCGAGGCCTGCGCGGCCTGATCCGTCCGCAGTCGGAGCGCTCTCCCGTCATTGCGAGAAGCGCAGCGACGAAGCAATCCAGAGCCGCGTGCGCTACGCCTCCTGGATTGCTTCGCTCCGCTCGCAATGACGGTTCAAGCCACGTCGAAAACGTTCTAAAGCCTCAGCCATGAACACGACCACCGCCCCCGTCTCGCTGCGCGAGCATGTCGTCCCCGTCGAGGCCGAGGCGCATGTCGTCGGCGCCCATTGGCTCGGCGCGACGCTCGCCCTCGCCCTCGCCGATGGCCGCGTGCTGCGCTGGACCGACGGCGTGAGCGACGCCGTCGAGGCCCATGCCGGCGGCATCCTCTGCGCCTGTGGCGACGGCCAGCGGCTGATCACGGGCGGCGATGACGGACGGGTGGTCGCGCTGACGGCGGACGGAGGCCCTGCCGAGCTCGCCCGCGACGAGAAGCGGCGCTGGATCGATGCGGTGACGCTCTCACCCTCCGGCAGCCTCGCCTGGAATACCGGCCGCACTGTCCATGCCCGCGACGACAAGGGCCGCGTCACCTCGCTCGACCTGGCTTCGACCCCGCAGGGGCTGGTCTTCGCGCCCAAGGGCTATCGCCTCGCCATCGGCCAGATGAACGGCGTCTCGCTCTGGTATCCGGCGACGCAGACCAAGCCTGAATTTCTCGACTGGAAGGGCTCGCATCTCGAGGTCGTCTGGTCCCCGGACGGGCGCTTCGTCGTCTCCTCGATGCAGGAGAACGCGCTGCATGGCTGGCGGCTGGGCGAGAAGCCGAGCCATATGCGGATGACGGGCTATCCGGCCAAGCCGCGCTCCCTCTCCTGGTCGCATGACGGGCTCTGGCTGGCCTCGAGCGGGGCGGACGCCGCGATCGTCTGGCCCTTCCAGGGCGACGGCCCGCAGGGCAAGGCGCCGCGCGAATGCGGCGCGCGCCATGCGAAGGTCACCCGCGTCGCCTTCCACCCCAAGGCGCTGGTCCTCGCGGTCGGCTATGACGATGGTTGCATCCTGATGATCCGCCTGACCGACGCCTCGGAACTGCTGGTGCGCCCGGCCCTGCGCGGCAGCGGCATCACCGCCTTCGCCTGGGACAAGGGCGGCAAGCGCCTCGCCTTCGGCACGGAAGACGGCGCGGCCGGCGTTCTGACCCTGCCCACCGCCTGAGGCTCCGGCGATGCGCTTCGGGCTCTTCGGCAAGGGTGGCCCCGACAAGAGCGAAGCAGCGGCACAGGCCAACCGCGTCAAGGGGCTGCTGCGGGAGATCGCCGACCTGCCGGAGGCTGCCGCCATCGCGGTCAACGAGATCCTCTGCGCCGACCCCGCCTGCCCCGGCACCGAGACGGTGATCCTCGTGATGAACCCGGGCGAGAAGACGAAAGCCTTCAAGCTGGCGATGGCGATGGCGGAGGTGACGCCCGAGGCGCTGCGGGAGGAGCTGTCGAGCGGCGCTTGACGCGCAAGCCCGCACCTCCTGACACAAGGCTGGACGCCGCGCCCTAAACTCCGGCAGCCTTCTTCGCAGCCCGGACCCCGCCCATGCCGCCCCGCCCGCCAAGGACGATCACCCTCTCGCGCCAACAGGCACGACGCCTCTGGCTGCAGGCGCAGCGGCTCGACAGCCGCGAGCCCTTCGGTGCGGGGGCGCAGGCCACGAAGGCGGCGGTCGAGCATCTGGGCTATGTCCAGATCGACACGATCAACGTCATCGAGCGCTGCCACCACCACATCCTGTTCAGCCGCATCCCCTCCTATGAGCGGGGGCATCTGGCGCAGGCCCAGTCGCTCGACAAAAGCGTCTTCGAATACTGGACCCACGCGCTCTCCTATGTGCCGGTGCGCGACATCCGCTTCTTCCTCGGGGCGATGAAGGCGCATCGCGATGAGCCAAAGCGCTGGTCGGCCGTCGGCGGGCGCGACGAGGCGCGCAAGCTGCTCGCCCGCATCCGAAAGGACGGGCCGCTGACCATCCGCGACATCGACAACGATGTGCTGGTCGAGAAGGCGCATCTCTGGGCCAGCAAGAAGCCCTCCAAGGGGCTACTGGAGCGCGCCTTCTACGATGGCGACCTGGTGATTTCGGCCCGCGCCAGCATGCTCAAGACCTATGAGCTGACGGGCCGGCATTTCGGCTGGGACAAACGCCCGACGCCGGCCTCGGAACGGCAGGTCACGGCCTACAGGCTCGACCGGGCGCTGCGCGCGCAAGGCGTGGTCAGCCTCGATTCGATCTGCCATCTCGATGCGCCGGCCAAGGCGGCGGTGGCGGAGCTGATCGAGGCCCGCGTGAAGCGGCGCGAGCTGATGCCGGTCGAAATCGAGGACTCGACCGTGCCGCACTGGATCCCGCGCGAGGCGCCGGAGCCAGAGGCGCCGCAGCCCGAGCTCGTCCACATCCTCTCGCCCTTCGATCCGCTGATCATCCAGCGCAAACGGCTGAAGCTGTTCTTCGGCTATGCCCATGCTTTCGAGGCCTATCTGCCGAAGGAGAAGCGCGTCTTCGGCTATTTCGGCCTGCCCGTGCTGATCGGCGACAGGGTCGTGGCGGTGCTCGACCTCAAGACCGACCGCCAGGCGGGGCGGCTGCTGATCCAGCAATGGACCTGGCTGGAAGGGCAGGAAAGCCCGGAGTGCAAGGCGCTGATCGAGGCGGAGCTGGACCGCTTCGAGCGGTTTCAGCTGGCGAGGGACGTGGCCGTTCCCGTCGGGTCGGACGATGCCTGATCGTCATTGCGAGCGCAGCGAAGCAATCCAGGGGGACGTCGCGCGCGCGGCTCTGGATTGCTTCGCTGCGCTCGCAATGACGGAGAAGCCCCCGTTCCGACACGCCCGCCGCAAATTCGTCCATTTCTGCAGCGCCTCTCGCCTGGCCGAACGGCAAGCACGACGGAGCCGTCCGGTGACGACGCATGATCTCGCGAAGGTGGTCGTCCTCACCTCGTCGGCAGGGTGAATGCGGGCGCTGGAGGCACGCGTCGCGAGTTTGCGCCCGGCCCTGGCCGGCGCGACCCTGCTCCATCTCCTGCTTCTGGCCGCGCTCGGCTCGCTGTCGGTCCGGCCCTTGCTCGAGATGGCGCCTCAGGCCGAGACCAGCGTCGACGTCGAATTGCTGACGCCGAGCGAGTTTGCGTCGATGATCCAGCCTAGGCCAGTCGAGGCGCCGCCAAGCGGGCAGCCCGAGCAGCCACCGGGCCTCGGAGCGCCGCCACCCACCGACCCGGGCGGCATGGTCAGGGCGAGCCGGATGATGGCGGCGGAGGCGCTCGCTCATCCCCTGAGCCGTCAGGCACGGGAGATGCTGCCGCTTCTGGCGGCTGATGAGCGCGCCGAGCAGCTTTGCGGCCTGGAGGCGATGAGCCAGATCCAGGCCTGGAAAAGCGATTTCGAGCCGGACCGGGTGACGGCCTATGCGAAGGGAGCGACGAAGTTGGTGGGCCGCGCCCTCATCGCCGACGGCGCGGCCTTCCGCAGCAAGCGCCGCTGGTATGATCTGAGCTTTCGCTGCGAGCTCAACCCCGATCAGGCGGCGGTCGTCGCCTTCGCGTTTCGCGTCGGCGATCCCGTGCCGAAGAGCCAATGGGCGAAGCTCGGCCTGCCCGAACGCTATTGAGGCCGGCTCAAGCCCCCAGCAGATCGATCAGATGCGGGATCAGCGGCTCGTCGGCGGGCGGCATGACCAGCTCCCGCAGCTTGGCCGGACGGACCCATTTCAGCGCCTGCGCCTCGCGCGAGGCGACCTGCCCTTCCCAGCGCCGGCAGATATAGAGCGGCATCAGCAGGTGGAATTCGGGATAGGCGAAGCTGGCGAAGGTCAGCGGCGCCAGGCACTCCTCCTTGACCGCGATACCGAGCTCCTCGGACAGCTCGCGGATCAGCGCAGGCTCCGGCCGCTCGCCCGCCTCCAGCTTGCCGCCCGGAAACTCCCACATCCCGGCCAGCGCCTTGCCCTCGGGCCGCTGCGCCACCAGCACGCGGTTGTCGGAATCGATCAGGGCGCAGGCGACGACGAGGAGAAGCTTCACGGAGGGACTCAGTAGCCGGAGAGGATGAGGTGCAGGGGCTGCGTCTCCTTACCCGTCACGGTGACGCTGTCATAGACCGAGCCGCCCTCGCGCGAGAGCGCATCCTCGTCACCCCAGATCACCTGCGTCGTCACGAAATAGTCGCCCGGCGCGACCTTTTCGAAGACGAAGCGGCCATTCGACTCCGCCTTGGTGGTGCGAGTGTACTCGCCATAGGCGGGGTCGGGATTGTCGTCACGGGGATAGCCGCGATGCGGCACGAATTTGCGCGGGCCGTAGAAATTGGCGAAGCGCTCGCGGGCATAGGCCGTGGCCGGGACGAGGCGCACCAGCTGCCCGGCCGCGTTCACGACGACGCCGCTCGGCTTGGCGCGAAAGGCATGGCCGGTGATCGTGGTCGTGCCTGTTTTCTTGATGAAGGACGCTTCCTCGACGGAGAAGGTGACGGTCGCAGGCTTGCGCTCGACGCAAGCGGACAACGCCAAAGCGAGAACGATTGCCAGCCCGATCCTCATTGCCATCCTCCCCCTCACGCAACCTTGGCCGCACGCTGCGACGTCGTTACCAGGAAGACGCCGGCGAGGATGATGCAACCGCCGATGATCTGCCGCAACTCCAGCGTTTCCCCGAGCACGACGATGCCGAGGATCGTCGCCACCGTCGGCACGAGATAGCCCGTCATCGCCGCCCGCGTCGGCCCCGCGGCGCGGATCAGCCGCATGAACACCGCCATCGGCACGGCCGTGGCGAGCAGACCGAGCGCCAGCATCGCCGGGACATGCTCCGCGATCGGCGCGAAGGCGGCTGGGCCGGCGAAGACCAGCGTCAGGGCGAGCGCGACGAGGCCCGAGACGACCTGCTGGCCGAGCGCCAACCGCGCGGGGTCGCCAGCCGAGGCGGGAATGGCGCGGGCATAGAGATTGCCGATGCTGTAGCCCAGCATGACGCCGACCATGGCGAGCACGCCGAGCGCCGTGCCGCCGCCCTCGACCAGGCGCGGGCCGATCAGCAGCGCGACGCCCGCCATACCGAGCCCGATGCCGGCCAGCCGTCGCAGGCCCATCCGCTCCTCGGCGAAAAGGAAATGGGCGAAGATCGCCGTCACCAGCGGCCCGCCGGCCTGGATCATCGCGGCCGGGCCGCTCGCCAGCTGCACCAGCGCATAGGCCACCAGCACGTTCGGCACCCAGCCATTGGTCGTGCCGAGCACGAGCCAGTGCCGGATCTCGTCGCGCCGCGGGATCGGGCTCTGGCCCAGCCAGACGACATAGGCCGCCAGCGCCGCCGCCCCTATCAGCCCGCGCCCGGCGGCAAGCGCGAGCGGCGAGATCGCACCGCCCGTCAGCTTGATGAACAGGAAGCTCGAGCCCCAGAAGGACGAGCAGACCAGCAGATGCCCGAGGACGAAGGCGCGGCTGAGGCTGGGGCGGGCCTGCTCCGTCATTCAGGACCGGTAGTCGCCGTTGATCTCGACATAGGCCTTGGTCAGGTCGCAGGTCCAGACCGTGGCCTTGCCGCGACCGAGCCCGAGATCGGCGGTGATGACGATGTGCTCGCCCTTCATATAGGCGGAGACGGCGGCCTCGTCGTAGGACGGCGCGCGAGCCCCTTGCTGCGCCACCTTGATCTCACCGAAGGAGATGTCGAGCCGGTCACGGTCGGCCGGTTCGCCCGCCTTGCCGACGGCCATGACGACGCGGCCCCAATTGGCGTCCTCGCCGGCGATGGCGGTCTTGACGAGCGGCGAATTGGCGATCGAGAGCGCGACGCGCTTGGCCGAGCGCGAGGAGGCCGCACCCGCGACGCGCACCTCGACGAATTTGCGCGCACCCTCGCCGTCCTTGCAGACGAGATGGGCGAGTTCGAGCAGCAGCGAATTCAGCGCGCGCTTGAAGCCGGACAACCGGGCATCGCCGATCTCGGTGATCGCGGGAACGCCGCGCGCCGCCGCCTTGCCCGTGGCGAACAGCATCAGCGTGTCCGAGGTCGAGGTGTCGCTGTCGACGGTGACGGCGTTGAAGGAGCCCTTCACCCCCTTGGAGAGCAGCGCCTGCAGCACGGGCGCGGCGATCGGCGCATCCGTGAAGACGAAGGAGAGCATCGTCGCCATGTCGGGCGCGATCATGCCGGCGCCCTTGGCGATGCCGGCGAGAACGACCTCATGGCCGTCGATCTTCGCCTTGCGCGAGAGCGCCTTGGGGAAGGTGTCGGTCGTCATGATCGCCTTGGCCGCGTCGATCCAGGGGCCGTCCGCGACGCGCTTGGCGCAAGCTTCCAGCACGCCCTCGAACTTGCTGGCGTCGAGGGGCTCGCCGATCACGCCGGTCGAGGCGATGAAGACCTCCTGCGGCTTGCAGCCGGCCGCCTTGGCCGCGATCTTCGCCGTCAGCGCGACGGAATCGCGGCCTTTGAGGCCGGTGAAGGCGTTGGCATTGCCGGAGTTGACGACGATCGCCCGCGCCGAGCCCTGCTTCAGGTTCTCGCGGCACCAGTCGACCGGCGCGGAGGGGCATTTCGAGCGGGTGAAGACGCCGGCGACCTGCGTGCCCTCGTCGAGCAGAGCGAGCCAGACATCGGTGCGGCCCTTGTACTTGATGCCCGCCTCGGCGGTGGCGAAGCGCACGCCCGGGACCGGCGGAACCTTGGGCTGGCGCTTCGGCGCGAGCGGGGAAACGGGAACATCCTTGCCGGCCATGGTGGCGTCTCCTGTGCGGGAGGCCCGTGTGCCGCAGCTGGGTAACGAAAACAAGAAGGGCGGCTAAGAAGCCGCCCTTCTTCGTCCTGATGGGAAGCGCGTCGGCCGGCCTCAGGGCTTCTTCGGCTCGGCCGGCGCCGGGGTCGCGGGTGCGGCCGGCTGGTCGAGACGCTCGACCTTGGCCTTCTCGCGCAGCGCCAGGATGATGTCCTGCTGCGCCTTGCGCTCGAGATACTGGTCGATCTGCGGCTTCACCATCGCGAAATCGGGCAGCGGCTTGGTCCGCTTGTCCTCGAGCTTGATGACGTGCCAGCCGAACTGGCTCTTCACCGGCTCCGAGACCTGACCCTTGTTCAGCTTGAAGGCGGCCTCGGCGAATTCCGGCACCATCCGGTCCTTGGTGAACCAACCGAGGGAACCGCCCTCCTTGCCGGAGCCCGGATCCTTGGAGAGCTCGGCGGCGACCTTGGCGAAATCCTCGCCCTTCTTCAGCCGCTCGGCCACCGCCTTCGCCTGGGCCTCGTCCTCGACGAGGATATGGCGGGCATTGATCTCCTCTTCGGGAGCCATCGCCTTGGTGGTCTCGTCATAGAGCTTCTTGGCCGCCTCCGGCGTCGCGGCCTTCTTGCCCTCGGCGGTCAGGTACTGGTCGAGCAGCACCTTCTCGCGGAAATAGGCGAGGCGGGCGGCGAAATCCGGCCCTTCGGCCGTCTTGGCCGCGATCGCGGCGCGGGCGCCGAGCTTCAGATCGACGAGATAGTTGATGACCTCGTCGCGCTTGCGCTCCTCGGGGAGCTGCGCGAGGCGCTCGCCCAGATCCTCGGTGGCGAGTCCGATCTCGCGCTCGGTGATGGCGATACCGTCGACCTTGGCGACGACCTTGTCCGCCTGCGCGAAGACCGGCGTCGCGAGCAGCACGAGGCCGAGCGAAACCATGCCGAGACGAGACACCTTCATGGGAACTGCCTTCTTGCGGGGATGAGAGCGAACCTTGCGTTCGCCGGTGCACTGCCAGTTGAACGCGGCAAAGGCAAGGCACGAAAAGCGCCATCATCGTCGCTTCACGAAGCTTTGCTGCGGCACTCCCCCGGCCGTCGGAGCCCGGACTTGGAAGATCCCGCCGCCAACCCTACATCCGGGCGGTCCGCGCGGGTTCGTACCGCGCTGCGCGCCAACGGCGTGCGGCGCTGCAAGGCAATGCTGGACCCCGCCTTCGCGCGCGTCTAAACACGCCGTCGCATTGAGAATTCAGGGTCCGGCTGGACGCGGCGCAAGGCCGGCGCGGCGCCGGAGCCACACCACCGAAAGGCCGACCATGCTTGGCGCGCTCGCAAAGAAACTCTTCGGCTCGTCGAATGATCGGCGCGTCAAGGGCTACGGCTCCCGCGTGGCCGCGATCAACGCGCTGGAGAAGGAGGTCTCGGCGCTGAGCGACGAGGCGCTGCAGGCCCGCACCACGGCCTTCCGCGAGCAGCTCGCCAAGGGCGCCAAGCTCGACGATCTGCTGGTCCCGGCCTTCGCGACCGTGCGCGAGGCGGCCAAACGCGTGCTCGGCCAGCGGCCCTACGACGTCCAGCTCATCGGCGGCATGGTCCTGCACGAGGGCGCCATCGCCGAGATGAAGACCGGCGAGGGCAAGACGCTGGTCGCCACCCTGCCGACCTATCTCAACGCGCTGGAAGGCAAGGGCGTCCACGTCGTCACCGTCAACGACTACCTCGCCCGCCGCGACGCGGAATGGATGGCGAAGCTCTACAACTTCCTCGGCCTCAGCGTCGGCATCATCGTCCATGGCATCGACGACGAGGAGCGCCAGCGCGCCTATGCCTGCGACATCACCTACGGGACCAACAACGAATTCGGCTTCGATTACCTGCGCGACAACATGAAGTACGACGTCGCGCAGATGAGCCAGCGCGGCCACCACTTCGCCATCGTCGACGAGGTCGACTCGATCCTGGTCGACGAGGCGCGCACGCCGCTGATCATCTCCGGCCCGCTCGACGACAAGTCGGACCTCTATGTCTCGATCGACAAGGTCCTGCCCGGTCTGGTGAAGGGCGATTACGAGGTCGACGAGAAGCAGCGCACCGTCTCGCTGACGGAGGCCGGCAACGAGCATATCGAGGAGCTTCTGCGCGAGGCGGGGCTGCTGAAAGAGGGCGATCTCTATGACGCCCAGAACGTCACCCTCGTCCACCACGTCAACCAGGCGCTGCGCGCGCATGCCCTGTTCACGCGCGACAAGGACTACATCGTCCGCGGCGACGAGGTCGTCATCATCGACGAGTTCACCGGCCGCATGATGCCGGGGCGGCGCTATTCGGAAGGCCTCCACCAGGCGCTCGAGGCCAAGGAGCGGGTCACCGTCCAGCCCGAGAACGCGACGCTGGCCTCGATCACCTTCCAGAACTATTTCCGGCTCTATTCCAAGCTAGCCGGCATGACCGGCACGGCCGCGACCGAGGCAGACGAGTTCTTCCAGATCTACAAGCTCGAGGTGGTCGAGATCCCGACCAACGTCCCGGTCGCACGCAAGGACGAGGATGACGAGGTCTACCGCACCTTCGAGGAGAAGGTCCGCGGCGTCATCCGCGAGATCAAGGCGGCGCAGGAGGCCGGCCAGCCGCTGCTCGTCGGCACGACCTCGATCGAGCGTTCCGAGCTGATCGCCGAGATGCTGGAGAAGGACGGCTTCAAGCTGATCGACTTCACCGATCCCAAGGCGCTGGAGCCGATCTACGAGGCGGCCCGCCAGGGCAAGCCTTCGCGCGCCTTCGCCGTGCTGAACGCCCGCTTCCACGAGCAGGAGGCCTATATCGTCGCCCAGGCCGGCGTGCCCGGCGCGATCACCATCGCCACCAACATGGCCGGCCGCGGCACCGACATCCAGCTCGGCGGCAATGCTGAGATGCGGATCGCCCATGATCTCGCCGGCATGGAGGAAGGGCCCGAGCGCGAGGCGCAGGCCGCCCGCATCCGCGCCGAAGTCGCCGATTTCAAGCAGCGCGTGCTCAAGGCCGGCGGGCTCTACATCGTCGGCACCGAGCGTCATGAGAGCCGCCGCATCGACAACCAGCTGCGCGGCCGCGCCGGCCGCCAGGGCGACCCCGGCCGCTCCAAGTTCTTCCTGTCGCTGCAGGACGACCTGATGCGGATCTTCGGCTCCGACCGCATGGACGGCATGCTGACCAAGCTCGGCCTCAAGGAGGACGAGGCGATCGTCCATCCCTGGATCAACAAGGCGGTCGAGAAGGCGCAAGGAAAGGTCGAGGCGCGCAACTTCGACATCCGCAAGAACATCTTGAAATACGACGACGTCATGAACGACCAGCGCAAGGTCGTCTTCGAGCAGCGCCGCGATTTCATGCGCCAGGCCAGCGTGCGCGAAACCATCGACGATATGCGCCAGGGCGTGGCGGATGATCTGGTGACGCGCCACATTCCCGAGGAGGCCTATCCCGAGCAGTGGGACACCGCCGCCCTCAAGGAGGGCGTGCTGCAGTTCCTCAATCTCGATCTGCCGATCGAGGACTGGGCCAAGGAAGAGGGCATCGCCGACGCCGAGCTGCGCGAGCGCATCCGCAAGATCGCCGATGAGGACTACGCCGCCCGCATCGCCCGCAACACCGACGAGGTCATGACCTATGTCGAGAAGCAGGTGCTGCTGCAGACGCTCGACACGCTCTGGCGCGAGCATCTGGTCACGCTCGACCATCTGCGCCAGGTCATCGGCTGGCGCGGCTATGCCCAGCGCGACCCGCTGAACGAGTACAAGCAGGAGGCCTTCGAGCTGTTCGACGGGCTGATCGGCCGTCTGCGCGAGCAGGTGACCGGCAATCTGATGCGCATCGAGGTCCGCTTCGAGCAGCCCGAGGACACCGCCCCGCCGGCGCAGGACACGCTGCCGCCACCCTTCGGCGGCTATGGCTCGGGCGGGATGCAGTTCGCCGCGCTGGAGGCCGACACGGCCGTGCTCGAGCGCAATCCGGCCGATCCCGCGAGCTGGGGCAAGGTCGGCCGCAACGAGCCCTGCCCCTGCGGCTCCGGCAAGAAGTTCAAGCACTGCCACGGGCAGTACGTCTGAGCCGTCCCAAGCTTAGATCAAAGAGCGCGAGTCGTCCCGGGCGACCGCAGGGAGACCCGGGACCCATTCCGGAACCTCACCTGAGAGTGCTCCGGAATGGATCCCGGATCTCCGCTGCGCTGCGTCCGGGATGACCCGCGTTCTGTTTTGGTGATGCAGGCGACCTTTCACGGCCGACCAGTCGCCCTTCGTCGCATCCGCGCGGGCTGGACGCCGCCGCCCGTCGCAGCGCACAATCGCGCGCAGCCAGCGAGCGAGCCCATGCCCGGATCGACACAGCACCCCGTCCCGAAGACGAACGCCGGGCGTTTCTTCGAGGACTTCCACCTCGGTGACGTGATCGTCCATGCGACGCCGCGCACCGTCACCGCCGGCGACGTCTCGCTCTACACCGCCCTCTACGGCCCGCGCTTCACTGTCCAGTCCTCGGACGCTTTCGCCAAAGCGATCGGCTACCCGACCGCCCCGGTCGACGACCTCCTCGTCTTCCACATCGTCTTCGGCAAGACGGTGCCGGACGTCTCGGTGAATGCGGTGGCCAATCTCGGCTATGCCGATGGCCGCTTCCTGAAGCCGGTCTTCCCCGGCGACACGCTCTCGACCACCTCGGAGGTGATCGGGCTGAAGCAGACCTCCGCCGGCGATGCCGGCATCGTCTATGTCCGCTCGATCGGCCGCAACCAGCATGGTGAGATCGTGCTCAGCTATGCGCGCTGGGTGCTGGTGCGCAAGCGCACGCCCGGAACGCCGGCCCATGCCGAGCAGGTGCCGGAGCTGCCCAGGGCGGTGCTGCCGGAGGAACTCGGCGAGGGCTGCCCGCCCATCGATTTGTCGGCCTATGACGACGCGCTCGCCGGCAGTCCCTTCCGCTGGGGCGATTACGCGGCGGGCGAGCGCATCGACCATGTCGACGGCATGACGGTGGAGGAAGCCGAGCACCAGATCGCGACGCGGCTCTATCAGAACACCGCCAAGGTCCATTTTGACGGCCACGGCGCCCGCTCCACCCGCTTCGGCAAGCGCCTGATCTATGGCGGCCACGTCATCAGCCTGGCGCGGGCGCTCTCATTCAACGGGCTCGGCAACGCCTTCCACATCGCGGCGCTGAACGGCGGCCGCCATGTCGCGCCGCTCTTCGCCGGCGACACCGTCTTCGCCTGGAGCGAGGTGCTGGAGGCGGCCGAACTGCCCGGCCGCGAGGATGTCGGCGCGCTGCGGCTGCGGCTGGTCGCGACCAGGAACCGCCCCTGCGCCGACCATCCGCTGAAGGCCGGCGAGGCCTACGACCCCGACGTCATCCTCGATCTCGACTATTGGGCCCTGCTGCCGCGTTAGCGATTCGGTAACCGCTGACAGATTCTGTATTCTGTCACCGCGCTGTCGTCATGCCGCATTGCAGCGGCGGAGCGGTTTCGATAGACAGCCAGACACTCTAGAATGATCCCAAATGGATAGGCCCGTCCCCGGGCGTTTCCCACGGAGAACGATCTTGGCCGAGATCAAACAGGCGGCGCGTCCGCTCTCGCCGCATCTGCAGATCTACCGCTGGTCCTGGACGATGGCGATGTCGATCGCGCATCGCGCCACCGGCGTCGCGCTCTATGTCGGCACCGTCCTGATCGCGGCCTGGCTGGTCGCCGCCGCCTCGGGCCCCGCCGCCTTCGACACGGCGCAGGCGATCGCGGGCTCCTGGTTCGGCCGCCTCGTCCTGTTCGGCTATTCCTTCGTGCTGCTGCACCACATGGCCGGCGGCGTGCGCCATTTCATCTGGGACATGGGCAAGGGCTACGACCCGCAGACCCGGATGAACCTGGCGAAATACAGCGTGGTCTTCTCGGGCGGGCTGACCCTGCTCGTCTGGATCGTCGCTTTGGCCGTGCGCTGAGGAGAGAGCCGATGCAGTCCCACTCCTCGCTCCGCACCCCTTTGTCGCGCGTCCGTGGCCTCGGCTCGGCCAAATCCGGCACCGGCCATTTCTGGCTGCAGCGCATGACGGCGGTGTCGAACCTCGTCCTGACGCTGATCTTCCTCGGCATCGTGATTTCGCTCGCCGGCAAGCCCTATCCGGCGGCGCTCGCCATTCTGTCGCACCCGCTGGTGGCGATCCTGATGCTGCTCTTCGTCGTATCCGGTTGCGTGCACATGCGCATCGGCATGCAGGTCATCATCGAGGACTATGTCCATGGTGAGGGCGCCAAGATCGCGGCCGTGATGGCCAATACCTTCTTCGCGATCGCGATCGGCGCCGCTTGCGCCTATGCGGTGCTGAAGCTGTCCTTTGGAGGCTGATCCGATGGCGATCACCAAGTCCCGACAGGCCCCGGCCTATACCGGCCAGGCCTATCCGATCACCGACCACACCTTTGACGTCGTCGTGGTGGGCGCCGGCGGCGCTGGCCTGCGCGCCACCGTCGGCTGCTCGCAGGCCGGCCTGCGCACCGCCTGCATCTCCAAGGTGTTCCCGACCCGCTCGCACACGGTCGCGGCGCAGGGCGGCGTCGCCGCCTCGCTCGGCAATATGGGCAAGGACACCTGGCAGTGGCACATGTACGACACCGTCAAGGGGTCGGACTGGCTCGGCGATCAGGATGCGATCGAGTATCTCGTCCGCAACGCGCCGGCCGCCGTCTATGAGCTCGAGCATTGGGGCGTGCCCTTCTCGCGCACCGAGGACGGCAAGATCTACCAGCGCCCCTTCGGCGGCATGACCACCGAATTCGGCGAGGGCCCTCCGGCCCAGCGCACCTGCGCTGCCGCCGACCGCACCGGCCACGCCATGCTGCATACACTCTATGGCCAGGCGCTGCGCTACAACACCGAGTTCTTCATCGAGTATTTCGCCATCGACCTCATCATGGATGAGGACGGGCATTGCCGCGGCGTCGTCGCGCTGAAGATGGACGACGGCACGATCCACCGCTTCCGCTCGCAGCAGACGATCTTGGCGACCGGCGGCTATGGCCGCGCCTATTTCTCGGCGACCTCGGCCCATACCTGCACCGGCGACGGCGGCGGCATGGTGCTGCGCGCCGGCCTGCCGCTGCAGGACATGGAATTCGTGCAGTTCCACCCGACCGGCATCTACGGCGCCGGCTGCCTGATCACGGAGGGCGCCCGCGGCGAGGGCGGCTACCTGACCAATTCGGAAGGCGAGCGCTTCATGGAGCGCTATGCCCCTTCGGCCAAGGACCTCGCCTCGCGCGACGTCGTCTCCCGCTCGATGACGATGGAGATCCGCGGCGGCCGTGGCGTCGGCAAGAACAAGGACCACATCTACCTGCATCTCGACCATCTCGACCCGAAGATCCTGCACGAGCGCCTGCCCGGCATCTCCGAGAGCGCCAAGATCTTCGCCGGCGTCGACGTCACCCGCGAGCCGATCCCGGTGCTGCCGACGGTCCATTACAACATGGGCGGCATTCCGACGAACTTCCACGGCGAGGTGCTGACCAAGGTCGACGGCAACCCCGACACCGTGGTGCCCGGCCTGATGGCGATCGGCGAGGCGGCCTGCGTCTCCGTCCACGGCGCCAACCGCCTCGGCTCGAACTCGCTGATCGACCTCGTCGTCTTCGGCCGCGCCGCCGGCCTGCGCTGCGCCGACACGGTGACGGCGGGCGAGAAGCAGCCCGAACTACCGAAGAACTCGGCTGATCTCGCGCTGTCGCGCCTCGACAAGTACCGCAACGCCGCGGGCGGCACGCCGACCGCCGAGCTGCGCGGCCGGATGCAGCGCACGATGCAGGACAACTGCGCCGTCTACCGCACCGGCGAGACGCTGGAAGAGGGCCACAAGCTCATCCACGAGGTCTGGGCCGGCATCACCGACATCGGCACCAAGGACCGCTCGCTGATCTGGAACTCGGACCTGATCGAGACGCTGGAGTTCGACAACCTGATCACCCAGGCCGTCGTCACCATGGACTCGGCGCTGAACCGCCCCGAGAGCCGCGGCGCCCATGCCCGCGAGGACTATCCGAACCGCGACGACAAGGACTGGATGAAGCACACCCTGTCCTGGATCGACGACGAGAAGCGCACCGTCACGCTCGACGACCGCCCGGTCCACACCTACACGCTCTCGAACGACATCGAGTACATCAAGCCCAAGGCACGGGTGTACTGAGGACGATTTGACAGATGGCTGAATTCAAGCTCCCGCAGAACTCCCGCCTCGTCGAGGGCAAGACCTGGCCGAAGCCGGCCGGGGCCGCCAAGCTGACCGAGTTCAAGGTCTATCGCTGGAGCCCCGACGACACCGAGAATCCGCGCACCGACACCTACTTCGTCGACCGCGAGGATTGCGGGCCGATGGTTCTCGACGCGCTGATTTGGATCAAGTCCAAGATCGATCCGACGCTCACCTTCCGCCGCTCCTGCCGCGAGGGCATCTGCGGCTCCTGCGCCATGAACATGGACGGCAAGAACGGGCTCGCCTGCACCACCGGCATCGACGAATGCGGCTCCAAGGGCAAGGTCGCGATCTACCCGCTGCCGCATATGCCGGTGATCAAGGATCTAGTGCCGGACCTGACCCAGTTCTATGCCCAGCACGCCTCGATCGAACCCTGGCTGCAGACCACGACGCCGGCGCCCGAAAAAGAGTGGAAGCAGGGCCGCGAGGACCGCGAGAAGCTCGACGGCCTCTATGAGTGCATCCTCTGCGCCTGCTGCACCACCTCCTGCCCGAGCTACTGGTGGAACGGCGACCGCTATCTCGGCCCGGCCGCCCTGCTGCAGGCCTATCGCTGGCTGATCGACTCACGCGACGAGCAGACCGGCGAGCGCCTCGACAATCTCGAGGACCCCTTCCGGCTCTATCGCTGCCACACCATCATGAACTGCGCCAACGCCTGCCCGAAGGGTCTGAACCCGGCCAAGGCGATCGCGGAGGTCAAGAAGATGATGGTCGCGCGTCAGGTCTGAGCCGCCAAAAATCCGCGAGCGCGGCCGTCTGACGCGACGGACGTCGTCTCAATAAAAGGCACGCCCTTTCCGTCATGGTCGGGCTTGTCCCGACCATCCACGTCTTCGACAGTCGAGCCCTGTGAGAAAGACGTGGATGCTCGCCACAAGGGCGAGCATGACGGCGCGGCCCGACCTGTACACTCAGCCGATATACCGCCCCGGCGCGAACGGCGTCGGATCCACCGGCGGCGTCTCGCCGCAGACCAGCGCGGCGACGATCTCGCCGGTGATCGGCCCGGTCGAGAACCCCAGATGCTGGTTGCCGAAGGCGAGCCAGAGACCGGGATGGCGCGGCGCCTCGCCGATCATCGGCAGTGAATCCGGCAGGGTCGGCCGCGCGCCGCGCCAGGTGGTCGCGAAGCCGTCCTCCAGCGGAAACGCTTCCTGCGCGCTCACCGTGACCTGGTCGATCTGGCGGTGGTTATCGGGCGCATCGCGGCGGCTGAGATCGACGCCGCTGGTGACGCGGTAGCCCTCTTCCATCGGCGCCATGAAATAGGCGGCGTCGACGTCATAGACCGGCCGCGACAGCCTGGCTCCCGGCTCCGCCCGGAAGTGCCGGTGATAGCCGCGCTCGACATCGAGCTTCGGGTCGATCCCGAGCGGCGCCAGCAGATCCATGCTCCACGGCCCCAGCGCGACGACGGCGATGTCGGCCTCGAAGCCGCCCTGCGCCGTCACCACCCGCCAACCGGCCGCACCGCGCTCCAGCCGCTGCGCGTCCGCCTTCTCGATCCGTCCACCGCGCTGCCGGAAGAGCGCGGCATAGGCCTGCGTCACGGCGCCCGGCGAATCCACTGAGGCATTCTCCAGGCAGAGCAGCCCGGCATGGAAGATCGGCTTCAGCGCCGGTTCGACGCCCGAAATGCCCTGCCGGTCGAGCACCTGCGAGGCGATGCCATGCGCCTTCAGGAAATCGTGCTCGGCCTGCGCCGCCGCATGGCCGGCTTCCGTGCGCCAGAGCTTGAGCGTGCCGGTCTCGCGCAGGCGGTGCGACACCCCCGCCTCCGCCATCAGCGCGCGGTGCCGCTCGACCGTGGCGGCGGTGAGCGATTCCAGCGCGGCGATGCGGGCTGCCGCCTTCGAGGGGCGCGCCTCCCAGAGGAAGCGCAGCAGCCAGCCGGGCCGGGTGAGCGCGCGCGACCAGTCGAGGTTCAGCGCCGGATGGCGGTTGCTGAGATAGCTGGTGATCTTGCCGTAAAGACCCGGATTGTTGAGCGGCACGATCGAAGAGCGCGCGAGCACCCCCGCATTGCCATAGGACGTCTCCTGGCCGGGCTCGCGCCGGTCGATCAGGGTGACGTCGAAGCCGCGCTTCTGGAGCGAGAGCGCGCAGGAGACACCGACCATACCGGCGCCGAGAACGAGGGCTGTACGGGTCACGCGGGGTCCGTTTCTGCGGCGAGCCAATGGTCGAGGAAGCCGTCGAGCCAGCGGCGGATCGCCGGATCGTGCTGATACCAGCCCTCGAGATGCAGATGGCGCAGCTGCGCGCCCGGCATCAGGGTCCGCTCATGCCCGCGCACCGACCAGCGGCACATCATCGCCGGCGTCACCTCGGGGTGGAACTGCACGCCATAGGCGCGTGGCCCCGAGCGGATCGCTTGGATCGGAAAATCCCCACCTGTCGCGAGACACTCCGCACCGGGCGGGCAATCGAAGCCCTCGCGATGCCACTGATAGACGGTGGCGGGCCAGGCGAAGCCGGCTTCCGTCGCATGGCTGCGCCCCTCCTCGGTCAGCTCCAGCCCGTAATAGCCGACCTCGGCCCGCCCTTCGGGGTGGGTGTAGACGCGCCCGCCCAGCGTCCGCGCCAGCATCTGTGCGCCCAGGCAGATCCCGAGATAGGGCGCCTCCTCCTTCAGGCAGACATTGATCCAGTCGATCTCGGCCTTGACGAAATCATCCGGGTCATTGGCCGACATCGGCCCGCCGAAGATCACCGCGCCGGCATGGTCGCGCATCGTCCCCGGCAGCGGGTCGCCATAGCGCGGCTTGCGGATATCGAGCACATGGCCGCGCGCCTGCAGCAGCCGTCCGACACGCCCGGGCGTCGAATGCTCCTGATGCAGGACGATCAGGACGGGCCTGGGAGCGGGTCTCGGAGGGCGTCGCCGCGGCGCGGAGCGGCGGGGCGATCGCGCGGTCGTGGCGTCAGCGGTCATCGCGGATTCGGCAGCGGCCATGGGCGGGAGAAAGCGGATAGGTCGGAGATGTCGGGCCGACGGAGACTGTGAGGGACCGACTTCTGGCGCAAGCAATTTGTGAGCCGGCAGCGGCATGGCCCGGCTGCCCCGGCCGCATGTCGCGCCTGGCGTGACAGTCCCGTTCCCTTGCCGATCCCCTCCAATCTTGACTCACGAAGCCGTGAATGGCATGAGAATGAACGTTCATTCTCATTTCCGGGATCGCCTGTGCCGCCCACTGTCAGTGCCCTGCCCGCCGAGCGCGCACCCAACGAGCGCCAAACCCGCATTCTGGATGCGGCCGAGAGCGTCTTCGCGCGCGCCGGTTTCCACGCCGCCACCATGCAGGATGTCGCGGCCGAGGCCGGCATGAGCCCGGGCAATCTCTACCGCTACTTCGCCTCCAAGGACGCCATCATTGCGGCCATGGCGGAGCGCGACCGCCAGCAAATCGCGGCCGATTTCGCAGCGCTTGATGCCGCGAACGGGCCGGTGCTCGACCAGCTCGAGGCGCTCGGCCGCCGCCATCTCGTCGAGGAGCCGCGCGAGCGGGCCATCCTCTGCATCCAGATCTGGGCGGAGGCCGCACGCAATCCCGCAATGGCCAGCATGTGCGCCGCCATCGACGGGACGGTGGTCGGCGGCCTGGCCGAAGCCATCGCCGGCGCCAAGGCCAACGGGGAACTGCCGGCCGATCTGGACGAGGCCCGCTTCCTGCAGGCCATCTTCATGATGGCGGACGGCTTTTTCTGCCGGCGCGCCACCGATCCCGGCTTCGACGCCGCCGGGGCCGCGGAAACCTTGTTCGTCGCGATGCGCGGCCTCGCCCGCGTGCTGCTCCGTTCCGATGCGGGCGACGTATCATGAGCGCTGCCGCCTCCCATCGACGAACCGCACCCGTTCAACAGGAACTTTCCCGCATGTCCGCCAGGCTCGCGCGCATCGCCGCCCTGTCGCTGCTGGTCGCCGGTCTCGCACCCGCCCAGGCTCAGACGCCGGCCCCCGCTGCCGCTCCCTCGGCCGGGCCTTCGGTCACCGTCACCAAGGCCGGCCTCTCCGAGATCGTGCAGAGCGTCGTCGTCTCGGGTTCGATCATCGCCCGCGACGAGGTGCTGGTGCAGCCGGAGGTCGACGGTCTCGCCATCGTCGCGCTGCTGGCCGAGGAGGGGGACCGGGTGTCGGCCGGCCAGGTGCTCGCCCGGCTCTCGCGCACCACGCTCGAGGTCCAGAAGACCCAGAACGATGCGCAGATCGCCCGCGCGGAGGCGGCGATCGCCCAGGCCAATGCCCAGATCGGCGAGGCGCAGGCCAATCTTGTCGCCGCCGAGAACAATTTCGAGCGGACCCAGACACTGCGCAGCAGCGGCAACGTCTCGAACGAGACCTTCGACCAGCGCGCCGCCGCGGCACGTGCCGCACGGGCCCGGGTCAACTCCGCCAATCAGGCGCTGGCCATCGCCACGGCCGATCTCGCCTTGGCGAAGGCGCAGGGCCGCGACATCGAGGTCAAGCTCGGCCGCACCGAGATCAAGGCGCCGCGGGGCGGCATCGTCAGCCGCCGCAACGCCAAGCTCGGCGGCACCGCCGCCATGGCGGCGTCGGAGCCGCTGTTCCGGATCATCGCCGACGGCGCGGTCGAACTGGAGGCCGAAGTCGCCGAGGTCGAGCTGCCGGGGTTGAAGGTCGGCCAGCCGGTGGCGGTGACCCCGGCCGGAGCGTCGCAGGCGCTCGCCGGCACCATCCGGCTGATCGCCCCCGAGGTCGACAAGGCCTCGCGGCTCGGCCGGGTCCGCGTCGAGCTCACCGGCAACCCGCCGGTCGCGATCGGCTCCTTCGCCCGCGGCGTCATCGAGACCGGGCGCAAGACTGCCGTCACACTGCCGCTCTCGGCGATCACCTATGCCCGCTCGGGCGCGACGGTGCAGAGCGTCACGGACGGCAAGGTCACGACCAAGCCGGTCAAGCTCGGGCTCATCGGCGGCGGGCGCGCCGAAATCGTCTCCGGCATCGCCGAGGGCGAGACGGTGGTGGCGCGCGCCGGCACCTTCGTGCGCGACGGCGACGTCATCACCCCTGTCCCGACGAACTGACGGGAGCACCCGGTGAACATCAACTTCTCCGCCTGGTCGATCCGCAAGCCGGTCCCCTCGATCCTGCTCTTCGTCGTGCTCTGCGTGCTCGGGCTGCTCTCCTTTTCGAAGCTGCCGGTCACGCGCTTTCCGAACATCGACGTGCCGCTGGTCTCGGTGACGGTGACCCAGTCCGGCGCCGCGCCCTCCGAGCTGGAAAGCCAGGTTTCCAAGCGCGTCGAGGACGCGGTGGCCAACATCACCGGCGTCAAGCACGTCATGTCGACGCTGACCGACGGCCAGTCCCAGACGGTGATCGAGTTCCGGCTGGAGGTGAACACCGACCGCGCCGTCAACGACGTCAAGGACGCCATCGCCAAGATCCGCGCCGACCTGCCGCGCACCATCGACGAGCCGATCATCCAGCGCATCGATGTCGAGGGGCAGTCGATCCTGAGCTATGGCGCCTTCTCGGCCGGGATGACGCTGGAACAGCTCTCCTGGCATGTCGACGATGTCGTCGCGCGCGAATTGCAGGGGCTGAAGGGGGTGGGCCGGGTCGACCGCTATGGCGGCGTCGACCGGGAAATCCGCATCTCGCTCGATCCCGACCGGCTGCTGGCGCTCGGCACCACGGCGGGCGAGGTCAACCGCCAGATCCGCGCGACCAATGTCGATCTTGCCGGCGGGCGCGGCGAGGTCGGCGGGCAGGAACAGGCGATCCGCACGCTCGCCGGCGCGCGCACGGTCGCCGAGCTGGCCGAGACCAAGATCACGCTCTCGGGCGGGCGCGAGGTACGCCTCAAGGAACTCGGCCGCGTCGAGGACAGCAATTCCGAGCCGCGCTCCTTCGGCCGGCTCGACAAGAGCCCGGTGGTCTCCTTCGCCGTGTTCCGCTCGAAGGGCTCCAGCGAGCTCTCGGTCAAGGAGGTCGTCGCCGCCCGCATCGCCGAGCTGAACAAGCGCTATCCCGACATCACGCTGAAGCCGATCGACGACGCCGTCGCCTACACCTACGGCAACTACAAGGCGGCGATGATGACGCTGCTGGAAGGCGCGGCGCTCGCCGTGCTCGTCGTCTTCCTCTTCCTGAAGAACTGGCGCGCGACGCTGATCACCGCGATCGCGCTGCCGCTCTCGGCGATCCCGACCTTCTGGGCGATGGAGCTGATGGGCTTCTCGCTCAACCTCGTCAGCCTGCTCGGCATCACCCTCGTCACCGGCATCCTGGTCGACGACGCCATCGTCGAGATCGAGAACATCGTCCGGCACATGCGGATGGGGAAATCGCCCTACCGCGCCGCGATGGAGGCCGCCGACGAGATCGGCCTGGCCGTCATCGCGATCACGCTCACCATCGTCGCGATCTTTGCACCCGTCTCCTTCATGGGCGGCGTGGCGGGCCAGTATTTCCGGCAGTTCGGGCTGACGGTGGCGGTAGCGGTGCTGTTCTCGCTGCTCGTGGCTCGGCTGATCACGCCGATGATGGCGGCCTATCTGATGAAGCCGGTCAAGCATGAGGACCCCAAGGACGGGGTCGTCATGCGCGGCTATGTCGGCTTGCTCAGGGCGACGACCGCCTCGCGCCGCATCCCGCTCGTGCCGCGCTTCGACGGGACGGGGCGCTGGCGCTCCATGCCCTTCAACATGTCCTATCTCACGCTGGTGGTGGGCTTCGCTTTCCTCTGGGGCTCGATCCACGCCACCGCACTGCTGCCGACCGGCTTCATCCCGGACGAGGACACCTCGCGCGTCGTCGCTTCGGTCGAATTGCCGCCGGGCTCGACGCTGGAGGACACCCGCGTCACCACCGACCAGATCGTCGATGCGCTGCGCACCATTCCCGAGGTGACGCAGGTTTTCGTGCTCGGCGGTGCCTCGCCGACCGGCCAGCGCGAGGTGCGCCGTGCCGCCGTGACCATCAAGCTCAAGCCCAAATCCGAGCGCACGGCGCGCCAGAAGGACCTCAAGGTCGTCATCGCGGAAAAGCTCGCCAGCTTGCCGGATGTCCGCGCCTGGTATGTCAACGAGCGCGGCGAGCGCGAAATGGCCTTCTCGATCCTCTCCAAGGATGGGGCGGCCCTCGACGAGGCGGTGGCACGCATCGAGAGCCGGATGCGCAAGATCGACGGCTATCTCAACGTCGCGACCTCGGGCTCGCTCTCGCGCCCGGAGCTGACGGTGCGGCCCAAGCTCGAAGCGGCCGCAAGCCTCGGCGTCACGCCCGAAGCGATCTCTGAAGCCGTGCGCGTCGCCACCATCGGCGATGTCGGCGCCAATCTCGCCAAGTTCAACGCCGGCGACCGGCTGGTGCCGATCCGCGTGCAGCTCGACGAGGCCGCCCGCGCCGATATCCGCAACATCGCGGCGCTGCGCGTCACCAACACGAGCGGCGTCTCGGTGCCGCTGACCGCGGTCGCCGAGATCGGCTTCGGCGAGGGTCCGTCATCGATCGACCGCTATGACCGCGTCCGCCGCGCCGCCATCGGCGCCGATCTCAAGCGCGGCTTCGAACTGGGCACCGCGCAGGAGACCTTCCACCAGATCGTCAAGGAGGTCGGCCTGCCCGACGGCGTCTGGATCGCCGCGACCGGCGATGCCGAAATCCAGGGCGAGGTCGTCGCCGGCTTCATCCAGGCGATGACGACCGGGCTGATGCTGGTGCTGGCGGTGCTGATCCTGCTCTTCGGCTCGGTCTTCCAGCCGATCACGATCCTGCTCTCGCTGCCGCTCTCCTTCGGCGGCGTGGTCATCGCCCTGCTGGCGACCGCCAAGCCGGTCTCGATGCCGGTCTATATCGGCCTGCTCATGCTGATGGGCATCGTCACCAAGAACGCGATCATGCTGGTCGATTTCGCGGTGGAGGAGGAAGGCCGCGGCAAGGACCGCCGCACCGCCCTGCTCGAGGCCGGCCGCAAGCGCGCCCGCCCGATCGTGATGACGACGATCGCCATGGCCGCCGGCATGCTGCCCTCCGCCTATGGCGTCGGCGATGGCGGCGAGTTCCGCGCGCCGATGGCGATCGCGGTGATCGGCGGCTTGCTCGTCTCGACCGTCCTCTCCCTCGTCTTCGTGCCGTCCTTCTACGCGGTGATGGACGACCTCTCGAAGCTGACGGGCCGCATCTTCGGCCGATTCTTCAGCAAGGCGGAGGATGAGAGCCTCTGGGAGGCGATACCGGAGGAAGGCCACGCCCGACCCGAGGCCGCCGCCCAGATGAAGCTGCCGCTGCCGCCGCCCCGGCTGGCGGCGGAGTGATCAGACGATAAGGCCGGCTTCACAGGGGAAAGGCGTCTTCTCATAGATGGGCTCGAGTCTGTTGCGGGCGACAAACGCCTCTTCCCATTGATGGAGGAGGCCGGCGACGCCCGCCCGATCCCCGGCCGCCACCAGCGCGCCCAGCCGGCTGGCCCGCTCGAAACGGGGCTGCCAGGCATCCGTCATCGTCAGGTGCCAGTCCTTGATGGTCCCATAGATGGGGAGAACGTCTTCGAAGCGTCCCTGCGCAGCGAGGACCGCGATCCGACAGGGCTGATCGTGGTTGAGCCACCGCATGTACTCGAAGTCGTCGCCCTCGAGCTGCATCATGTCATCGATGTCGTGAACACCCCGCAGCATGGGCAGAATGCGGCGTTCGAGCGCATCGAACACCGTGTCGACGAACCCTTGCTGCGACCAGCGGTTCGGCTTTCCACGCTCCAGGAAGATCGGTTGCTGACCCAGCCCGCCCAGGCCTCCAACGGGATCGAAGGCAGGCCCGATATGCCAGCAGAAGCGCGGGTAGTCCGCATCCCAACTGCGGTCGATCGAAATCGATCGCGTGACATGCCGTTGCGGCTTCAGAATCACGAACCGATCCGCGAGGAAGAGGTCGTCCTGCCGTGCGAGCAGTTCAGACCATAGCGATTTGACCTGCTTCTTCGTTGTCAATGTCTCGGCCTGACGTCGATGAAACAGGGCGCGACGGGCATCACTCACTCCGATGTTCAACCGGAAATGGCGTCTTCTCGTGCAGAGCCTGCAGGCCATGTGTCGCGATGAAGTTGTCTTCCCAGTGATGCAGAAGCGCCGCGACGCCCGCCCGATCCCCCGCCTCGCAAAACGGCAAGAGTCCCTCCATCATGTCGCCATAGGTTTGCTCACCCCACCAGGGCAATTGCAGGGGGCCTTTCGCCCGCATTTCGGCTGAGGCCCTTGCAACGGCCGCGAAGTCGCCCAGGGCGGCCTGCAGGCACATCTGGTTGACCGGGAGTTCGAGACGCCATCGCCAGCGGGGCTCCATCGGATGGCTGAACGAGAGAAGGGCCTGAATTGTCCCGACCGAGCGCAGGATGGGCAGGATCTCTGTCTCGATGCTGTCGATGAAAGCAGCTTCGTGATGGGGATGGGACCAGTACATCGTCTTGATGTCCGGCGTGACGAAATTGGTTCCGGCGACACCATAGACTGATGCCTTGTGCCAGAACGTGAAGCCGACATCCCAGTGATACTCGGGATAATCCGCATAGGCCGTCCGCTGGACACGGAATCCACGGATCAGATGATGGATCGGCTTCAGAACCACGAGGGGCCCAAACTTCGCCTGGATCAGGGCGAGATCGGAATGCCGCTCGAGCAGAGGGCGGTAGAGGGACAGGATTTGCCGCTTCGTCGTCATCGTCTCGTCGGCCGCACCTGAATGACGATGGCTCTTGTCGACTGGCGGCGCCGCACATAGCCGGCGCCTCCCAATTCCAGAAATCGCTGCTGCGTCATCCCAGCCCGACCCGTCTTGAAGTCGTAGACGCACACAGTGCCATCCTCCCGATACTCGACCGCATCAATGCGTATGGTTCTGGGATATCCGTAACGCGGCGTCGTATCGCCGCTGGTTTCAGCGGCGATTTTGTAAGCGGACACTTCAGCACGCAAGTCCACGCGGCCCATCGCGTCGATCTGCTCTCTGAGACGCTGGTGAACATAGGTCCCGTAGACTGCAGCCGAGGGGTAGTCTTTGACGGACCCCGCCCTTGCCACCACATCGTCGAGCCGCACCTGCAGGTCGGGCAGGTACTTGCAGGAGGCCTCAGCTTCTTCCTGGCTCACACGGCCGGCAAAACGTAGATCGAGCAGATTTGGCGAACTCGGGCGATACTCATTGGCCTCGAACGCCATGACGGCCTGCTGGCCATCGCCGTTCTGGGACGACTGCCAGTTGAACAGGATCGCGCCGCCGATAATGAGCGCGGGAGCGACGGCAAGCGGCGCAAAAGCCGGCTGGATCGTGGCGTCCGGCTCCGGCCCGCCAGGAGTCCAGACCGTCCGGCCGACGATCTCGCCGTCGGGCCCTCCAACCCGCATCGTCTGGGTGCGCTCGATCGTCTCGAAGGTGACCTTGTCGCCCTCGGACGTCGTGACCGTGTGGCGCTCGTCGAAGCCAGCCTGGCGGGAGGCGGCATATTCGGAATGGATCGTGCTGCCGTCGCGGTTGACGATCGCTCGTTCCGCGACATCGCCCGCCTCGTCGCGACTTTCCTCGTAGAAGGCCCAGGTTTTCTCGCCGGTCTCGTCGACGACGAACCCGTCTCCGGGGCCGGCTTCCGCCAGCCCGCCCTCCGGGCCGAAGCCGGGCATGGGACTGTGGCTGCCACCGCCGCCGCCCGCGTCACTGGTCCACTGCCCGCCACCGCTGCTGCCGGCCGGGACGCGCGGCTGGGAGGGGTCGTATCTGAGACGCAGGAGATCGCGGCGCAGCAGCCGCGTTTCGTCCTGCAGGCGGATCAGGCTGCGGCGCAGGCGCGTGATCCCGGCCGCTTCAGCCGGCCGGAACGACGCGGATGGGTGGATCGACATGGCGGCCTCCTCGGCGGAAAGGCGCCATTGTCAACGGGTTCGGCGATGCGGGGATAAGCGGCCGCAGCAGGCGCCAGCGCCGCCGGCGCCCCAGCGCCCGCCCGCTCTAGATCGCCTTCTCGCTGCTCGGTGAAGACGTCGCCGGCGGCTGGTTGCGGCGGTTGAGCATCTCGCCGCGCGACTTGACGATCTGGGCGACGACGACGTCCTGCACGCTCTGGGTCGCGGCGCGACGCACCGCTTCGCGATCGACCGGGCGGGCGCCGTCATGCTCCTGGATCTCGATGATCGCCTGAGCGAGCGCGTCGACATCGGCCTTGCAGAAGATCATCGCCGCCTTGGCCACCACCTCCGCCTTCTCGTCGGTGGCGAGCATGGGGCCGCCCTCGCGGCCGATGCAGGCCAGCATGCGGGCGCGGATGAGATCCCGCGTCTTTTCCAGCACGACCCGCTTTTCGGCCCTGGCTTGCCGCTCCGCCTCGGTGGGCGCGGCGGGAGCGGAGGGTGTGGCAGGATTGACCGGCCCGCGCAGGCTCGCGCTCTGCTTGGCGCATTCGACCAGCGCCGGCAGCATCTTGCTGGTCGAGGTGAGGGCAAAGGTCAGGCGCCGGTCATTGGCGACCAGTTCGAGAATGCGCCCCTGTCGGAAGGCGCCGATCAGCTGCGACTCGGCGGGCATCGCAATCGCCAGCAAGGTCGGCGTCTTGGCTTCGGCGGTCACGTCGATCCGGGACGTCCGGTCGAAGACGAGCTGCAGATTGAGCCGGCTGCCGGGCTTCAGCTTCCAGGCGGGGTGGGCGAACCCGATCAGCCACTTCAAGTCGGCGGTGATCGAGGTGAACATCCGCGTGCCGTTGCGATAGGGCGCGTTGACGGCGCAATGCGAAAAGGCGCCCGTCGCATCGTTGGTATAGGCGCCACCCGTCCAGTTGCCGACGACGATCTTGCCAAAGGGCCCTGCCGCTTCCGCTGGCGGCGCCAGAACCAGAACCGCCGCCAAAACCAAGCCGCGCACCATGCGTCACCTCGCCATTCCCGGCGCTCAGGATGACGTCCGGCGCCCTGCGAGGCAATGCGGAAGACGGGCCGGGGTTCCGGGCTCCGACCTTTCGGCCCGGCCCGGATCGGTAGCCGGCCTGCCCCTTCGCTCAGCCCGCCTTGCGCTTGTTCTGGCGGTTCTCGATCAGATCGTCGACCACCGTCGGGTCGGCGAGCGTCGAGGTGTCGCCGAGCGCGCCGAACTCGTCCTCGGCGATCTTGCGCAGGATGCGGCGCATGATCTTGCCCGAGCGGGTCTTGGGCAGGCCCGGCGCGAACTGGATCAGGTCGGGCGAGGCGATCGGGCCGATCTCCTTGCGGACATAGGCGACGAGGTCCTTGCGCAGCGCCTCGCTCGGCTTTTCCCCCGCCATCAGCGTGACATAGGCGTAGATGCCCTGCCCCTTGATGTCGTGCGGATAGCCGACGACCGCGGCCTCCGACACCGACGGATGCGCGACCAGGGCCGATTCGACCTCGGCCGTGCCCATGCGGTGGCCCGACACGTTGATGACGTCGTCGACGCGGCCGGTGATCCAGTAATAGCCGTCGGCATCGCGCCGGCAGCCGTCGCCGGTGAAATACTTGTTCGGGTAGGTCGCGAAATAGGTTTCCTCGAAGCGCTTGTGGTCGCCATAGACCGTGCGCATCTGGCCCGGCCAACTCTCGGCGATGACGAGATTGCCCTCGCAGGCGCCCTCCAGCACCTTGCCCTCGGCATCGACGATCTCCGGCTTCACGCCGAAGAAGGGGCGCGTCGCCGAGCCCGGCTTGAGCTTGGTCGCGCCCGGCAGCGGCGTGATCAGGATGCCGCCGGTCTCGGTCTGCCACCAAGTGTCGACGATCGGGCAGCGCCGGTCGCCGACGACGCGGTGATACCACTCCCAGGCTTCCGGATTGATCGGCTCGCCGACCGAGCCGAGCAGCCGCAGCGACTTGCGCTTGGTCTTCTTCACCGGCTCCTCGCCGGCGCCCATGAGCGAGCGGATCGCCGTCGGCGCTGTGTAGAAGGTGTTGACCTTGTGCTTGTCGATGACCTCCCAGAAACGCGAGATCGTCGGATAGGTCGGGATGCCCTCGAACATCAGGGTCGTCGCACCGTTCGCGAGCGGCCCGTAGAGGATGTAGCTGTGGCCGGTCACCCAGCCGACATCGGCCGTGCACCAGTAGATGTCGCCGTCATGGTAGTCGAAGACGTATTGATGGGTGATCGAGGTGTAGACCAGATAGCCCGCCGTCGTGTGCAGCACGCCCTTGGGCTTGCCGGTCGAGCCCGAGGTGTAGAGCAGGAAGAGCGGGTCCTCCGCCTTCATCTCGGCCGGGGGGCAGTGGCCCGAGGCCTTGGCGGCCTCCTCGTGATACCAGAGGTCGCGGCCTTGCTGCATCGAGACCTGGCCGCCGGTACGCTTGACGACGAGGACCGTGCCGATGCCGCCCTTCACCTTGTCGTGCGCGGCATCGACATTCTTCTTCAGCGGCACGGAACGGCCGCCGCGCAGCCCCTCATCGGCGGTGATGACGATCTTCGAATCGGAATCCTCGATGCGGCTCGCGAGTGAGTCCGGCGAGAAGCCGCCGAACACGACCGAATGGATCGCGCCGATGCGGGCGCAGGCCAGCATCGCATAGGCCGCTTCCGGGATCATCGGCAGGTAGATGGTGACGCGGTCGCCCTTCTTGACGCCCTGCGCCTTCAGCACGTTCGCGAACTTGCAGACCTCGGTGTAGAGCTGCCCGTAGGAGATCTTCTTGGACTCGGACGGGTCGTCGCCCTCCCAGATGATCGCGGTCTGCTTGGCGCGCGTCGCCAGGTGCCGGTCGATGCAATTATAGGCGACGTTGGTGGTGCCGTCCTCGTACCATTTGATCGAGACCTTGCCCGGCTTGTAGCTGGCGTTGCGCACCTTGCTGTAGGGCTTGAACCAGTCGATCCGCTTGCCCTGCTCGCCCCAGAAGGCGTCCGGGTCCTTGATCGAGGCGGCATAGAGCTTCTTGTACTTGGCGTCGCTCGCCCAGGCCTTCTTCGACCATGCGGCCGGCACGTCATAGATGATCTCGGTCATGGCAGGCGCCTCCCCAGACTTGGGCCTTGCGATCGACTTTGGCCTTGCGACGCTGCGGATGGTCGCGGCCGGGCCTCTTGTTCGCTGCCGGCATCATAGGGGTCCATGGCGCGCTGCAGCAAGCCGCGCGGCCTCGCACTTTCGGGGGAGAGCGACTTGTCCCCGCTCGATCGGTTGCAACCTATGATTGCGTTTTGACGGGAATGCGATAGCGTTCAGTTCGTTGCTGGGGGGGCGATCATGACGCGAAACATCTGCATCTTCTCGGATGGCACGGGGCAGGCCGGCGGCGACAATCCGATCAACTGGACCAATGTCTACCGGCTCTACAAGCACACGCGCGACGCCGATCCGGCGAGGCAGGTCTGCTTCTACGATCCGGGGCTGGGCGCCCACCCCGATGGCGAAAAGCCGGGGCTGGCCCGGCGTGCGCTCAACATCCTGTCGCAGGCCACGGGCTACGGCATCACCACCAACATCATCGACTGCTACACGGCGCTGCTGCTGAGTTACCAGCCGGGCGACCAGGTCTTCCTCTTCGGCTTCAGCCGGGGCGCCTACACCGTCCGCAGCCTGGGCGGCGCCATCGGCCTGTGTGGCGTGCCGCCCGGCCTGCCCAAGCTCTCGCACTGGGGCGAGCTCCAGCGCAGCCTGGAGCACGAGGTCCGGGCCATCGCAGAGGAGGCGGTGAAGACCGTCTATCAGGAGCGCGACGAGACGAAGCGGCACGCGGCCGCGGCGGCGTTCCGGGACAAGCATGGCTCGCAGGAGCTGCCGCCCACCTTTGTCGGCGTCTGGGACACGGTCCGGGCGCTGGGCGTGAAAGGGCTGAACAGCTTCACCCTCGGCCGGCACAGCTTCAACAACAATCGGCTGAACCCGCGCGTGCCCTATGGCCGCCAGGCGCTCGCCATCGACGAAAACCGCAAGACCTTCGCGCCGGAACTCTGGGAGGAGGACGAGGCGAACCCCGACCGGATCAAGCAGGTCTGGTTCGCCGGCGTCCACACCGATGTCGGCGGCGGCTACGGGCTGAAGATGGGCCTCTCCGACATCACGCTGGACTGGATGCTGACCGAGGCGACCGCCATCCCGAAGCCGCTCATCGTCGATCCTGCCTTGCCCGCCTCGCTCGCGCCGAACCCGCTGGGCAAGCAGCACGACCAGCTCAAGAGCGGCTGGATCCCGTTCACGCCCGGCACGCGCGAGGCCTTCATCCCGCACCGGCCCTCGCAGCAGGGTCGACCGGTGTTCCACTCGGTGCCGCTCCGCTTCAAGGCGCTCGCCGTGCCGATCCTCGACGAGCAGCGGCCCTATCGCCCGAAGGCGCTGGAGGGGCACCCGGACTACGGTCATCATTACCCATCGGGCCGTCCCAGCCAGGGAAACCCGGTCGGTGCGGTCCGCTAAAGCCCGCCCATCTTGCAGACGATGTCCCACTCCGCGTCGGTGACAGGCTGCACCGAGAGGCGGAAGGATTTCACCAGCGACATATTCGCGAGCTTCGGCTCGGCCTTGACCTGGGCGAGGCTGACCGGCTTCGGCATGGGCTTCACCGCCTTGAAATCGACCAGCACCCAGGGCTCGCCGGGGATCCAGATATAGGCCTCCTTGATGACCTCGACGATGCCGACGACCTCGAGCCCCTCATTGGAATGGTAGAAGAAGACCTGCTCGCCCAGCTTCATGCCCATCAGGTTGAGCTTGGCGGTGTGGTTCTTGACGCCGTCCCAATGGGTGCCGGCCGCGCCGGCCGCGACCTGCTGGTCCCAGGACCATTTCGAGGGTTCGGATTTGACGAGCCAATGGGCCATGGCGTGCTCTCGCGGAGTGGCGTGGACGAGAATCGTCGATAGCGAAATCCGCGCCGGCTGCCTATGGCCGCCCGCTCAGTCGTCCCCCTCCGCCTCCTGCGGCTGAGGCACCGGCGGCTTCGAGGCCTCCGGCCCCTGCACGTTCCAGAAGCGCACCATCTCGCGGGTCAGGGCGGCGTAGTCCTTCGGATCGAGCTCGACGCGGACCTCGGCCTCGCCGAAGGGCAGGATCAGCACGAAGCGATGCGTCCCCTCCGCGCGGCGGCGGCGATGCTGGATCACCGGCTGCGCGATGCGTCCGGCCAGCGGCACGGGCTCGCTCTCGGCCACGAGCTCCGAGCCGGTCGTCTTGCGCACCTCGGCGATGCCGCGCGCCACCCGCTTCGTCAGATCCGACCAGTCGCCCGCCATTACATGGTCTCCCCTTCGCCTTCGGCCCGCAGCGGTCGGGCCAGCAGCCCGGTCACAGCCTCGCGCACGCCGATCCGGCCGTCGATGATGCCGGCGACCGCGTCGGCGATCGGCATGTCGACGCCGCCGGCCTGCGCCATCTGCGCCAGTATCTGGGCGGTGAAGGCGCCTTCCGCCAGAGCGCCCCCGGTCGCCTCTGTGAGGCTGCGGCCCTGGCCGAGGGCGAGTCCGAAGGCGAAGTTGCGCGATTGCGGCGAGGCGCAGCTCAGCACGACGTCGCCGAGCCCCGACAGCCCCATCAGCGTCTCGCCTTGCGCGCCATGAGCCTGGCCGAAGCGGCGCAGTTCCGCGAAGCCGCGTGCGACCAGCGCCGCGCGCGCGCTCTCGCCATAGCCGAGGCCGATCGCGATGCCCGCCGCGATGGCGAGCACGTTCTTGGCGGCGCCGCCGATCTCGACGCCGCGGGGGTCGGCGCTGTGATAGATCCGGAAGGCCGGCGAACTCAGCGCCTCGGCGAGCGCCTGCGCCAGTGACGCGTCGGCCGCGGCCAGCGTCACCGCGGTCGGCAGGCCCTTGCCGATATCGGCCGCGAAACTCGGGCCCGACAGGATGGCGGGCTGGGCGGCGGGGAGTTCTTGCGCGATGATCTGCGTCGTGAAGAGCCCGCTCCCGCGCTCGATGCCCTTGGCGGCGGAAATCACCGGGACGCCCACCGGCAGCAGCGGCGCCAGCGCCCGGCAGACCTCCCGCAGGCTCTGCGTCGGCACGGTGATCAGGAGCGCATCGCAACCGGCGAGAGCCGCCAGATCCACGGTCGCCCGCACCGCCCCCGGCAGCGCGATGCCGGGGAGCCGCGGCGCCTGCCGGGTGCGGGCGATGGCGTCGACGGCCGCCGCGTCGCGGGCCCAGAGCAGGACGCGGCGCCCCGCCCGGGCCGCGGCCAGGGCCAGCGCCGCGCCATAGGCGCCGGCACCGACAATGCCGATCATGTCGAAGGGGCCTTCGCCGCTCATCCGGCGGCGCCGGCTGGGGCCGGCTGGGCGCGGGGCTTCAATTCGTCGAGCGGCCAGCGCGGCCGGGCGAGCGCCCCCATGTCGTCGACGAGGCCGAGCCGCAGCCGCTCCAGCCCGGCCCAGGCGATCATCGCGCCATTGTCGCCGCACAGATGCAGCGGCGGGGCGACCATCGACAGGCCGGCCTCGGTGGCGAGCCGGGTCAGGCCGCGCCGGATCGGCTGATTGGCGGCGACGCCGCCCGCGACGACGAGCGCGCTCGGCGTGATGCCGGCCGCCGCGCAGCCGCGCAGACCGGCCCGCGTCCGGTCGACCAGCACATCGACGATCGCGGCCTGGAAGGAGGCGCAGAGATCGGCGACGTCGCGGTCCGAGAGCGGCGCGATGCGCTCCGCCACCAGCCGCACCGCCGTCTTCAGCCCCGAGAGCGAGAAATCCGGGTTGGGCCTTCCCTGCATCGGCCGCGGGAAGTCGAAGCGCTCGGGATCGCCCTTGGCCGCCTCGCGCTCGACCGAGGGGCCACCCGGATAGGGCAGTCCGAGCATCTTGGCGATCTTGTCGAAGGCCTCGCCGACCGCGTCGTCGATGGTGCCGCCGAGCTTGAGGTAGTCGCCGACGCCGCGCACGGCGAGCAGCTGCGTATGCCCCCCCGAGACGAGCAGCAGCAGATAGGGAAAGGCGAGATTGTCGGTCAGCCGCGCCGTCAGCGCATGGGCTTCCAGATGGTTGACGGCTATGAAGGGCTTGCCCGTGACGAGCGAAATCGCCTTGGCGGTGGTCAGGCCAACCATGACGCCACCGACGAGGCCGGGACCGGCGGCCGCCGCCACCGCGTCGATCTCGCCCGGCGCCAGCCCCGCGCTCTCATAGGCGCGGGCGACGATACGGTCGATCGCATCGACATGGGCGCGCGCCGCGATCTCGGGAACGACCCCGCCATAGGCGGCATGGGCTGCGATCTGGCTCAGCACCTCGTTGGAGAGAATCTTGATCTCGCCAGAGCGCTCCACCGACACGATGGCGGCCGCGGTCTCGTCACAAGTCGTCTCTATGCCCAGAACGCGCATGATCGGTCGATGAGGTCCCGGCAGGAGGATCAATCGGGGAGCGAAGGCGGGCGGAACCGCGCCGGTTTCCCCTCCTATAGTCCGCCGGCGCCGCGAAGGCCAAGGGGCGGGCAGGTTCAAGCTTCGGGAACCCGCAGCGCCTCCTGGCACTTGGATGAATGACGACTTGCGCGGGACGGGGCCGCGCGGAATGGATGAAGGCCGATGCCATCCGCGGGGGCGACCCGCGAGAGCGCATCGTCGGGGGACGAGGGACATCGCATGCGCATTTTCGTGTTTCGCCCGCCGGCCGAGGCGGCGCGCACGGCCACAGCCCTGCGCGATCACCATCACGACCCCGTGCTCGCCCCCCTCTTTACGGTGTCGCGAACGGCCGATCCGGCGCCGGAAGGCCCCTTCGACGCCCTCGTCCTGACCAGCGGCAATGCGGTGCCGGCGCTCGCCGAGCTGCCCGCGACGGCCCGCGATATGCCCACCTTCAGCGTCGGCGCCCGCACGGCCGGCAAGGTCCGCGACGCCGGCCACGCGGATTCACGCAGCGCCGACGGCAACCGCGACGATCTGATCCGGCTGATCGGGGAGACGTTGCCGGCGGGCGCGCGGCTGCTCCTGATCGTCGGCCGCGACCGGCATGACGATGTCGGCGACAGGCTGGCTCAGGCCGGCTTTGCGGTGGCGATCTGGACGGCCTATGCCGCAGAGGCCGTGACGGAGTTTCCGGCAGAGGCGCGCGATGCGCTGGCGCATGGCGCCGTCGAGGGCGCGCTGCATTATTCCGCCCGCGGCGTGCGCACCTGCCTTGATCTCGCCCGCGCGGCGAACGTGCTGGAGCCCCTCCTCGATCTCACCCATGTCACCCTCTCGGCCGATGTCGCAGCTCCGCTGATCGCTGCCGGCGCCAGCACGGTCCTCGTCGCAGAGCACCCGGAGGAGGCGGCGCTGCTGGCGGCGCTGGACCAAGTGTCCGCTCGCAATCGCGGCAGCGGGGGTGCTACACAGGAGCCGGTTGCGCCGTCGGGCGTCGAGACGGACAAGGACGAGATGAACGATTCCGACAGGCCGGCCGGTTCCGCTGGCGACGGCACGAAGAGCGACGGAAAGACTGCCAGGGCCAAGGGCAAGGGTGCCGCGCGCTCGGGCCGCATCCCACCGACGATCGAGGCGACCGCGACCGATCTGACGCCGCCCGGGCCGGCCGCCGAGGCGTCGCCCGTCAGCGCCGAAACGCCTGCCATCGAGCCCGCGCCCGAAAGCGCTACCCCAGCGACGCCCGGCGCCGAGCCCCCGCCCGAAGCGGTTCTGCCGACCGAGGCCCTCCCCCGGGAGTTTCCCGAGCCCACCAACGCGTCACCGCCCCGTGACGAGCCGGCCGCCGCGGACGCACCGCCTGCTACCCCTCCCACAGCCGCGCCCGCGTCTTCGCGATCGAGCCTGCCTGCCCTGGCGCTGGCCGGCCTCGTCGGCGGCGCGGTCGGTGCCGGCATCGTCTTTTTCGCGCTGAACCGGCAAACGCCCGCGATCACGCCCGAGCAGGTCGCCCAGCTTCAGGGCCGCCTCGACCGTCTCCAGGCCAGCACGACCGAGCTCGACCGCAAGGCCGCGTCGGCCGCCGATGCCGCCGCCAAGGCCGGCGCGGCAGCCCAGAGCGCAACCGCCCGCGTCAACGAGGTCGCCGGATCGGCCGCGCCCGATGCGGCGGCCCTCTCCGAGCTTCAGGCCAGGGCCCAGCGGGCCGAGGCGACGGCGACGGCGGTCGGCCAGCAGCTCGAGCGCAACACCGCCCGCATCGGCTCCGTCGAGGCGCTGGCGAAGACGGCCGCGGCGCCGAGCCCGCAAGGCCTCGCCGCCGCGCGCATCGTCCTGGCCGAGCGGGTCCAGGCGGCACTGGCCTCGGGCCAGCCCTTCGCCGCCGATGTCGCGGCCCTCGCCAAGGGCGGCGGCTCGCCCGACCAGCTCGCGGCGCTGAATGCGGTTGCGACCACCGGCGCAGCGACGAAGGACGCGCTCCTGACGCAGCTGCGCGGCCACCGCGCGATGTTCGTTCGCGAGCTGACGCCGGTCTCGGCCGGCTGGCAGGATCGGGCGCTCGCACTCGTCAGCCGGGTCATCAGCATCCGCCCCGTCGGGGACACCGGCGCCAATGATCCGGCGACGCTGCCGGCGCGGCTCGAGGCCGCCATTGCGCGCGGGGACATCGTTGCGGCCGCGGCCGCGTGGGAGCAGCTGCCTGAGCCGGCGCGTCGCGAGAGCGCCGCTTTCGGCGAGGCGCTGCGAAAGCGGGCCTCGGCGGATGCGGCGATCGCCAAAATCACGCAGGATGCGGTCGCCGCGCTCGGCGCGGCCGGCTGACGGAGGATAGGGGTTCCATGGTTCGCGTACTCGTCTATCTCGCCGTCTTCGCCGCCCTCGCCGTTGGGGCCGTCTGGCTCGCCGACCGGCCGGGCGAGGTTTCGGTGGTCTGGCAGGGCTGGCGGGTCGACACGAGCGTCGCGCTGGCGGCGATCGCGGTCGTCGTGCTCGCGCTGCTGACGATGCTGGCCTTCGGCCTGCTGCGCTTCGTCTTCGGCCTGCCCGGCGCCTTCAGCTTTGCCTCGCGAGCACGGCGCAGGGCGCGCGGCTTCGAGGCGGTCTCGCGCGGCATGGTCGCGATCGGCGCGGGCGACCCCGTCGCCGCCGGCCGCCACGCCGTCGATGCCCGCCGCTATGCCGGCAACGAGCCGCTGACCCTGCTGCTCGAAGCCCAGGCCGCCCAGCTCTCGGGCGATCGCGGCCGGGCCGAAGCCGCCTTCAAGGCGATGCTCGACATGCCGGAGACGCGGGTGCTCGGCCTGCGCGGGCTCTTCGTCGAGGCCAAGCGCCGCGGCGACATGGCCGCCGCCCGCGCCTTCGCCGACGACGCCGTGCGCCGCTCGCCCTCGCTAGCCTGGGCCAATGACGCGCTGCTCGATTTCCACACCCAGGCCGGCGACTGGCAGGCGGCGCGCACCGCCGTCGAACGCCGCGCCGCCCTGCGCCTCGCCGACAAGGCCGACGCCAAGCGCCAGCGCGCCGTTCTGCTCGCCGCCGAGGCGCTGGAGGCCCGCGGCAGCGCGCCCGAAAAGGCGCTCGCCGCCGCCCTCGAAGCGGTCAAGCTCGCGCCAGGTCTGACGCCCGCCGCGGCTCTGGCCGGGCGGATGCTCGCCGAGCGCGGCGATGTCCGCAAGGCGGTCAAGCTGCTCGAGGCCGCCTGGAAGGAGGTCTCGCATCCCGACATCGCCGCCGCCTATCTCGATGTCCGCCCCGGCGACAGCGCGCAGGACCGCCTCGCCCGCGCCACCACCCTGGCGAAGCTGCGCCCGGCCGATCCCGAGGGCGTGCTGGCTCTGGCGGGTGCCGCCATCCATGCCCGCGATTTCGCCAAGGCCCGCAGCACGCTGAAGCCGCTGCTGGCGGGCGGCGCCTCGGTGCGGGCCTGCCTGCTGATGGCCGAGCTGGAGGAAGCCGAGCACGGCGCCGCCGGCCGCGTCCGCGAATGGCTGGCGCGGGCGACGCGCGCCCCGCGGGACGCCGCCTGGGTGGCGGACGGCCTGGTTTCCGACCAGTGGATGCCGGTCTCGCCGATTTCCGGCCGGCTCGACGCCTTTGTCTGGACGGTGCCGCCCGCGACGCTCTCCAGCCAGGGCACCGATCTCGACGATGTGCTCGCCGATCTCGACGACGACTCCCGCCCCCTGATCGAGGCGCGGGCCGAGACGGTAGAGCCCGCTCCAGCTGCGGTCGCGCCGCCGGCGGCGCCGGCTCCCGCCCCTGCGCCCGCCAAGGCCGACAGCCCCTCCGAGCCCGCTCCCAAGCCGGAATCCGTCCCGACCATGGCGCCGGCCAGCGAGGCGAAGCCGGCCATCGTCGGCGAGCCCAAGACCGAAGCGAAGGCGGACCCCAAGACCGAAGCGAAGGCGGACCCCAAGACCGAAACGAAGCCAGAGACGAAGCCGGAGCCCGCCCTCGTGGCCGAACCGGTGATGGGAGTCGGCGAGGGCCGCCCCAAGCCGGTGATCTTCCCCGTCGCCCACGCGCCGGACGATCCGGGGCCGGAGGAGGTCCAGCCCGTCGAGGACAAGAAGGGCAAGTTCCGCTTGTTCGGCTGAGCCACCCACGCGAAAAGGCGTGCGGCGAGCGCCCGCCCGGCCTATAGCGTCGGTCATGACCCCAACAGAGACGACGGGCGCCGCCGCCGGCGCAGGGACCACCCTCCATGTCGGGCCCGAACAGGCCGGCGAACGCCTCGACAAGGCGCTGGCGCTTCTGGCCGGCGAGATTTCGCGGGCGCGGCTGCAGCAGGTCATCAAGGAGGGCGGTGTCGCGCTCAACGGCGTGATTGCGACCGACGGCAAGCGCAAGGTCGTCGAGGGCGACACGATCGCGCTCGTCATGCCCGCCGCCCGCCCGCCCGATCCGGTCGGCCAGGACATCCCGCTCGACATCATCTTCGAGGACGAGCATCTCGTCGTCATCGACAAGCCGGCCGGCCTCGTCGTTCATCCTGCCGGGGGGCATGAGGATGGCACGCTGGTCAATGCGCTGATCGCCCATTGCGGCGAAAGTCTCTCGGGAATCGGCGGCGTGCGGCGGCCCGGCATCGTCCACCGCCTCGACAAGGACACCAGCGGCCTTCTCGTCGTCGCCAAGAACGACCGCGCCCATCAGAAGCTCGCCAAGCAATTCGCCGATCACGGCCGCACCGGCCCGCTCCAGCGGGCCTATCTCGCCATCGTCTGGGGCGTGCCGCGCCGGCCGCACGGCACGGTCCAGACCCAGATCGAGCGCTCCAACAAGAACCGCGAGAAGATGATGGTCGTCGGCGAGGATCGCGGGCGCGAGGCGATCACGCACTACACCGTGATCGAGCGTTACCCGCCGCTGCTCAAGGCCGGCGAGGAGACCGAGGCGCTGGCCAGCCTCGTCGAATGCCGGCTGGAGACGGGGCGCACCCATCAGATCCGCGTCCACATGGCCCATCTCGGCCATCCGCTGCTGGGGGACCAGCTCTACGGCTCCGGTTTCTCCACCAAGGCGGCCCGCCTGCCCGAACTGGCGCGGGACGCGCTGACCGGGCTCGGCCGCCAGGCGCTGCATGCGGCCGTGCTCGGTTTCGAGCACCCGGCCAGCGGAGAGGAACTGCTTTTCGAGTCCGACCCGCCGCCCGAGTTTGCGCAATTGCAAGCAGCGCTCGCGGCTCTGTGAGCCAAACTGGCTTCCTTGCCTAGTTTCCGCCAAGCTGTCTTGGCATATACTGGCGATCGGATGCGGATGGCCAAGGGGGCGCCGCAGATGAACCGACCCGACCGAACCTGCGTATGGTTGAGACGTTGGGTCTGTTCACGACATCCGAACCTGCGCGAAGGTTGATCGCGCGGTGGGCCTGCCGCGAAGCGGGGGCCCGAGAAGGAGAACGCGCATGGCGAGTGCCTCGCTGCCCGTCCTGTCCGCCGAGGGCGGACTCTCACGCTATCTCGACGAGATCCGCAAATTCCCGATGCTGGAGCCGAACGAGGAGTTCATGCTCGCCAAACGCTGGCGCGAGCATGGCGACCGGGACGCGGCCCACAAGCTCGTCACTTCGCATCTGCGGCTCGTCGCCAAGATCGCCATGGGCTATCGCGGCTACGGCCTGCCGATCGGCGAGGTCGTGTCCGAAGGCAATGTCGGCCTGATGCAGGCCGTCAAGCGCTTCGAGCCCGACAAGGGCTTCCGCCTCGCCACCTATGCGATGTGGTGGATCAAGGCGTCGATTCAAGAGTACATCCTGCGCTCCTGGTCGCTCGTGAAGATGGGCACAACGGCCAACCAGAAGAAGCTGTTCTTCAACCTGCGCAAGGCCAAGAGCAAGATCTCGGCGCTGGGCGAGGGCGATCTGCGTCCCGAGCAGGTCAAGAGCATCGCCACCAAGCTCGGCGTCAACGAGCAGGACGTCATCGACATGAACCGCCGTCTCGGCGGCGACGCCTCGCTGAACACGCCGCTGCGCGAGGATGGCGAGGGCGAGTGGCAAGACTGGCTGGTCGATGACAGCGAGAGCCAGGAGCGTCGCCTCGCCGATTCGGAAGAGGCCGACAACCGCCACACGGCGCTGCGCGAGGCGCTCGAGGTGCTGAACCCGCGCGAACGGCGCATCTTCGAGGCCCGCCGCCTCGCCGACGACCCGATCACGCTGGAGCAGCTCTCGGAAGAGTTCGGCGTCTCGCGCGAACGCGTCCGCCAGATCGAGGTGCGCGCCTTCGAGAAGGTGCAGGACGCGGTCAAGAAGGCGCTGGTCCGGATCGAGGCCCCCCGCGCGGCCTTGCCGGCGGCGTAAGCGGTTCTCACAGCAGCGACGAATTCGGGGGCGCGGTTTCCGCGCCCCTTTTTCGTGGCTGGCGCCTCAGTAAAGCGCCGGCAACGGCTGCACCGGCAGGCGGATCGGGCCGAGATAAACGCGGCCCTCGCGCAGCACGATCGGCGGCAGGGCGTTGAGGCCCGGCGCAGCCCCCGGCAGCTGGGCGCTGAGGCGCCCGCCGAGGAGGCCGCCAATGCCCGCCGCGAGCCCGCCGACGGGGATGCCGGCGATCTGGCGGATGCCCGCCAGCGACGCCTGGATCTGCCCGGCCGGGCGATGGGTCTGGTCGATCAGGAACTGCGCCGTCGCCTCGATCCGGGCCGGTCCCTTGACCGAAACCAGCTTCGTCACCTCGATCTGGCCGCCGGCGGTCCGCCAGGCTTCCAGCGCATCCGGGTTGAGGCCGATCCGGAACGCCTCCGACTGCGTCAGCGTCGCCTGGATGTCGACATCGCCGGCTTCCGTCGTGCCCAGCAGCGCATCCAGCGCGGGCAGCACCGAGCCCTTCGCCGCGATGGCGAGATCGACGGCCTGATCCGTCGCCGGCCGCGACGGATTGCGGCGCAGATGCGCCTCAACGCTCGCCGCCCGCCAGGTCTCGGGCGCGAGGCCCGGCGCGGTCAGGGTCGCGTCAGGCGCGGTGATCACGAGCGAGAGCCGCTCCGGACCGGCGGCGCCATGGCTCAGGCTGGCTTCGAGCCGCGTCCAGCCGAGATCGAGCTTGCGGCCCTCGGGAAGATTCGCCTGCAGCGGGCCGGTGATCTGGGCGATGACGAGGTTGGGCGTGTAGATCTGCCCGACCGCCACCGCCGGCCCGGTCTGCACCTTGACCGCCTCGCCCCAGCGCGCAGATGCGAGCGCAAGCGCGCTGCAGCGCAGCTCGACGCGGAAGGGGAAGCCGGTGACGGACCGATCCGCGCAGCTCCAGCTGCGGCCGAGCCCCTCCTCGCGGGCGAGCGCGGCATCCACCGCCTCGATGACGCGGCCGCGCACCACGAACCAGAACGCCGTCCAGCCCAGCGCGACGAGAAGGAGCAGCACGAACGGAGCGTAGAGCCAGGCCCTGCTGCTGCGACGGCGGCCGGAGAGGGAATCGGTCATGCGGGATCGGTCCATTGCGCGGATGCGGCGGGATTGTTAGCTCCGCCTGGAGGCGGAGACCAGCCGGCCCCTGCGGCCGGTGCCGCTTTCAAGCAGGGCCACACGGCCGAATTATGGGACGAGAGACGGTGGCGCGCGAAACGGACGGAAAGGGGCAGCCGCGCGGATTCGGCGAAAGCGACCTCTGGGTCTTCGGCTATGGCTCGCTGATCTGGCGGCCGGGCTTCGCCTTCGAGGAGAGCGTGCAGGCGCGGCTCCACGGCTATCACCGCTCGCTCTGCATCTTCTCGCATGTCCATCGCGGCACGCCGGAACGTCCCGGGCTGGTGCTGGGGCTCGACCGCGGCGGCATCTGCCGGGGGCTCGCCTTTCGCGTCGCGGCCGATCGGGCGCAGGAGACGGTCGCCTATCTCCGTGCCCGCGAGCAGGCGACGGCGGTCTACGTCGAGCGGCTGATGCCGGTGCGGCTGCAGGATGGCCGCCATGTCACGGCGCTGGTTTATGTCGCCGACCGCAAGCACCTGCAATATGCCGGGCGCCTGCCGCGCGAGCAGCAGCTCGAACTCGTCCGGCACGGGCGCGGCAGTTCGGGCGAGAACCCGGACTATGTGCTCCTGACCGACGAGCATCTGCGCAAGATGGGCATCTACGATCCCGTCCTCGCCGGGCTGGCCCAGGCGCTGGCGCCGGGCGCCGCACCGCGGCCGAAGCTGTAGACCGGGGCGGGTCCCACCCTCGACAGTCATCCTGGACCAGCAGCGAAGCGGCGCAGGCCGGGATGAAGAGAATGATTCTGACTAAACCTCCGGCATCAGGTCGAGCAGGGCCGCGCGGCGGCTGATGCCGTCCTCGGCGAGCAGATGGACATGGATCTCGGCAGCGCCGGCGACCGCGACCGAGCGCTGCCAGCGCCGCAGCGCCGCCTCGACGCCGAAGGGGCCGCTCTCGCGCGCGGCGAGGATGCGCCGGTCGGCGGAGACTGCCAGCAGCACTGCTTCGGTGAAGCCGAGCGCGTGATCGTCGCCGATGGCGAAGACGGAGGCGACATAGCGCCGGCCCGAGCGGCCGCGCCAGGCCGTGAAGCGGCGCTCGCCGAGAGCGGCCGCACTGCGCATCGGCATCTCGCAGGCGCGGCTGGCCGGTGCCTCCGCCGGGAGGTCGCGGGCGAAGAGGTCGCGTTGGGGCCGGTCGAAGACGGCGCGGCCGGGACGCGAAGCCGGCTGGCGATGGGCGAGAGCAGCCATTTCGTTCCTCCTTTGTTCCAAGACAAAGTGAGAACGGAACGGGGACAAGTCAAGCGCTGGCTCGCGCGGGGATCAGCCCTGCTGCCGCAGCCTGTCAGCAGTGTTCGCCAGCGGATCGAGTCCGCGGGCGCCAAGCTCGGCCCGGCCGGCAGCGAGAAGCCGGTCGCTGCTCGTTTCGATCCGCTCCTGCAGCAGAGCGTGAAAATCCGCCTTGTCGAGGCCGGACTGGATCGGCGGCAGGATCTCGAGGCGGATGGTGCCCGGCCTCCGCAGGAACTTCCGACGCGGCCAGTACAGCCCGGAATTGAGCCCGACAGGCACGCAGGGCAGCCCGAGTTCGCCGTAGATATGGGCGACACCGAACTTATAGGCCGGCGGCGCACCGGGCGGCCGGCGGGTCCCCTCGGGGAAAATCAGGAGCTGTCGCCCCTTGTCGCGCAGCTCGGTCTTGGCACGCCGCGTGACCTGGGCGAGCGCGCGGGCCTTTCCGCCCCGGTCGACCGGGATCATCCTGAGCTTCATCAGGCACCAGCCGAACAGGGGAATCCAGGTCAGCTCGCGCTTCAGGATGAAGACCGGGTCGCGGAAGATCGTGACGAGGACGAAGGTCTCCCAGAAGGACTGGTGCTTGGCGGCGACGATCATGCCGCCGGTCGCGGGAATGTTCTCGCGGCCGGTGACCTCGTAATCCGTGCCGGCCACGACCTTCATCAGCCACAGCGAACTGTGCGCCCAGGCGACGGCGATGGCGAGCAGCGCCCGCTTCGGCAACAGTAGCGACGGCAGCGCGATGAAGACCAGCCAGATCGACAGGTTCGCGTAGAACAGGACGTTGAAGAGGAGCGAGCGCAGGACGAGCATGGCGCGCAAAGACCCCGCCCCCCGGCGCACGTCAAGCGGGGCGACGCCGATCAGCCGTCGTGAGGCCCGCTTTTCACCTGGCTGCGGCGCTCGTGCTCGGGCCCCATCAGCTCGGCCGGCTTGGACGAAACCGGCTTGCGCCCGCCGATGATGACGGAGAGCCGCGAGGTCTCCGGATCGGTCTCCACCAAGCTGCGCAGCCGGGCCGCCAGATACTTCGCATATTCCGGCACGAGCACCCGCATCGCGCTCCAGCGGTGCCACCAGCCGCCGGTGTCGATCTGGTCGGTCACGACGGGATGGGGCACGAGTCGCACGCCCGGCATCGCATGGGCGAATTCTGCGATGGTGCGGGGCATGTGGTAGTTCGAGGTCACCACCAGGAGCGAGCGGAAGCCGTGGTTACGCACCCAGCGGCGGGCCTCGATCGCGTTGCCGATGGTGTTGCGGGCGCGGTAGTCGAGGTCGACGCAGCAGGCGAGCAGCTCGCGCGCCGAGGGATTCAGCTTGGCGAGTTCCTCGCGGCCGGTCTTCTCGTTGACGCCGCTGATCAGCAGCCGCGAGCCGCGCTCCGCCCCGAGCAGGCCGATGGCGTCGCCGACACGCTGGGAACCGCCCGTGACCACCACGATCGCATCGGTGCGCGGCACCGCGGCCGGCTCGCGCGAGACGATGGCGGAGGCGAAGCGGACATAGCCCAGCAGCACCGCCGCCAGCACCGCAAGCGGCAGCGCCAGCGCGAGCAGAAGAGCCGCGCGCCTGAGACCCGCGCTCCTTCCGGCGCCAGCGGCCCCGAGGGGGCGCGCGAGAGGAGCCGATCTCTCCTGCCTCATGCCGATCATCGCCATCGCCCGACCACGCTATTTCGCCAATCGGGCATAAGCGCGGCAGGGCCCTCGGGGGCGCGGGGCGGCGGACGCATCATCACGCCGACCCCTGCGCGAGGGCGCGCAGATGGTGCCGCACGGTGACCCGCGAAACGAGGCCCGAGATCGCCGCAACGACGACAGCGACCAGCACCACCGCGACATAGCCGCCCCAGCCGATCTCGAAGGCGCCAAACATCGCCCGCAACTGCTCGGCCTCCGGCGCACTGCTCCAGCGCGAGGCGAGGATGCCGAGCAGGGCGATGACGAGAATCGCCGCTCCGCCGCCGATCGCGCCCCCGCGCAGGCCGAGCCGCACGAAACGGCTCTGGAATTCGCGCGCGATGAAATCGTCGTCGGCGCCGACCAGATGCAGCACCTCCACGCTGTCGCGGCTGCCCGCCATCGCGCCGCGGGTCGCGAAGGCCACCGCCAGCGCCGCGGCCGTCATCACCAGCAGCACCACCGCCGCACCCGAGAGGATGATCGTGCTCGCCATGGTCGAAAGCCGGCGCAGCCAGAGCCGGTGATCGTCCAGGATCGCGGTCGGCACCTCGCGACGCAGCGCCGTGCCGAAGGCGGCGAGATCCGAACCGGCACCCGGCCGTAGCTTCAGCACGATCAGCCGCGGCACCGGCAGTTCGACCAGGTCCAGCCCTGTGCCGAGCCAGGGCTCCAGCAGCTTGTCGGATTCGGCGCGCGGGATCGCCTGCACGGCGGCGACGCCCTCGATCTCGCGGGCCATGGCGACGGCCCGCGCGATGTCGGCCTCGATATCCCGGCGCGAATCGGGCCGGATCTGGATCGTCATCTCGTTCGAGACGGCACCGCGCCACTGCTCGGAGGCGCGTGCCGCGAGCACGGCGGCCCCCGCGCTCAGCGCTGCCAGGAAGGTCAGGATCGCGATCACCGCCATCAGCGCCCGGCCGGCGACCGTGTCGATCGGCACCAGTGGCTGGTCGCGCCGCAGATTGCTCGGCAGCGCCCGCTCCTCGCGCTCCACTTCGTGATGTCCGGCGTCAGGCATCGACGTGCAGATGTCCGTCGGCGAGCACGAGGCGCGGCGCGTCGTAGAGCTCCATCAGGCCGAGGTCATGGGTCGCGATCACCACCGCCGTGCCGAGCGATTGGAGCTCCATGAAGAGACGCAGCAGCCGCCGCCCGAGCGCCGGGTCGACATTGCCCGTCGGCTCGTCCGCCAGCACCAGTTCGGGCCGTCCGATCAGGGCGCGCGCGATCGCCGCACGCTGCTTCTCGCCGCCCGAGAGCACCGGCGGCACGGCATGCATCCGCTCGCCGAGCCCGACCCAGCGCAGCAGCTCGACGACCTCGGCACGGTAGCTCGCCTCCTCCTTGCCGAGCACGCGCAGCGGCAGCGCGACGTTCTCGTAGAGGGTGAGATGGTCGAGCAGCCGGAAATCCTGGAAGACGACGCCCATGCGGCGGCGGAAGGCCGTCAGCGTCGCGGCGTCGAGCCGGGACACGTCCTGCCCGAAGAGATGCACCAGGCCGCGCGTCGGCTGCAGCGCCATCAGCACGAGGCGCATCAGCGTCGTCTTGCCGGCCCCCGACGGGCCGGTCAGATACTGGAACGAACGCGGCTCGATGCTGAAGGTGATGTCCTTCAGCACCTCCGGGCCCATGCCGTATCGCAGGCCGACATTCTCGAACCGAACCAAATCCCTGCGTCCCCGGCGCCAGACGGCGAATCTTCGCGGCCAATCCTACACCCGTTGGCGGTGCGCGGAGAGCCGTCGCGACGGAGCATGGCGGCAAGTTCTTCACGCGACGTTAACCATCCCGCCCGCCAATGGGAGACGCGCCCCGAGGGCGGGCGCAGGCTCGAACCGCACGGGAACCGCCGCCGCCGCCATGCTGATCGTCTGCCCCTCCTGCGCCAGCCGCTACGAACTCGACGGCGCCAAGCTCGGCCCCGACGGACGCAAGGTGCGCTGCGCCAGCTGCCAGACCCTGTGGCATGTCGATCCCGAGCCGGAACTGCCCGCGGTCCCGACGCCGGAGGAGACCCAGGCGCTGCTGAACGAGGAACTGGAGCAGGCCGCGGCGATCGAAGCCCAGGTTTCCGCTGTCGCCGCCGAGAACGAGCTCCCCGACAGCGGTGCCGAGGGCCAAACGGGCGAAGCTGTCCCGGCCGCCCCGCGCGGCAAGCGCTCCGGCCGCCCAGCCCGCAAGGGCGCCAAGGCCAAGGCGAAGCCCTCCCGCGCCGTCGTCGCCGCCGCCTCGCTCTCCCTGCTGGGCATCGCCGGGCTGGGCCTGCTCGTGGTCCAGCGCGACAGGGTGGCGCGGGCCGCCCCGCAACTCGCCGACGTCTTCGAGACGCTCGGCCTCCCCGTCAATGTCCGCGGCCTCAAACTCGGGTCGGTCGAGAGCGGCCTCGTCGAGGATGCCGCCGGGCGCTTCCTCGTGGTCGAGGGCGACGTCACCAACATCGCCAAAAGCCAGACGCGCGTGCCGCCGATCGAGGTCGCGGTTCAGGATGCCTCCGGGCAGACGCTCTACAGCTGGAAGACCGATCCGCCGCGGCCGGAGCTCGAGCCGGCGGAGCTGATGCGCTTCCGCGCCCGGCTGGCCGCGCCGCCGGCGACGGGGCAGACCGTGCTGGTGCGCTTCGCCGCCTCGGGGCCCGACAAGACGGGGCAGCACTGACCCGGCGGATCGTGTCGGCGGCCATGCGGCCGCGCGCAGGCCTGTTCAGTTCCGATCAGGCGCTCTAAACCTCAAATCCAGACATCATCTGCAGGACGCGCCCGCGCGGCGCGGTCCGTGAAAGGACGACCCCATCATGTCGGAGCCACGGCGCATCCGGGTGCTGTACGACGAGGCGACGATCGCGCGCCGCAACGAGGAGATGGCGGCGGCGATCGCCGCGACCGCCCCGGCCGACTTGTTGGTGGTGGCGGTGCTCAAGGGCAGCTTCATGTTCGTCGCCGATCTGATCCGCGCGATGCATCGCGTCGGCATGTCCCCCCAGGTCGAGTTCGTACATCTCTCGAGCTATCGCGCCGCCACCGTCTCCTCCGGCCAGGTCGAGATCCTGCGCGACGTCCAGAGCGATGTCCGCGGCCGCGAGGTGCTGCTGGTCGACGACATCCTAGAATCGGGCCGTACGCTGGCCTTCGCCAAGGACCTGCTGGCCGCGCGCGGCGCCGCGAAGGTCTCCTGCGCGGTTCTGCTGGAGAAGCCGGGCAAGCGCGCGGTCAACATCGCGGCCGAGCATGTCGGCTTCGAATGCCCGGACTATTTCGTCGTGGGCTATGGCATGGATGTTGCCCATTCCTACCGGCAGCTGCCCTATGTCGGCGTCGTCGAAACCGCCGACCAGGCCGGCCTCCCGGGGATCTGAGCCATGTCGCGCATTCTGGTGGTCGATGACGAGGAGCCGCTGCGGACGCTGGTGGCGCGCGGCCTGGCCATGGACGGCCATTCCTGTCTGACGGCGGCCGACGGGGCCGAGGCGCTCGACACGCTGATCGCCGAGGGCGGCCATTTCGACCTGCTGCTGACCGATATCCGCATGCCGCTGATGGACGGGATCGCGCTGGCGCTCGCCGCCAAGCAGGCCTTTCCGGACCTGCCGATCATGCTGATGACGGGCTATGCCGAGCAGCGCGAGCGCGCCCGCAGCCTCGACGCCATTGTGGAGGAGGTGATGACCAAGCCCTTCACCATCGCCGAACTGCGCAGCACCGTGCTGGACGTGATCGAGCGCTCGATCGGCTGACGTCCGCTGCTAGCGGTTCAGCCACCAGATCGAGACGTTGAGCAGCGTCGCGAAGGAGACCCAGGCGACATAGGGCCACTGCAGATGGGCCGCGAGCCGGTCCAGCGGGGCGAAGAGCGCGATCATCCACAAGATCAGACCGAGGAAGGGCAGGATCACCAGGATGCCGCCGAGCGGGCTGTTCAGCCCGAAGAAGACGCAGGACCAGGCGAGGTTCAGCGCGAGCTGGAGATGGTAGACCGCGAGCGCCTTCGTCCGCCCGGGCGTCCCGGCCGGCAGCCGCAGGATGCGGAAGACACCGTAGGCCATCAGCGCGAACAGCGTCGTCCAGACCGGGCCGAACACCCAGTTGGGCGGGTTGAAGGGCGGCTTGGCGATCGTCGGGTACCAGGTCGTCACCTGCGGGATCGTCACGGCGTTGCCGAGCAGCGAGACGGCGACGACGGGCAGGATCGCGATCAGTACGTCGATCCAGACCGGGCGCGGGCCGGACGCCGAGGATGATGGTGAAATGCTCATGATCGTGACATGGAGGCGTCCTGCGTTCCTGGCAAGGTCGCGGCACTTGCGCCGCGCCCCTCGCCTGCGCCAGATGCGTCTTTAGTCCCTCCTGGAACTTTCGCGGATCGTCATGCCGAAGCGCTCTTTCCACCCCCGCTCCCTCGCCGCGCAGGCCATGGGCAAGATCGACCCGCTGACCAAGGGCGTGGTGCCGCCGATCCATGTCTCGACGACCTATATCCGCGACGAGGACAACGGCTACTCCGGCGGCTTCGTCTATGGCCGCCCCGACAACGAGACGACGCGCGAGGCCGAGAGCGTGCTCGCCATGCTGGAGCAGGCGCAGGCCGGCGCGCTCCTTTTCGGCTCAGGCATGGCGGCGGCGACTGCCGTCTTCCAAGCGCTCTCGCCGGGCGACCACGTCGTCGCCTCCAAGGTGATGTACTGGGCGCTGCGTTCCTGGCTGCTGACGGAAGCGACCCGCTGGGGCCTCGTCATCGACTTCGTCGAGACCGACGACCTCGCCGCTCTGCAGGCCGCGGTGAAGCCCGGCAGGACCAAGCTCGTCTGGGCCGAGACGCCCTCGAACCCGCTCTGGACGATCACCGACATCGCGGCCGCCGCCGAGATCGCCCACAAGGCCGGCGCCAAGCTGGCCGTCGATTCGACCTGCGCCTCGCCGGTCCACACCCGCCCGCTTCAGCTCGGCGCCGACATCGTCATGCATGCCGCGACCAAAGTGCTGAACGGCCATTCCGACGTGGTCGCCGGCGCGCTCTGCGCCCGTGAGGACGACGAATTCTGGAACCGCATCAAGACCGTGCGCAAGGGCCAGGGCGGGATCCTGGGGCCCTTCGAGGCCTATCTGCTGATGCGCGGCATGCGCACGCTCCATGTCCGGCAGGAGCGCCAGAGCGCCTCGGCGATGGCGCTGGCGCAGAAGCTCTCGGCCCATCCGCTGGTGGCGCGCGTGCTCTATCCCGGCCTGCCGCAGCATCCCGGCCACGACATCGCCGCGCGCCAGATGGAGGGCGGCTTCGGCTACATGCTCTCGGTCCAGGTGGTCGGCGGCGAGGCGGCGGCGGTGAAGGCGGCCGCGCATGTCGAACTCTACAAGCGCGCGACCTCGCTCGGCGGCGTCGAGAGCCTGATCGAGCATCGCGCCTCGATCGAGGGCGCCGGCTCCCCCTGCCCGCCGGACCTGCTGCGCCTCTCGACCGGCATCGAGGATCTCGACGACCTCTATGCCGATCTCGACCAGGCGCTGAAGGCCGGGCACGCATAAAAACCGGGCACGCACGTCATGGTCGGGCTTGACCCGACCATCTCGGACACCAGAGGGAGCTGGTTATGAGATTCTCGGGTCAAGCCCGAGAATGACGCAAATCTCAGACCCAGATCGTCTTCGCCAGCGCCAGCAACTGCCGGCGCTGCGCAAGTCCGTTGCGCCCGCCATTGATGAGCTTCGTCACCGCCACGAGGTCATCGGCATCGGCGGCCGCGTTGCAGCCGCGGTCGCGCCAATAGGCGAAGGCGATCGCCAGCGAGACGGCCGGCTCCTTCGCCCGTTCGGGCGAGCCTTCCAGGTCGAGGCCGATCAACGCGCCATAGCGGCGGTAATTGGCGCGGCCGGTGAGCTGGAAGAGGCCGCGGCCATGGTAGCGCGCGCCGTCGCCGGCCTGGGTGTTCCCGAGATCGCGGCGCCCGTCATAGCGGGCGAAGTAGGCCGGTCCGCCATATTCCTCCAGCGTCCGGAAACGGTCGCTCTCATGAGCAGCCTGGGCCGGGAAATGGCAGAGCCGCAGGCGGGTGGTGATCCCGGCCGCCGCAGCCGAACGGTCGAACGAAGCGGCGAGCCCCGCCACGATCCCGGCGCGCCCCTGCGGCGCCAGCCGCAACAGGCGCTCCTGCGTGACCGACAGGGCCGCGGATGTGAGGGAAACGCCTGAATCCGCTCCGCTTTGCTGCATCGACATGGCCGCCCTCCGAGAAGGAGGCCATCATCGCCCCGACAGCAGCCGAGGGGATTGGCGGGGCCGCTTGTCCCCGCTCAGCTGTAGGAGCGCACCAGCCCGCCGATCAGCAGGTTCCAGCCGTCGATCAGGACGAAGAAGATCACCTTGAAGGGCAGCGAGATCACCGTCGGCGGCAGCATCATCATGCCCATCGACATCACGATCGTCGCTACGATCATGTCGATCACCAGGAAGGGCAGCGCGATCAGGAAGCCGATCTCGAAGGCGCGCCGGAGTTCGGAGATCATGAAGGACGGGATCAGCACCCGGAGATCGACCGCCTGCGCCGGGTCCTGCGGCCGAATGCTCGCCGGTGCGAGATCGGCGAAGAGGCGCAAATCCTGCGGCCGCGTCTGCGCCAGCATGAAGTCGCGGAAGGGTGCGGTGATCTTCGCATAGGCCTCGCCCTCGCTGATCCGGTTCTCGACCAGCGGCAGCACGCCGTCCTGCCAAGCCTTGTCGAAGGTCGGGGCCATCACGAAGAAGGTCATGAACAGCGCCAGGCTGACCAGGATCAGATTGGCCGGCGTGCTCTGCAGGCCGAGCCCGGAGCGCAGGAAGGACAGCGCGATCACGAAGCGGCTGAAGCTCGTGACCATCATCAGCAGCCCGGGCGCGACCGACAGCACCGTCAGCAACGCCACGATCTGGACGATGCGGCCCGAGGCCGAGGCCCCGCCCTGCGGCAGAAGGCCGTCGAGCCCGAAGGACTGCGCCTGCGCCCCGGCGATGCCGGCCAGCAGGATCAGACATGTCGCGAGAATCCGGGTCACTGCACCACCAGCGTTTCGATGACGATGTCGCGCACGACACCCTTGGAACGGATCGCGACGCGCTCCGTCAGGTCCTCGCGCAGATTGCGAAGGCCGGCCGCCCCTTCCATCTGCTGCGCGGTGACGCTGCGCAGGAAGCCGAGAATGTCCTCGGTGATGGCGCCGACCAGCGGGTCGGAACCGAGCGCGACCTTCTGCTCGAGCAGGACCGCCGCCTCGAGCCGCACCCAGGTGTTGGCCGGGGCCGCGAGATTGGTGATGATCGGCGGCAGCTTCTTCATCACCAGCGTGCCGGTCATCTGCGGGTTGACCGCGAGATCGGGCGTCGCCGCCTCCATCCGCTTCATCACCGTGCTCTCGACGGTGCCGACGACGCGGAAGCCCCAGAGCGCGCCGGCCGCCGCCGCCAGCGCGGTCAGGATCATGACCGGCCCCGCCGCGAGCAGCGCCCGAGGCGCAATCCTCCGGCTCCCGCGCGGGCCGGCCAGCCTGGGCAGGGAGCGCGCCATCAGAAGGGGGTGACCTTGTCGACGAGCTGCTGGCCCCAGGCCGGCTGCTGCACCTCCATGCCGCGGCCGCGCCCGCCATAGGAGATCCGTGCCTCGGCGATCTTCTCGTAGGAGACGACGTTGTTGCCGGTGATGTCGCGCGGGCGCACGATGCCGGTGACGTTGAGCACGCGCATGTCGTAGTTCACGCGCACCTCCTGCGAGCCGTTGATGACGAGATTGCCGTTGGGCAGGATCTCGGTGACCACGGCGGCGACCGACATCTCGACCTCTTCGGAGCGGTCGGTCAGGCCCCGGCCGCGCGAGGAGGTGTCGGAGCTGGCGTTCGCGCTCGCAGAGGCATCGCCCGAGGCGCCGTTGAAATTCGCGAGGAAGCCGAGGCCGTATTTGGCGGCGGAATTGCGCGAGCGGTCCGACTTGTTGTCGAGCTTGGCCTTGTCGTTGATCGAGATCTTCACCGTCACGACGTCGCCCGTCTTCATGGCGCGGGTGTCGCGGAACAGGTCCTCGCTCTGGCGCGTGTAGATCGAGTTGAAGGCGACATCGACGCCCCGGCCGGGCGGCGTGCCGAGCGGGATCGCGTCGCGCTGGACGGCGAGGCCGCTGCCGACACGTGACATCACGGGCTCGCGGTTGAGCTCGGCCATGTCGGTGCCGCAGCCGGCGAGGGTTACGGCGCAAGCCGCGAGAATGAGGGCCTTCATCGGGTCTGGACTCCGGTTGGGGAAGAGGTCGGGAGGGCCCGCCGGCCGCCCATCACCTCGGCGAGCTGGGCGGCGCGCGAGGCCTCCATCTCGTTGAGGACGGCGCTGGCGGCCCGGGCGGGCAGTTTGCTGAGCACGGCCACCGCCACGCCCTGATCCATCGCCGAGAGCTGAAGCGCGGCGGCTTCGGGACGCATCCGCGCGAAGATGTCGGTCATGCGGGCCTCGGCCTGCTTGACCTCGGCGGCGCGCTGGTCGGTGAGCAGCTGCAGCTCGGCCTTGCGCTCCTCGAGCTTCTTCAGGGTCTCGGCGAGCCTGGCCTCCAGGCTCTTGAGCTGGTTCGCCTGCCAGGCGAAGCGGGCCTCCGCCGCCGGATCGCGGATCGCGGCGCAGTAGCTCGCTGCATCCGAGGTCAGGGCGGCCGGGGCGGCCGCGGGCGGCGTCTGGGTCGGCGCCGCGACGGCGCCGGAACCGGGAGCCAGCAGCAGGACCGGCAGCAGGCATAGGAAAGGGAAAGGCTTCGACGGCATGGCGCCCCCTCGGCTCGATGGTCGATGATTGGGTTCTAGCGGGCGTCGCTTTCGCGGGGCTGGCGCGCCGGCGAGCCGGCGCCGCCCCGGCGCACTACTGCACGACGAGGTCGGCCTGGAGCGCACCCGCGGTCTTGATCGCCTGCAGGATCGCGATGATCCCCGCGGGTTTGAGCCCGATCTGGTTGAGGCCGCGCACCAACGTGTGCAGGTTGGCGCCGTTAATGATGGCGAGCCGGCCATTGCCCTGCTGCGCCTCGATCTGCGTGCGCGGCACCACCACCGTCTGGCCGTTGCTCAGCGGCTCCGGCTGCGAGACCATCGGCGTCTCGGTGACGCGCACCGTCAGATTGCCATGGGTGACGGCGACCGTGGAGATCTTGACGTCGCGGCCGATCACCACCGTGCCGGTGCGCTCGTCGACGACGACGCGGGCGGGCGAATCCGGCTCCAGCTCCAGCCGCTCGATCTCGGCGATGAAACGCGCGGTCGACATGTTGGGCGGCCGGGTCAGGCTGATCGTGCGGTGGTCGAGCGCGAAGGCGACGGTCGACTTGTAGCGGTCGCGGGTGAAGGCGTTGATCGCGCCGGCGACGCGCTCGGCCGTGACGAAATCGGGATTGCGCAGTTCGAGCGACAGCACATGCAGCGTCGAGAGCTGGTCGGGGATCTGGCGCTCGACCAGCGCGCCGCCGGGAATGCGCGCGGCCGTGGTCACCCCTTGCGTCAGCCGCTCGGCCTCGCCCTGCGCGGAGAAGCCCGACACGTTCAGGCGGCCCTGCGCCAGCGCGTAGGTCTGCCCGTCCGCCGCCAGGAGCGAGGTGACGACGAGCGTGCCGCCGAGCAGCGAGGTCGCGTCCCCCATCGAGGCGACGGAGACGTCGATCCGGCTGCCGCGGCCGGCGAAGGCCGGCAGGTCCGCCGTCACGATCACCGCCGCGACATTGCGCGTGCGCAGCGCCGAATTGCGGACGTTCACGCCGAGCCGGTCGAGCATGGATTGCAGGGCCTGGCCGGTGAAGGGCGAGTTGCGCACGCTGTCGCCCGTGCCCTGCAGGCCGATGACGAGCCCGTAGCCGACGAGCTGGTTGTCGCGCACCCCCTGCAGCCCGGCGATGTCCTTGATCCGCACCGAAGCGCGGGCCGGCATTGCGCCGGTCAGCGCCAGGGCGAACGCGCAGAGGCCGACGATCAGTCGCGAGGCGAGCGTCATCATTCGCTCCCGACGCGGATCGTGCCGTCCGCCTGGACGACGCCGACCACGATCAGCCCGGTGTCGGGATTGCGCGCCTTGACCATCTCGTTGACCGAGGCCGAGGCCATCGGCTCGACGATGCCGGTGATGACGAGGTCGCTCTCGCGGAACACGACCTGGGTCGGCACCCCGCGGCGTACCACCTTGGGATCGTCGACCGCGTTGAGCGGGATCGGCTGACCCGGCAGCAGCGTGCGCCGCACCACCTTGCCGACCAGAGCGAGCCGGTTGTCCACCGCCACCCGCCCGGCCACCCGGAAGGCGCGATCGACCAGATGCACATCGGCGATGACGTCGCCCGGATAGAGCGTGACCGCCGGGACCGGCAGCGTCACCGCCGCCGGGTTGGCCTGAACCGGGCCGGCCGGAAACAGGCCCAGAGCGGCGGCGAGCATGGTCGCGGCGAAACCCTTCCGGCGCAGCGTCGGGCGGACCATCACGCGCCTCACCGGATGCCGTTGGAGACGGTGCCGGCCATCTGGTCGGCGGCGGTGATGACCTTGGCGTTCATCTCATAGGCGCGCTGCGCCGAGATCAGCGCCGTGATCTCCTTCACGGGATCGACGTTCGACGCCTCGAGATAGCCCTGCCGCAGCTTGCCGAAGCCGATCGCGGTCGGGTTGCCGTCGGTCGGCTGCCCCGAGGCCACGGTCTCGCGGTAGAGGTTGCCGCCGAGCGGCTCGAGCCCGGCATCGTTGGCGAAATTCGCCAGGGTGATCTGGCCGAGCTGGCGCGGCTGCACCTCGCCCGGGATCTTGGCGAGCACGAGGCCGGATTCGTTGACCGTGACGTCGACCGCATCGGCCGGGACCCGGATCGCCGGATCGAGCAGATAGCCGTCGGCCGTGACGATGTCGCCATCGGCATTGGTGTTGAAGGTGCCGGCGCGGGCATAGAGCGTCTCGCCCTCCGGCGCCGTGACCTTGAACCAGCCGCGCCCGTCGATGGCGAGGTCGAGCCGGTTGCCGGTCTGCGTCATCGCGCCCTGGATGTGCAGGTTGCGGATCGCCGCCGCGCGGACGCCGAGCCCGAGCGAGGCGCCCTCGGGGATCGAGCCGTCGCCGCCGCGATTGGGCACGCCGCGCGAGCGCTCGGTCTGGTAGAGCAGGTCGGTGAACTCCGGCCGCGCCCGCTTGAACGACGTCGTGTTGATGTTGGAGATGTTGTTGGCGATGACCTCGACATTGAGCTGCTGCGCGCTCATGCCGGTGGCCGCGATGGCGAGGACTTTCATCGGTTCGGTCCTCAAATCGCCATGTGCATGAATTCTTGATAGGCGCCGACGACCTTGTCGCGCATCGCCATGGCGAGCTGCAGCGACTGCTCGGCCGACATCACCGCCTGGACGACGTCCTGAACCGCGGCCTTCCCCTGGATGCCGGCCACGGCCTGGGCCTCGCCCTCGGCGAGCTTGTCGACGAAGTTCTGCGCCACATTGGCGAGGACCGAGCCGAAATCGGCGCCGGGCTGGGCGGCGCCCGCGGCAGGGGTCGCGCCCTGGCGCAGGCTGGCGCCGGCGAGGCCCGACAGACCCTGGGTGACCTGGCTCGCGACCGGCGCGAGAGCGGAAATCGCGTTGAGCATCAGCCGTTCCTCAAAAGATCGATGGTCATGGATTGCATCGAGCGTGCCTGCTTGATCATCTGCAGGTTGGCCTCGTAGGAGCGGTTCGCCTCGCGCATGTCGGCCATTTCGAGCAGCAGCGAGACGTTCGGCATCTTGACGTAGCCCTTCTCGTCGGCGGCCGGATGACTCGGCTCGAACTCGACGCGGAAGGGCGCCTTGTCGACGCCGACGCCCTTGATCTTGACGAGCGAGACGCCCAGCGCCCGGTTCATCGCGCTCTCGAAGGTCACGGTCTTGCGGCGGTAGGGATCGGCGCCGCGGGTCGTGCCGGTGGCCTGGGCGTTGGCCAGGTTCTCCGAGACGACGCGCATCCGCGTCGACTGGGCCTGGAGGCCGGCACCGGCGATCTTCATCGAAGCGTCGAGAGGGTCGATCATGGCTTTGTACTCACTCTGGACTGTATTCGAGCGACGAATGCTTGCGCGGAGCTGGTCAGCCCTTGATCGCGGTCATCATCATCCGGTGGAAGCTGCGCACGATGTTGGTCGTGAAGGCGTGGTTGCGGCTGATCTCGCCGGCCTTGAGCATTTCCTGCTCGAGGCTGACCGAATTGCCGGAATGCACGGTGGACCAGCTGTCGGATTTGCGCGGCCGGGCGGTCAGCGCCTCGGCCGGCGTCGAGGAGATATGGTTGGGCTCGGTCGCCGCCAGCGACAGCGTGGTCTTGCGCACCACCGCGTCGAAGGGCTCGACATCGCGCGCGGTGTAGCGCGGCGTGTTGGCATTCGCGATGTTCTGCGAGACGGCGTTCTGTCGAACGGAGAGCCAGCGCGACTGCTGGGCGGCGAGATCGAAGAGATGGATGGGCTCCACCGGAAGCCTCCCTTGTCGTGACCAGACGACGTTAGGAGGATTGACTTGCGTGAAGCTGGCCTCGGCGAAACCTGGAGACAAGAAAGGGAAACGAAGACTGTCCGATACGGACGGTAAAGCCGGCCCCGGCCCAGCGGCCGGGGCGCGCGTCAGGAGATCGTGTAACCCAGATAGCGCTTGGACTCGATCGGGTCGTAGCCGAGCCGCTCGCGCAGTTTCTTGCGCAGCTTGCTGACATGGCTCTCGACCACGGCCTCGTCGACCTCGGCGTCGAACAGCCCGTAGACGGCGTTGAAGACCTGGGTCTTCGTCACCCAGCGGCCGCGATTGCGCATCAGGAATTCGAGGATCCGGCGCTCGCGGCGCGGCAGCGCCATCGCCTCGCCGGCGACCTCGGGATCGCTGCCGTCGAAATGGACCTTGATCTCGCCGATCGTGACCTCGTCGTCGCTCGCGCGGCGCTTCTCGGCCCGGCGCTGCATCGCGTTCACCCGGGCTAGGATCTCGCGGACATGCACCGGCTTGCGGACCACATCGTCCACGCCGGCGGCGAAGAGCTCCAGCGTCTTTTCGAGCGAGGAGGCCTCGTTCATCGCGATCACCGGCGCCTGCGAACGGCGGCGGATCATGGTCGGAAAGCTCGACCGCTCGGCGCAGTCGCCGATCAGAAAAGCCTCGACGCTGCTGAGGTGATCGGCCGAGGTATCCTCGACCCATTCCTGGAAGCGCGAGGGGGTGAAACCGATGGCCGGAACGCCCTCGCCCGTAAACAGAGACTGATATCCTTCGGTGACAAGAACCCGGTCATCGATGACGATATACATGGACACCCCCCAGCATCGGTATAACTTCCCCTCAAAAGAGCTGGAAGCAGCGTGACGCTAGGCATCGTCTTCATCATGGTCAACGAGAGAAACGAATAACGAGACTTGAGATGAAACACTGTGGAAACCTGAGAGTCCGTCCCGGAACTCATGACGCTCGCGCGATGCGGCGGATAAGAACCATGG
>LSIG01000137.1 GCA_001556125.1 Rhizobiales bacterium CCH10-E5 | reverse complement strand
CCATGGTTCTTATCCGCCGCATCGCGCGAGCGTCATGAGTTCCGGGACGGACTCTTAGGCGTACTGCACACCAAAGCTGTCCATCGTGATATCAAGCCAGAAAATATACTGGTGATCGGTGATCGATGGGTTTTAAGTGACTACGGACTTTGCGATCTGCACGATAGTCCACCGGCAGAGCGCATCACGCCGGATTGGATGATCGTGGGTCCGCGATTTTGGATGTCGCCGGAGGCAAACAATCGGAGTGTCGGACGCACTGACGAAATAAATGCTGCGTCAGATGTGTTTCAGCTGGCTTCCGTGTTTTGGCTAGTAGTCAATCGATCTCACCCAACTGGCGTTTTGGAGAGAGGAGATTGGGCCGGTCCCGAGCCTCTTTTCGAGCCAGTTTTTCGAGCGCTTCATTATAACCCAATTACGCGTCCTGTTGACGGGGCTGCTTTTGCTCAACAGATCGAAGCTGCGGTCCTGAGCTAGTGTTTTGCTTCAACGCTTAAACGGTACCACTGCATTATTTGAAATTTCGTTGCGAAGCACGTCCAATTCGTGTCGTAGCCCAGCATTCTCTCGGGACAAGCGCGCGATTTCGTTTTGTGCATCGACGTACGCAAGTTCAGCCTCTGCCCATCTTTGTTGAATCTGCCTAACTTGACTATTGGCATCAGAGACGCGCTGCGTTACTATTCTTCTGATGGTTTTGGAGCTGCCTGCAATTCGCTTAGACGATAGCGCCGCCCAATCAGAAACCGCGGCCTTGAGGCTACGATGATGAGCTTTCTCAAGTGCGGCTGCGCTGAGGTTCGCCCTACGTAGAACCTCTTGCACCGTGATGCGACCGCCATTGAATGGATAAACTCCGTCATTTGCGGTTACGTCATGCTCAATAGCAGACATAGCTTCCTTACAGCGATCGAGAGTCGAAGCCTTCCGTCTTGCTGCTACGGCGCGCCCAACGACAGCAATTTGTGATTCACTGGAATCGGCTGGCTCAGGAGATTTCATTGGCTACGTCCGTTCCATGCCCATTTGGCAGTATCACTTCGACCAAGCCACTCGATTCGAATGTCATCCCAACGTTGCAATTGCGCAATCAATTGACCCTTCAGGTTGGCCACTATCATGTTGTGTTCGCAGACCTGCGCGTGGGCTAATTCACCTATCAGCACTTCAATGGTCGCCGAGCAATGGCTCTTTGCCCGCGTCGTTTCAAGACGATGATCGCAGTTCGTCCGACATGAGCCAGGATCGGGAGCTCCTCTGCCCTGAGTGCAAGGACCGAATTGGCCCGGTGCCTTTGTACAAATTACGCCCGGCCGCACAATCTGCCAGTGCTTGCCGCCAAATGTCAAAACCTCGGTTAACTCTCGAAGGCTATCCGCACCATAAACATGATCACCCCGCCTCATACGAAGATCTTCTAATCCACTCATGAGTGACTTGGCGGCGGGACCTCCCGCTAACCCGTTCATTGTCTCTGCTATAGCTTCTTCCGAAAATGCAAAGGCCGTCTCACGCGCCACCTTCTGCGCCTCCTCCGCAATTTCCGGATGGGACAGCATATAGCGCAGCGTCATTTCCAGGTCACGGTGCCCAAATAGATCAAGTAACACCTGAGGAGAGCCGACGACCGATAGCGCAACAATCCTGGCAATGGTGTGTCGCCAACGATGTGCGTGGGGATGACTGTTTCCAGCAATCTCTGTTAAACCGAGATGTTGGGTTGCGGCAACTAATTGCCTGGTAATGTCAAGCAAAGGCGAACCCAAGGGTTTTTCGCCCGCCATACCGTGATGTACCCAAAGATGACGATCGCCCTCGCGCCTTACGCTTTGCGCCAACACTTTTTGAATCTCAAGAGCGCGAGCAGCGACAGGATGGAGTGGCCAATCTCGGAAAGTGCCTCCAAGTGAGGATTCAAGTTTGAACGTTCTTGCTAGTAGCCGCGGTTCATTGTTCCCTCTAGGACCGTAAACTAACGACTCGTCAGTTGCAGAGGCGATTTCTCCAGCCCTAGCGCCTGTGCAGAATGCGACAGTACACAGGTTTAAGGCTTGAAGCGTTCCAACCAGGACTGAAACCGTTCTTCCGGTTGTGGGCGGCCAAGCGTCAGAATACTGGAAGTGCTGACCGAATTTATGCGCAATTGTAAATGGTAGACGCTCAATGATTTGGCCATTCCCATCACGCCAGTCGATTGATGCGATTGCATTCCGTCTCGCATCAATCACTGTCGGGTTCGATGACCTAATGCCTCGGCCAGCAAACCGCGCCACGATTGCACGTTGCTCGTTCCAACATGACAATAGCTGATACGCGAGGTTTTCATGCAACCATCGTGCCCTCCACATCATTTGGGTCACATACTCGTCTGGAAACGGCTGAAAGTTTCGCTCTTCAACTTTTTCCGCGCGCGCAGGCGCCGGCCCCTTCTGGGACCTCTCCAAACTGGGGCCAAAAGGCCCCGAGGCTACGCTTCCCTTGAAAAGGAGAGGCGCGTCAATGAGAAGGCCCCGCTCGCCTGCCGAGCTTAGCCAGCGAACTATTCTTCGAACTAAATTGCGGTTCTGCTCAGAATCCGAGACGGCAGCCTGCATTGCAAGAAAGTCGCGGATCTCTAGGTGAGACCAAAGCAGGCCGTCTGGGTGAGGGCGCTCCTGCAGCTGCCATTTGGCCGCCCGCATCAAATGCTGAACAGCGGAGAGCCAACTCGACGGCTTATAAGTCCTTAGGCCGCTATGGGTGAGCCGCGGCAGCCATAGGGCTAACACGCTCCGCCGAAAGCTCTCATCCCAACGCTGTTGGGACTTTGAAACAGGGTCCGCCTGCCGAAAGACCGCCATATTGACTGTCCGGTGGGATAAGCGACGCGTAATCCCAACTGGGAGCCAATCTTCGGGGACGGTGATTGTGTCATCGCCTATTCTCGATCCTGGAAAGCACTCAATATTCTTGATGATGTCCCATTCGGTATTACCAAGCTGAGAAAGGTCTCCGAGTGACGACACAATGCCGTTGCGCCAATCATTGAATCCGGCAACGCGATCAATAGAGAGGATAGACGTCATGGACGATGATTTCTCCGTTTTGGATCCGCGCCGCCCAATCCGTGACGTGCTGATCGACGATTTCAGCCGGGAACTGCGAGAGCGTCTCGTCAATTGACCTCATCTCTTCCTCAAAACTCGAGCCTATCCAGGTCGCTATCGGAAGCTGGCGGCGAAGGTGCATCAACTCGGCCTTTGCGTGGGCCAATGGGCCAATGCTTTCGGCGAACACGACGCCGAGAACGCAACCTGTACAGCGCTGGACCGCACAGAGAGCGCCAGCCCTGTGCCCTGGAGCTATATCTGGCGGTGGATTGGTGGGATCAAGGCAACCCATACCGAGTTTCGTTCGCTGGCGCAGGTCAAGCAACCGCCGTTCCTGCTCAGCGGTTACCCTGCCCATCTGCACCAGCATGCGTATGCGGGTCGCGTCGATCGCCTTCTTCGTCTCGATCTCAGCAAACACCACATCTTGGACGCGTCGGATTATCCCTTCGGAGTGGCGTCTATAGCGCCGCCGGTTAAGGTAATGTCGAAGCGTGGCAGCATTAGCATGCTGAGCGGCGAGTTGCGTCAGTACGACATCATGGCCGCTCTTCGTATAGGCAAACCCGATCCATGCATCGCGCGCCGATGAGGTGGTGATTGTCGCCAGGCCCGGATGCTCTTCCAGCAGGTCAGAACGCTTCGCAACTGTTCGAGCAAGCGAGTTAAGACTACTAATGTCGTTATTACTGAAGGCTCCAATCTGTCCGATCCGATTGACGCAGTGGTAAAGCCATGGACTTCGGAGTTGGGAGCGGAGAAGCTCAATTTCCGCAACCGAAGCCTGCGTTGCCTGATCTCCGCGGATAGCCTCTAGGCCGTAAACTCATAAGTCCGTCCGGCCGATTCCAGCGACGTCGATTTCGTGATTCATATGTGGACGCCCCCTTTGGCAAGGCGTTTATGTCGGGATGATTTGATCGGT